>DATDAP010000644.1:0-18326 GCA_036525335.1 Microlunatus sp. | reverse complement strand
CCCATGCCCGAGACAGCACGGCGCCATCGCCAGGTCCAGCACCATCCGTCCGGGGCGGCGTCGCCGGACGAGGATCTCCGATGAACGAGCGGCAGAGCTCTGGCACGGTGTGCACCGTGCTCGGGAGGATTCCGCTGGCCGAGCTCGGCCGCATCGACTACCACGAGCACCTGTTCCAGGTCAGTCCGCTGCTGCTCGGAGACGAGCTCGACGACGAGTCGTCCAGCAGGGCCGAGGCTGCGTCGCTGGCAGGTTCTGGTTTCGACACGATGGTCGACGCCACACCCGTCGGACTCGGTCGCCGGCCCGAGGCGGTGGCCCGGATCAGCGCCGCCACCGAGCTGCGGGTGGTGGCGACGACCGGCGCCCATCGCGAACCGCACTACGGCGTCGGCCACTGGCTGCTCGCCCTGAGTGAGTCAGCCCTGGCCGACCGGTTCTGCGCCGACGTCACCCACGGCCTGCCGACCGCCGACGGACCCGATCCTGCGGTCGTGGCGTCCGGCCCGACAGGCGAACCGATCCGTGCTGCGGTGGTCAAGGCCGGCATCGGCTACTGGAGCATGAGTCCCTTCGAGCGGCGCGTGCTGGCCGCAGTGGCCCTCTGCCATGAGCGAACCGGTGCAGCGGTCATGGTGCACCTGGAGCATGGCAGTGCGGCGTTCGAGGTGCTCGAGGTTCTGGACCGGCACGGGGTTCCGGCCGCCGCGGTCGTGCTGGCCCACGTGGACCGCAACCCCGACCCTGGTCTGCACGCCGAGCTGGCCGCGGCCGGCGCCTACCTCGGCTACGACGGGTTCGCCCGCACGCAGCGCTGGCCCGACGCGGTGATCATCGACTGCCTGCGTGCGGCGACAGAGAAAGGCGCGGGGGAGCGGATCGTGCTCGGGGGTGACGTCGCCCGCCGCACCCGCTACCGGGGGTACGGCGGGATGCCCGGGATGGCGTACCTGGGGGAACGGGTGCTGCCGCGGCTGGCACAGGAGACGTCGGCCGAGCTGCTGCACCAGGTGTTGGTCACCAACCCGGCCCACTGGTTGAGCGGAACAGGAGAAACGACATGAACGATCAGACAACCACCCCGGCGCCGCCGGTGATCTTGACCCCACGGCCCGACGTGGGACAGCTGGAGGGCAGCAACGGCCGCTACGAGAAGCGGCTCGCCGATCTCGTAGGCGCCTACCGCGACACCGCCGCGTACGGTGCCGTGCTCGACGCCGACGACGGGTCCCCCGTGTACTGGGTCGAGAGCAGCACCACCGAGGACGGTCCGGGCGGGCTGATCACCGGGATCAGCGTGCTCGAGCCGGGTCGGGTCGGCGACGAGTATGCGATGACCCGCGGACATCTGCACGCCATCTCGGACCGGTCGGAGCTCTACCTCGGGCTGGCCGGACACGGGGTGATGATCTTGGAGACTCTCGACGGCCGCAGTGAGGTGGTCGACGTCGAACCGGGACGTGCCGTCTACGTCCCCGGCAACTGGGTGCACCGCAGTGTCAACGTCGGCACCGACCGCTTCAGCACCTTGTTCTGCTACGCCGCCGACGCCGGCCAGGACTACGCGATCATCGAGCGGGCCGGCGGGATGGCGTCCCTGGTCGTGGCCGACGGCGACGGATACACCATCCGAGCCAACCCCGACCACCGCGGCTACACACCGGTCGACGTCGCCGGGAGCTCCGCGTGATCATCAGCCACGACCTCGGAACCACCGGCGACAAGGCCACCCTGATCGACGCCACCGGTCGTGTTGTCGCCACCTGCACCGCCACGTACGGCACCGACTTCGGGCCACGGGGCAAAGCGGAGCAGGATGCCGAGGCCTGGTGGGTCGCCCTGTGCCGGGCCACGCGCGACCTGATCGGCCAACAGGACCTGGATCCGGGCCGCATCGAGGCGGTGTCGTTCTCCGGTCAGATGATGGGCGCCCTGCTGCTCGACGGCACGGGAGATCCCGTACGGCCCGCGATCATCTGGGCCGACACCCGCTCGACGAGACAGGCCGCCCAGCTGGTGGCGCGGGTCGGCATGGAACGCGGGTACGCGATCACCGGACACCGGCTCAACCCGACCTACTCCTTGTCGAAGATCATGTGGATCCGGGAGCACGAACCCGAGATCTTCGACCGGGCCAGCATCGTGCTGAACGCCAAAGACTTCGCCGCCTACCGGCTGACCGGGGTGCTGGCCACCGATCCGTCCGACGCCTCGAGCACCAACGCGTTCGACCAGGGCCGCGGTGACTGGTCCGACGAGCTGCTCGCCGCCGCCGGTCTGCCCCGCACCCTGTTCCCCGAGATCGTCGCCTCCACCCAGGTGATCGGCCAGGTCACGGCCGCGGCCGCAGCCGTCACCGGCATGAAGGCGGGCACGCCGGTGGTGATGGGCGGCGGGGACGGACCGATGGGTGCCCTCGGAGCAGGGATCACCGACGCGACGTCCGGCGCGTACGCCTACCTTGGTTCGTCATCGTGGGTTTCAGTGGCCGCCAGCGCGCCCCTGCTGGATCCCCGGATGCGCAGCATGACGTTCAACCACGTCATCCCCGGTCAGTACGTCCCGACCGCCACCATGCAGGCCGGTGGCGCATCCCTGGAATGGGTGGTCGACACGCTTGTGCCCGACCATGATCGGTCCGATCGGTACACCACGCTGCTCGACTCCGCGGCGCAGGTGACCGCCAGCGAAGACGGTCTCTACTTTCTTCCCCACCTGCTGGGGGAGAGGTCGCCGTACTGGAACCCGGCTGCGCGCGCCGTCTTCGCCGGCCTCGCCCGACACCACGGGCCCGCCAACCTCACCCGTGCCGTTCTGGAAGGCGTCGCGTTCAACCTCCTCACCGGGCTTCGGGCGATCACGGAGAACGGCATCGACATCGCCGCCGTCGACGCCATCGGCGGGGCCGCCAACTCGCCCCTGTTCCTGCAGATACTCGCCGACGTCTGGGGAGTGCCGGTCACCCGACGCAGCCTCGTCGACGAGGCTACCGCGGTGGGTGCCGCAGTCGTCGCCGGAGTGGGCGTGGGGATCTTCGACGACTTCGACGTCGCCCGACGGTTCTCGGCCGAGCTCACGACGCACAACCCAGATCCAGGTCGACATGCCGGCTACGGACCGGCCTATGCCCAGTTCATCGATGCCTATCGGCGCCTCGAACCGTGGTTCGACCACCACGTTGCCGACCAGAGCGATCGGTGACCACAGCGCCATGGTGAGCCGTCGTGGTCCTGCCAGACGGGCGCTTCGCGGGATCGCGGAAGCCTCTTACTGATGAACGAAAGTGCTACAGACGAGGCAGCCCGCCCTCAGCGAGGGCGGGCTGGTTCAGGTGGATCGGTGCGCCGCGAGGGAATCGAACCCCCAACCCGCTGATTAAGAGTCAGCTGCTCTGCCAATTGAGCTAGCGGCGCGCGAATGGAAACACTAGCAAAGCGCCGGCGGGTCCGTGAAATCCGTTCCGCTCCGCCGGAGGTGACGGACGTCACGTAGTCCGAGACGCACGACCCTCCAGCACAGCCATCGCCGCGTTGTGCCCACCGAGGCCACTGACCGCGCCGCCGCGGCGGGCACCTGATCCACAGAGCAGGATCGACGGGTGGTTCGTCGCCACCCCCCACCGCTCGGCGGGGGTGGCCGGCTCCTCGCCCTCAGCCAGCCAGGGCCAGGCGAGGTCGCCGTGGAAGATCTGGCCGCCCGGCAGGCGCGCCTCCCGTTCCACGTCCTGGGGGCTCATCACCTCGATGCAGAGCTCGCCATGCACGTCTCGGGCGATGCAGTCGGTCAGCGGTTCGGCCAGCACCGACTCACACGAGGCCAGGGCCGCCTGGAGCACCTGCCCCCGTACGGCGTCGTGATCATGATCGAACAGCCGGGCCGGCGTGTGCAGGACGAAGATCGTCAGCGTGTGGAAGCCCTGCTCACGTAGCTCGGGTGCCACGATCGAGGGATCGGTCAGTGAGTGGCAGTAGCTTTCGCAGGGCAGCGGGTCGGGGATCTGCCCGGCCAACGCCGCCTCGTACGCCCGCTGCAGCTCGGCGTAGCCCTGGTGGAGGTGCAACGTCCCAGCGAAGCCGGTCGCGGGGTCGATCCCGGAGCGGAACGCCGGCAGCCGGCGGAGCACGATGTTGATCTTGACCTGGGCGCCCTCCGGTCGCGCGTCGACCTCCCCGAGCAGGCCGGCCAGCGTCACCGGGGCGCAGTTGGCCAGCACCGTCCCGGCCGTGATCACCGCACCGTCGGCCAGTCGCACGATCACCCCGCCGTCGTACGGGTCGAGGCCCACGACCTCGACTCCGGTCCGCAGCTCGGCACCGGCGGCGGAGGCGGCCGTCTGCAACGCCGCCGCCACCGTGCCCATCCCGCCGACCGGTACCTTCCACTCCCCGGTCCCGTTGCCGACCACGTGATAGAGGAAACAGCGGTTCTGCGCCAGTCCCGGGGAGTGGGCGTCGGCGAAGGTACCGATCAGGGCGTCGGTCAGCAGGATCCCGCGGACGGTGTCGTCGTTCACCGTACGCTCGATCAGCTCGCCGATCGGGCGCTGCACGAGATCACGCCACAGGTCGTCGCCGACGGCTTCCCGCACCTCCGCGGCCCGCGGCAGGGGAGCGGTCAGCGTCGGCGCCACCTCGGTGGCGAACCGGTGCAGATCGCCCTCCAGCTGCTGGAACGCCGCGTACGCCTCCAGCCCCGGCCCGGCCACGAAGGAGTCCCTCGTCGCCTCGCCCGGCCGGCGTTCCACCAGCAGGCCTTCGTCGCCCACGGGCGTGTACGAGGCGATCCGCCGGGACCGGAGCTCGAGGTCCAGGCCGAGGTCGTCCACGATCTCCTGCGGCAGCAGGGAGACGAGGTAGGAGAAGCGGGACAGCCTGATCTCGACACCGTCGAAGATCTGGGCGCTGGCGACCGCACCACCGAAGCGGCTGCCTGCCTCCAGTACCGACACCGTGAGACCGGCGCGAGCCAGGTAGGTGGCGGCGACCAGGCCGTTGTGGCCGCCGCCGACGATCACCACCTCGCGATCGGGCGCGTGCTGATCACGTTGCACCGACATCGGGGGACCCTCAGTGTGCGGCCGGGGTGGCCGAGCAGCGCTCGATCTCCTCGGCACTGAGCACGAGATGCGTGGCCTGGGCGGAGTCTGTGATCGACGCCGGGCGCCGGGCGCCGGGGATCGGGATCACGTGGTCTCCCAAGGCCAGCTCCCAGGCCAACACGACCTGCTGTGGGCTGACCCCGTGGTCACTGGCGATCTGGCCGAATGTGGCGAACCGGTCGCCGACCTCGCGACCCCCGCCGCCGGTGCCACCCAGCGGGCTCCAGGGCAGGAACGCCACCCCGTGTTCGCCGCAGAGCTCCAGCGTGTCGGTGCTGCAGCGGAACCTGGGCGAGAACTCGTTCTGCACAGTGGCCAGGCCACCGTCGCCGAGCACCTCGATGGCGACCTCGATCTCCTCGACGTCGGCGTTGGAGATGCCGATGGCCCTGATCTTGCCCTCGTCCTGCAGGGTCTTGAAGTGGCCGATGACCTCGCCGTAGACCTGCCCGCGATCGGGTCGATGCCACTGGTACAGATCGAGCGCCTCGACACCGAGATTGCGCAGCGACTTCTCCACCGCGGAACGGAGATAGGACAGTGAGCCGTCCCGGCCCCAGGTCTCGCCCTCGCCGCGGGTGATGCCGCCCTTGGTGCCGACGACCACGCCGTCGAGGCTGCCGCCGTACGTCCGCAGCGCCTTGCCGATCAGCACCTCGTTGTGGCCCATCGTGTCCCACGACGGCGCGTAGATGTCGGCGGTGTCGATGAACGTGACCCCGGCGTCCAGGGCGGCGTGGATGGTCGCGAAGGCGTCGGCCTCGCCGGGGAGGACGCCGTCGTTGTTCATCGACATCGGCATGCCGCCGAGGCCGATGGCGGAGACGGTGAAGGGTCCGAGAGTGCGGGTCTGCATGATCGTCACGCTACTCGGTCGACCTCCAACGGCTCGACCTCTGTCGAGACCTGCTGCAGCACTCCGAGGGTGATCATCAGCTGCGCCGGCAGATAGAGCGCCATGTTGACGAACAGCGCGTACGGGATCAGGCCGGGCGCCACGAAGAGCTCGACGGCGAGCACGATGTCGGAGACCAGGAACAGCGCGCCGCCGATACCGGTCAGCCGGCTGACGCCGGTGGCCAGCACCGCCATCACGGCCAGGCTGGCTCCGTAGACGGCGACCGGTCCGGCGAGTGGACCCGCCGCCGCGGCGACCACGCCCACGAGTCCGGCCAGGGCGATCCCGTACGCGATCAGGAGGGGTGGGCGGGCGATCAGACTCCTTCGCCAGTAAGGCCGGAAGGCCACGACGTAGACGATCTGGGCCACCAGGAAGAAGGCGATCTTGATCAGCACCGGGGCGCTCAGGTCACCCAACCAGGAGCAACCGAGCGCGATCACGACCAAGATCACCAAACGGGTCCGGCGGACCGCCGAGCTCCAGCACGACCAGGCCAGCAGCGGCATCAGCAGGATCCGGCAGACCAGGGCGACCGGCTGCCAACCGGTGAACTCGGCCACCAGATCGATGGCTGCGACCAGCCCGAAGCACGCGAGGGCGGCTCTGCTGCTCCGGCGCGGCATTCTTCCAGAGTAGGTCGGAAGGGGGCCAGACCACGGCCCTTCAGCTGTTGCGCTTGAGCACCGCCGCCAACCGCTGCCGGCGCAGCTCGTCGATCTCCGGACGGGGGAGCGGAGCCAGTTCCTCGCCGAGGGCGAGCTGCAGGACGTGGTCGGCCAGCGCCGGGTTGCGGGCCAGCACCGGACCGTGCGGGTAGGTGCCGATCACCGAGCCGTCGATCGCCCCCTCTGTGCCGTCCGCGGCGTTGCCGACACCCACCTCCACCCGGGCCAGCGGGGTCGCCGACGGACCGAGGGTGGTGTAGCCGCCGTGGTTCTCGAAGCCGGTGAGCAGCGCGTCGTCGCCCTGCCGGCCGTGCCAGCGGGTCAGGATCTCCCCGACCGCCCGGACCGGGCCACGGGTGGTGGTCACGTCGAGCAGCCCGAGACCCTCGATCACCTCGTCCCGCTCGCCGACGGTGAAGCTGTAACCGATGATCTGGTAGCCGGCGCAGACCGCGAACACCGCGGCGCCGCGGTCGACCGCCCGGTGCAGACCGCCGTCGGCCCGCAGCGCGTTGACCGCCGAGATCTGGGCCGCGTCCTCGCCACCACCGAGCAGGTAGACCTGACCGGTGTCCGGCAGCGCGTCCCCGGGCTCGACCACGGTGAGCCTGGTGTCGTACCCGCGCCACTGCAGCCGCTTGGCCAGGACGGTCGCGTTGCCGCGGTCACCGTAGATCCCCAGCAGCGACTGGTAGACCAGCACGATCTCGACCGGCGCAGCCATGATCACACCCCACCCATCTTGCGGAGCCGTTGGAACGGCGTGTACGTCGCGATCACGTCCACCGGCTCGGGATGGTCGGCCAGGGCCCGGGCCAGGTCCGGCACGCAGCGGTGCTCCACTCCCGCGTACGCCAGCCGTACGGCCAGGTCCTGGGCCCGCGGCCCGGTGGCGATCACCGTCCGGCCGGCCAGCTGCTCGTAGTCGACGTCCCACAGCCAGGACACGTCGCGACCGTCGGCGGCGGCGGAGTCGATGGCCAGCACCACCTCCGAGGTCTGGGCGAGCGGTAGCGCCTCGGCCCAACCGGCCGGGTTCTTGGCCAGCAGCAGCCGGGCCGTGGTGTTACCGAACCGGGTGGTGGCGAAGCGGCCGGCGGGGGCGGTGACCGTACGCATCCCGCGGATCGCCGTCTCGCTGGGTACCCCGAGCTGGACGGCGGCGGCCAGGGCGCAGGCCGCGTTGCTGATGTTGAACGCGCCCGGCACCTGCAGCTGCGGATCCAGAACGGCACCGGCCGGGTCGATGATCCGACCGTCGACCACCCGGTACCTCGCCTCCGGCTGGGCCAGGTCGCAACCAGAGCAGCGCCAGTGTCCCCCGTGGCCGCCGGTCTCGTCGGGCTGGCTGCGCAGCAGCAGCGCGCCGCACTCGGGGCACAGCGAGGCGTCCTGGGTCCAGGTCGTCGCGGTGTCCACCCAGACCACCTCGCGCGCGGTCTGCGCGGCCCAGACCACCAACGGCTCGTCGGCGTTGGCGACCACCACGGGTCCGTCGTCACCGGCCGCGGCCAGGGCGTTGCGCCAGGACCGGCCCAGGGCCTTGATCTCGTGATGGCGGTCGAGCTGGTCGCGGGAGAAGTTGAGCAGCACCAGCACCTCGGGCCGGCCCAGTCTGATCATGTCCGCGACGACCCGCTCGTCGGTCTCGATGATCGCCCATGACGCCTGAGGTCTGGTCGACAGCGCGGCGGTGATGCCGCCGTGCAGGTTGGCCCCGTCGGCGTTGTGCACGACCCGGTCACCGCCTGGATCGAGGCCGGCGCGGACCGCGGCGGCCAGGAAGTGCGTCGTGGTGGTCTTGCCGTTGGTGCCCGACACCATGGCGAGGTGCTTGCCGACCAGCAGGTGCGGCAGGGCGTGCGGATCGAGCTTCAGCATCACGGCGCCCTTGATCGCCGTACCGGAGCCTCGACCCAGCAGTCGGGAGGCGGTCGCCGCGAGACGACCGGCGGCGGTGGCCAGAGTGAGCCGGACTGCGCCCGTCCGCGAACGCTTCGTGGTCGTCAGCTTGGTGGTGATGTCAGCTCCCGTAGTGATAGCGGCAGGCGGCGATGCGCACGTCCCCGTCAGCGATCCTGTACACCAATCGGTCCTCGTCGGTGATGCGGCGCGACCAGTAACCCGCAAAGTCGTAACGCAGGGGCTCGGGTTTGCCGATGCCGGTGTTCTGGTTGCGCAGGATGTCGGCGACCAACAGGTTGATGCGCCGCAGGACTTTGCGGTCCTGGGTCTGCCAGTGGAGATAGTCCTCCCAGGCGTTGTCGTCCCAGATCAGCCGCACGTCGCAGGGTCCGACTCAGTTCTCGACGTCGACAAGGACGTGTTCGACACCCTCGCCGGTCTCGAGACGCTCCATGGCGGCGAGCAGTCGCCGGGCGTTGGCGGGAGATCGCAGCAGGTGGGCGGTCTCGCGCAGCGACTCGAACTCCTCCAACGACACGATGACGACGGGCTCGTGACCCGCGCGGGTGATCACGATCTCCTCGCGGTCGCTGACCACGGAGTCGAGCACCTCCGCGTACCGGGCTCTCGACTCGGTGTAGCTCATCGTCTTCATCGTCCCCACCCTTTCCTGTACAGAAAAGTGTACGCGATCGCGAGCGGCCGGCGCGTAGAAGCCACGAAACCCGGGTCGGTGACCCGGGCTCGATCGATGTGGGGTGAGTGACGGGACTCGAACCCGCGGCCACCTGGACCACAACCAGGAGCTCTACCAACTGAGCTACACCCACCATGCTCGTGCGCCTGCGGCGTCGACAGCAGCGTGAAGCATAGCGGTCGCAACCGCCTGCTCTGAAATCAGTTCGCGGTGGCGGATTCGCCAACCGCCACCTCGGTCGACGGCGCATCGGGTGTCAGGGTGCCCTGGTGCCGGGCGGCGATCTCCTTGCAGGTCGCCGTGTCGGGCCCGGGCCGCGGAACGAACAAGGCCTCGCGGTAGTAGCGCAGCTCCTCGATCGACTCGCGGATGTCGGCGAGCGCGCGGTGGTTTCCGCTCTTGGCGGGGGTGTGGAAGTAGATCCGGGGATACCAGCGGCGGGCGAGCTCCTTGATCGAGGAGACGTCCACGTTCCGGTAGTGCACGTGTCCTTCCAGAGTCGGCATGTCGCGGGCCAGGAAGGCGCGGTCGGTGCCGATGGTGTTGCCGGCCAGCGGCGCCTTGCGAGCCTCGGGCGCGTACTTCTTCACGTACGCCAGCACCTGCTCCTCCGCATCGGCCATCGTGGTGCCGGCGGCCAGCTTGTCCAGCAGCCCGGACGTGGAGTGCATGGTGCGGACGAAGTCACCCATCTGGGCCAGCGCCTCGTCGGACGGCTTGATCACGACGTCGACGCCCTCGCCCAGCACGTTGAGCTCGGCGTCGGTGACCAGCACGGCGACTTCGACCAGGGCGTCGGCGACGAGATCGAGGCCGGTCATCTCGCAGTCGATCCACACCATCTCGTCGCTCACTCGCGCAACTTTACGGGTATGTGCCGCGCCAGCCAGCCGGATCCGAGCCACGTGACCATCCCCATCACCACGGTCGCCAGCCCGAGGGTCGCGATGGCGGTGATGCCCCCGATCGCCAGCGGTCCGAGGGCGTTGCCCAGGTCCGCGCAGAGGCGCCAGCCGCCCAGAAACTGCGCTCGCCCCTGGGCGGGAGCCGCGTCGGCCCCGAGGGTGAGCACCACCCCCGAGGAGATGCCGTTCCCCAGACCCATCAGGCAGGCGACCAGGCCGACGGCGACGGCGGTGTGGGTCAGCGGCAGGAGCACGAAGCCGACGCCGAGCGTGATCATGGCCGGGATCGCGACCGCCGCGCGACCGTACCGGTCCATGATCAGTCCGCCGGGATAGAACAAGAGCATGTCGACGCCGGCGGAGATGCCGAAGATCACGCTGGTGGTGGCGGCGTCGATACCCTGCGACTCGGCCCACAGGGGCACGATCACCTGTCGAGTCGAGCGCGCCGCCGACAGCACGAGAACCCCGGTGCCGAGGGTGAGCAGCACCCGCCGGTGCTGGGCCAGGACGGACAAGACGGTGGGTCGATCGACCGGGGAGGCGCCGCCGGTGACCCGATCGGTCGGGACCGGGAGATCCGGCAGCAGCGCGGCCAGCCCGGCGGCGGCCAGACTCATCGCGGCGGCGAACACGTACGCGCTCGCGATGTCGATCCGGAGCACGATGATCGCTCCGACGAACGGTCCGATGAAGCTGCCGATCCGGAAGATGCCGCCCAGGGTGGACATGGCTCGAGCCCGGATGCGCATCGGGACGACGGCCGTCAGATAGGCCTGGCGGGCCAGGCTGAAGACCGCGTTCGAAAGTCCGGCGACGAACACCGCCGCGGCCAGAGCCAGCACCGACGGTGCCAGGAACGCTCCGACCAGTGCGACGACGTCGACGAGACAGGCGATGATCAGCGCCCGTCGCTCACCGATCCGTGCGGCCAGTGCGCCGGCGGGCAGGTCCCCGACCAGCTGCCCGATGCCCAGCATCGCCACCACGAGCGCCGCGATCCCGACACTCGCCCCGAGATCGCGCGCCGACAAGGCGACCAACGGCAGGATGGCCCCCGCCCCGATCGAGACCAGCAGCGTCGGCCCGTACACCGGAACTGCCACCTGCCGCCAGCTGAACGAGTCAGAAGGGGCCGGGTCCATAGCCCGGCCATCCTGTCACGGCGCACCGCCGGCCGATGCATCGTGAAGGCCCGGGGACTGGGAAAGGTGTGCGCGCTGGTCTCCGACGGCGACCGATTCGGATTCTGCCTGAGTGAGGAGGACCTGAGTCGGTCGAAGGTGGCCGTCGAGAAGGAGCCGACACACCGGAAAGTGATTCCAAGGGTGTGTCGGCTCCTTCTGAAAGGACCGTGAAGCGAAAGCGCCCGTCCCGAGCGAGCGTCAGCGCGCGAGCCCGTCGCGAGCGACCGTAGTGAACAGCGAGTGACGACAGCCAGCGCCCCCGGCAGGAATCGAACCTGCGACCAAGAGATTAGAAGGCTCCTGCTCTATCCGCTGAGCTACGGGGGCTGGGATCGGCATCATAGTTGCGTACCGGTGCCGATAGCCTCCCGCTATGAGCGTCGCGCCTGCCGTCGTACGCAATCAGCTGACCACGTCCGGCGGTCTCACCCTGGGCTATCGGGAGTGGGGTCGCGCCGACGGCCCGGTGGCCGTCCTGCTGCACGGCCTCGGCTCCGATGCCGACGACTGGTCGCTGGTCGGACCCGGCCTCGGGCGACGGTTCCGGGTGATCGCCCTGGACGCTCGCGGTCACGGCCAGAGCGACTGGGCGCTCTCGTACGAGCTGTCCGCGCTGCGTGACGACGTGCTGGAGGCACTGGACGCGCTGGGTGTACTCGCGGCGGCGGTGATCGGACACTCCATGGGAGCCGTGGTCGCGTACCTGCTGGCCGCCACCCATCCCGACCGCGTACGAGCACTGGTCTTGGAGGACATGCCGCCACTCCTTCCGGCGGATCCGCCGCGGGAGATCCCGATCGGGGCCGAACCGGGGGCGACCTGCGACTGGCGCGCGGTGGCCGCGCTGCGGAGCTGGCGCAACGATCCGGACCCGTCCTGGTGGGAGTTCGCGCCCGACATCCGGGCCCGCACGCTCGTGGTCGGCGGAGCCCAGTCGTACATGCCTCAGGATCGCCTGGCCGAGGTGGCGCAGCTCATCCCGCGCGGTCGTTTCGTCTCCCTCGACACCACCCACACCGTGCACGGCGACCGACCCGGCGAGTTCCTGGCCGTCATCGGGCCCTTCCTGGACGACGCCATCCGCTGACGCGGGACGACCCCGAACGCTGACGCGGGACGACCCCGAACGCTGACGCGGGCGGCGGCCGTCGACCGGGAAACGGCTCCCAGGCGCAGGTACGCTGGCCCGCATGTCGGCGACCACCGCGAGCCCTGCTCAGCGCGAGGACCCGTCGTCCGCCCCTGCTGCGGCGTCGGTCACGAAGCCGGAGCGGCGCGCACGCAAGCCCCGCAAGGCGGTCGATCCGGGCGTCGCCGCCCAGCGGGCGCGTCGTCGCAACAACATCCCGACCGAGCCGAACGCGGCCGAGCCGATCCCGAAGCGGATCCTGCGATCGCCACTGGTCTGGCTGACGGTCGTCATGCTGCTCGTCTACGCGACCATGCTGGTCCTGCTCTACCAGCAGGTGGTCCCCGACCAGGAGGTCCCCGGCGGCACGATCCCGGGACTGGGCACCGAGGCCGTACCGATTGCGCTCAAGTACGCCGCGATCACCGCCATTCCGCTGTCACTGCTGTTCCTGTGGGCCGACCGCTACCGGCCGCAACGGTTCTGGGTCTGGTTGATGACGTTCGGCTGGGGCGCCTGCGTGGCGACGTACTTCTCCGCGCAGGTGAACACCTGGGCGGCCTCGCACCTGAGCATCATCGGTGACGGCGATCCGGCCACTGGGGCGCGCGCGGCGATCTTCGTCGCCCCCTGGGTCGAGGAGTTCGCCAAGGGCACCGTGCTGTTCTGGCTGGCGATCCTGATGCGGTACCAGTGGGTCAGTCGGGTGAGCGGCATCGTGCTCGCCGGTCTCTCCGGCGCTGCCTTCGCCTTCGTCGAGAACATCCTCTACTACGGACGCGCCTACCGGTACGCCTCGCGGACCTTCGGCGAGGTGCCACCGCTCGAGGCGCTGCAGAGCCTGTTCATGCTGCGCGGCGTGATGACCTTCTTCGGCCACCCGTTGTTCACCGCGATGACCGGCATCGGGCTGGCGGTCGGCCTCCGCTCCAAGAGCAAGGTCGTCCGGGTGGTGGCACCCCTCGCCGGCTACACGGCCGCCGCCTTCCTGCACATGACCTTCAACGCGACGGCGTCGTTCCTGCAGGGCACCAACCTGCTGCTCATCTACCTCCTGGTGGCACTGCCGCTCGTCATCGCGGTCATCGTCTTCACCGTCCGGCAGATCCTGCACGAGGGACGCCTGATTCGGTCACGGCTGGGTGACTACGTACGGCTCGGCTGGCTGTCCGAGGGCGACCCGGTCCCGCTGTCCCGGCTCCGTACCCGCGGCAAGGCCCTGTGGCACGGGGTCTTCGCCGGCCCCGACGTCCTGCTGGCCACGATCCGGATGCAGCGGGCGGTCACCGAGCTCGCCTACCTTCGGGACGCCATGACACGTGGACTCGTGGATACGGCCGGACTGGAGCGGGAGAAGCTGCTCCTGCACAAGGTGTACGACCTGCGGGGACTCGCCATCATCGCGCCGACGGGACGAGCGGCGTACCCCTCCTTCCGACGGGGCCAGGTCGTCGACGCCACGCCGGTGTACGCACCCGCGAGCTTCCCCGGCCCGGCCGGACTCGGTGGCAACTATCCCGCGCCACCCGCCCAGACCCACCCGGGTGCCTTATCACCCTTGGGGCAGACTGCTACCCAGTACTCCGAGGTCGACCCCACCTGGAAGCCACCCGGTCAATGAGCTGACCGCCTCTGCCATGGACCGACCGATGTCGGTCCATACAGCGCGCTCGATGGGGCGACGGTTCGAACGGGAGGTCTGATGGCGGGTCGGGAGACCGGGCTGGAGACGGCCCTGATCGGCCTCCGCGACACCCTCACCGGAATCCGGCTGCCGATCGACCTGCCGGGGACGGCCGAGCAGCGCTCGGCCGCCACCGACCTGGTACGTCAGCTCGACGACTACGTGCTGCCCCGGCTGGCGACCATCGACGCGCCCCTGCTGGCGGTCGTCGGCGGCTCCACCGGGGCGGGCAAGTCGACCCTGGTCAACTCGCTGGTCGGTCGCCGGGTCACCGCCCCAGGCGTCATCCGACCGACGACCCGATCACCGGTGCTCGTTCACCACAGCAGCGACGCGAGCTGGTTCACCAGTGCTCGGGTGCTGCCCGGCCTGGCCCGGTCATCGGGGGCCGGCAAGGACACCCGCTCCCTGCAGCTGGTGGCCGACGACGGCATCCCGCCCGGTCTGGCCATCCTGGACGCCCCCGACATCGACTCCGTGGTCGCCGACAACCGCAAGCTCGCCGCCCAGCTGCTGGCCGCCGCCGATCTCTGGCTGTTCGTCACGTCGGCCGCCCGGTACGCCGATGCCGTGCCGTGGGACTTCCTGCTGGCGGCCGCCGACCGCAGCGCCGCTGTCGCGGTTGTGCTGGATCGGATCCCGCCCCGGGCGATGGCCGAGGTGCCCGCCCACCTCGGTCGACTGATGGGGGAGCGAGGGCTGGGGCGGTCGCCGCTGTTCGCCGTGCCGGAGACCGACGTCGACGCCGAGGGTCTGTTGCCGACCGCGGCGATCCAGCCGATCCGGACCTGGCTGGCGCGGTTGGCCGCAGACCAGGCCAGCCGGTCCGCGGTCGTGCACCAGACCTTGGACGGGGCGATCGCCGCGGTCGCCCGCCGGACCCCTGGGGTCGCGCAGGCGTTGGACGAGCAGACGGCCACCCTCGACCAGCTGCGGGCCGAGGTCGACGCCTCGTACGCCGAAGCGGTCCGCACCGTGGGCGTGCAGACCGCCGACGGCACCCTGCTGCGCGGCGAGGTGCTGGCCCGGTGGCAGGAGTTCGTCGGCACCGGCGAGTTCTTCCGGGCCATGGAGCAGAAGATCAGCTGGCTGCGAGACCGGATCACTGCGGCCATCAAAGGTGAGCCGTCCGGCGTCGGTGACCTCAAGGTGGCCGTCAGCTCGGGCCTGGAGGCGTTGCTGCGCAGCGAGGCGGACGCCGCCGCAGAACGGGCTGACGCGTCCTGGCAGGCCAACGCCGCGGGCCGGCAGCTGCTCGGCCGCAGCGGGCAGGACCTGACCCGCGCCGCCCCCGACTTCGCCGACCGGTCGGCCCGGGCGATCCGGGACTGGCAGGGCGCGGTGCTCGATCTGGTCGCCGACACCGGGATGGCCAAGCGGTCCCGCGCCCGGTTCATGGCCCTGGGTGTGAACGGGGTCGGGGCCGCGCTGATGATCGTCGTCTTCGCCCAGACCGGCGGCATCACCGGTGCCGAGGTCGGCATCGCCGGCGGCACCACCGTGATCGCCCAGCGGGTGCTGGAGGCCGTCTTCGGCGACCAGGCCGTACGCCGGCTGGCCACCACCGCCAAGGAGGAGCTGGACTCGCGGGTGGCCGCGCTGATGTCGGACGAGCTGCTGCGCTACCACCGGCTGCTGGACGAGGTGGTGGGTGATCCGGAGCTGGCGGATCGGCTGCGGGCCGCGGTCGACGGGGTCGAGCGCGAGCTGGCCGCGACCGGGTCGCCGGCGGCTTCGGCCGCGACGGCAGCCACCGCAGCCGCTGCGCAGACGGCGCTGCCGGGTGCCCGTGCGGCGCTGGAACCCCCGCGAGTGCGCCAGGTCCCGTACGAAGCCGGCGAGCTGCTGGGCGGTGACGACCGCGACATCGTGGACGCCGAGCTGGTCGAGGAGACCGACGAACCGGGCGGGCTGCGCTGATGGCGATCTTCGGGCGGCGGGCGCGCGCGGATGAGACGACCGGGCTCGCGGACCGCGTGCGCGCCCTGGCCGAGGCGGCGGAGGCGTGCCAGGGACGGGTACCGGCGCAGGTGATCACCGAGGCGGAGCGGGTCGCCCACCAGGTCGACCGGCGGCTCGCCTTCTCGGGCTCCGCGACCGTGGTCGCGCTGGCGGGGGCCACCGGCTCGGGCAAGTCCTCCCTGTTCAACGTCCTGTCCGGGACGGACCTGGCGCGGGTCGGCGTCACGAGACCGACCACCTCGGAACCACTGGCGGCGACCTGGGGCGACGAGCCGACCGAGGACCTGCTGGACTGGCTGCAAGTGCCCCGGCGGCACGCCCTGCCGTCAGGGACCGGAGCCGCCGGCACCGGGTCCGGCCAGCCGCTGGACGGACTGGTGCTGCTTGACCTCCCCGACCACGACTCGACGGAGAAGTCGCACCAGCTCCAGGTGGATCGGCTGGTGCAGCTGGTCGACGTGATGGCGTGGGTGGTCGACCCACAGAAGTACGCCGACGCCGTGCTGCACGAACGCTATCTGCGGCCGCTGGTCGAGCACGCGCCGGTGATGGTGATGGTGCTGAACCAGGTCGACCGGCTGGCGCCCGACGAGCGAGAGGCCTGTCTGCGGGACCTGCGCCAGCTGCTGGATTCGGAGGGCCTGGAGAAGACCACGATCCGGGCCGTCTCGGCCGAGACCGGTGAGGGACTGCCCGAGCTGCGCGAGCTGATCGCCGCCCGAGTGGCCGACAAGCTCGCCGCCGCCCGACGGCTGGCGGCCGACGTGTCCACGGCCGCCGACAGGTTGGCGGCCGCCGCCGGTGACGTCGAGACCCCCGAGCTGACCCGGCGCAGCCTCGAGACGATGAACACGGCGATGGCGGAGGCCGCCGGTGCCCGGGTGGTCGGCGACGCGGTCCGGGACGCCTGGCGCGTCCGAGGAGCGGCCGCGACGGGCTGGCCGGTGATCGCCTGGATCGGCCGGTTGAAGCCGGATCCACTGCGCCGCCTGCACCTGGACCGGCTGTCGGTGGGCACCAAGGGTCAGCCGAAGGAGATCGATCCCACCGGGGTCGGGCGGACCTCGCTGCCGACCCGCTCGGGCGTCCAGCAGGCCCGGGTCGACACCGCCGTACGGGATCTCGCGGCCGAGGCGAGCGGGGGACTGACCCGCGGTTGGACGGACGCGGTGAAGGTCGCGGCCCGGTCCCAGGAGTCACGGCTGCCCGACGCACTGGACCGGGCAGTGGCCCGGACCGATCTGGACGTGGACCGTCGGCGCCGGTGGTGGCAGGTCGTCCGGGTGCTGCAGTGGATCCTGCTCGCCGCGGTGGTGGCCGGGCTGCTCTGGTTGGCGGCGTCCTTCGTGCTCGCCTACCTGCAGCTGCCGCCAGTGCCCCCGGTGACCTGGGGGCGGCTGCCGGCACCGACGGTGCTGGTGCTCGGCGGCGTGCTGGCCGGGTTGTTGCTCGCGGGACTCAGCCGGATCGGGGTGGTCGTGGGGGCGTCGCGCCGCGAGCGGGCGGCCCGGGCTGCGTTGCGCCGATCCGTCACGGCGGTCACCGACGAGCTCGTGGTCCAGCCGGTCCGCGCCGAGCTCGACCGCTACGCCCGCGCCCGGGCCGCGCTGACCCGCGCCACCACCCGCTGACCCCTCACGCATTTTGTGCCGCCGTCATCGGCTATTCAGGTTTTCGCTCCAGAAGATCACTTGTCGTACGCTGTCGCCGCGACTGGCGTAGGTGGGGAACCACCGGGAAGCACGACTCGAGAGCATCGCCCGCCTGGGTGCTCCTCTGACGGAGGAGCACACCCGGAATGCCTGCTGCCCTGATGGACGGCGCTGCCGTCGCCCGACGATCTTTGGACGACACCCGTACGCGGGTGAGCGCCTACCGCGAGACGAGCGGGCGGACGCCGCGGCTCGCGACCGTGCTGGTCGGCGACGACCCCGCCTCGCACACGTACGTGCGGATGAAGGTGAACCGCTGTCGCCAGGTGGGCATCGACTCGGTACGTCGCGATCTGCCCGCGGAGAGCACCACCGCCCAGGTGGTGGAGGCGGTCGACGCGCTGGTCGCCGACGAGAGCGTGGACGGGATCCTGGTCCAGCACCCGATGCCGGCGCACATCGACGAGCGGGCCGTGTTCGACGCGATCAGCCGGGGCAAGGACGTGGACGGGGTCACCGCCAACGCCTTCCTGGATATGGC
>DATDAP010000643.1:0-3263 GCA_036525335.1 Microlunatus sp. | reverse complement strand
CCGCAGCACCTCAGCGTTGCCGACCGCCAGGCACGAGGGACAGAAGCCAGGAACCCCACACCGGCCGACGCGCACGCCGGCTGGCCGCCGCCGACGGAGCGGGGCGACCCCATCGCGCTGCTCGAGGCACAGAACGCGACCCGGGAGCCCGAACTGGTCCCGGTTCGGCACGGCCGGATGATGGCGTCCGCCTTCACCTTCTACCGCGGGTCGGCGGCGATCATGGCCGCCGACCTCGCCGGCACACCGTCCGCCGGATTGGACGTGCAGCTGTGCGTGACGCGCATCTGTCCACCTTCGGCGTCGTCGCCTCGCCGGAGCGAGAACTCAGTCCGCGTCGGACATCTTCCTCGGCTGGGCCGCCGGCGTCGAGACCGATCGCTACTACTGCTGGCGCCAGCTGCGGGACATGAAGGGATCGGCCGACGTCGAGTCCATGGTTCCCACGGGTCTGGAATTCTATGCCCAGATCTGCGGCTGGACCCTGGCGCGGGCGCACGCCCGATCGGGCGACCCGGTGGCGATCGCGGCCTACCTGGGAGAGAACCGCACGTTCGACAGAGCGATCGCCGAGTTCGCCGAGCAGTATGCCGACCAGAACGACCTCGACTTACCGGCGTTCCGAGACGCCATCGCTCCGGTCGGATCGAGGCTCGCTCGGGTGTCTGACCCGCCGGAGCACCTCGGAGCTCGCCCTCAAGCGAGCTGGCAGGGTCGGGAGCCGGCGCCACGGCCGGGTAACCGATGTGTTGCATCTGTGCTCACGATGTGTGATCCGGTGCACATCTGGGCTAATGTCATTTTCCGTCCGTCAGCCCTGCGGGCGCGTAGACCTTTGCCAACAGGTCCGGGGCCCGCCAAGACACGAGGTGAACCGCGTGCGAAACACAACAATCTTGCGTCGGGGGATCGCTGCCATCGCAGCGCTCGCCCTGGCCGGAAGCCTGGCCTCCTGCGCCCAGAGTGAGCGCGAGACCGGCACCACCACCACCGAGGAAGGCAGCGGTGGCGGCGACTTCGTCTTCGCCGGATCGTCCGATCCGGCGATGTTGGATCCGGCGCTGGCCAGCGAGGGGGAGACCTTCCGCATCGCCCGGCAGCAGTTCGAGGGCCTGGTCAGCACGAAGCCCGGCACCACCGAGCTCGAGCCGCTGCTGGCCACCAAGTGGGAGGCCGCGCCCGACGGCAAGTCCTACATCTTCACCCTGCGGGAGGGGGTCAAGTTCTCCGACGGCACCGACTTCAACGCCGAGGCGGTCTGCGCCAACTTCGACCGTTGGTACAACTGGACCGGCGTCAACCAGTCCGAGAACATCACGTACTACTACGGCAAGCTCTTCCGTGGCTTCAAGACCGGCAAGACCGGCGGCATCTACGACAGCTGCGCGGCCGCGAGTCCGACCGAAGTCACCATCAAGCTCAACACCCCGTTCGCGGCGTTCGCCCAGGCGATGACCCTGCCGTCGTTCGCGATGCAGAGTCCGACCGCGCTCGAGAAGTACGACGCCGACAACACGTCCGGCACCGATACGGATCCACGGTTCTCCGCCTACGCCACCGAGCACCCCACCGGCACCGGTCCGTTCGTGTTCGAGAAGTGGGAGCGTGACCAACAGGTCACGCTGAAGCGCAACGACAACTACTGGGGCGACAAGGCCAAGGTAGACCGGGTGATCATCCGGACCATCTCCGACCCGAAGGCCCGTAATCAGGAGCTGCAGGCCGGCAACATCGACGGCTACGACCTGGTCGGCCCCGCGGACGTCCAGCCACTGAAGGACGCCGGCTTCCAGATCCAGAACCGCCCCGCGTTCAACATCTTGTATCTGGGCATCAACCAGAAGAACAAGGCGCTCCAGGACGTCAAGGTCCGCCAGGCGATCGCGCACGCGATCGACAAGGCGGCCGTGGTGAAGTCGTCCCTGCCCGAGGGATCGGTGCCCGCCAAGGAGTTCATGCCGAACCTGGTGGAGGGCTACGACGACTCCGTCGAGGACCCGGAGCACAATGTCGAGGAGGCCAAGAGGCTCCTCAAGGAGGCGGGCCAGGAGAACCTGGAACTCAAGTTCGCCTACCCGACGGGGGTCTCCCGGCCCTACATGCCGGCGCCCGAGGACACCTTCGCGGTGGTCAAGTCCCAGCTGGAGAAGGCCGGCATCAAGGTCACCCCGGTGGCGGCCAAGTGGAACCCCGACTACCTGAACATGATCCAGGGCGAGGGGGGCACCGGCAAGCACGACATCCACCTGCTCGGCTGGACCGGCGACTACAACGACCCGGACAACTTCGTCGGCGTGTTCTTCGGGGCCAAGTCATCGGAGTGGGGCTTCGACAACCCGTCTTTGTTCAAGGCACTCTCGGCCGCTCGTCAGCTGCCCACCCGCGAGGAGCAGACACCGGCGTACGAGAAGATCAACGCCCAGATCGCCGAATTCGTCCCCGGCATCCCGCTGGCCCACCCGGCCCCCTCCCTGGCCTTCGCCAAGGGCGTGGAGGGTTACGTCGCCAGCCCGGTGCAGGACGAGGTCTGGAACAACGTCACCGTCGCCCGGTGATCTGACGAGGTGATGGTGTGACGGTGGGGCGGCATCCCTCCGCGGGTGCCGCCCCGTACCGTGTGTGACGTCCTGATCCCCGACCCCCCGGAGGAGGAGGCAGACAAGCGTGCTCAGATTCGTGGTCCGGCGCATCCTGCTGATGATCCCGGTGCTGCTCGGGCTCATCGTGCTGTTGTTCATCTGGGTCCGTGCCCTGCCCGGTGACCCGGCCCGGGCGCTGCTCGGGGAAAAGGCCACCCCGGCGTCGATCGCCTCGGTGAACGCGCAGTACGGCTTCGACCAGCCCCTGATCCAGCAGTTCCTGATCTACGCCTCGCAGCTGCTGCAGGGCAACTTCGGGACCTCGCCGCGCACCGGGGAGCCCGTTCTGGAGACGTTCGTCGAACGCTTCCCGGCCACTCTGGAGCTGGCCATCGCGGCCCTGATCCTCGCCATCGTGGTGGGGATCCCGCTCGGCTACTGGGCCGCGAAACGCGCCGGCGGCTGGCTGGACACCTTCGCGGTCGGCACCTCGTTGGCTGGTGTGGTCATCCCCGTCTTCGTGCTGGCGTACATGCTGAAGCTGGTGTTCGCTGTGGGCCTGCCCGGAGCGCTCGGGGTGCTCGCGGTGCTGCCGTCCTCCGGGCGCCAGGATCCGCGGATCGACGCCACCCACATCACCAACTTCTACGTGCTGGACGGGTTGCTGACCCGGGAGTGGGACGC
>DATDAP010000642.1:0-6536 GCA_036525335.1 Microlunatus sp. | reverse complement strand
TCCGGGCAGGGTGTCGGTGCGTCCAACTGGTCGTCGGTCACACCGGCGACCAGGGTGGCGACCTGCTGGGCGGGGTGGGTGAGATCCAGGGTCATGGGTGGAGCCTCCTCGTCGATGGCCAGCGCCAGCCTGCCACCCCCGGCCGACAGCTGCGTAGGCTGGCCCGCCGTGACCCAGGTAGACGCGGGACGCGCGGCCGCGCCGATCGGCATCTTCGACTCCGGGTTCGGCGGGCTGACCGTGGCCCGGGCGGTGATCGACCAGCTTCCGTACGAGGACGTGGTCTACCTGGGCGACACGGCACGGGCACCGTACGGGGACCAGTCGATCGCCGACGTCCGCGAGTTCGCGCTGGAGTGCTTGGACCACCTGGTCGACCAGGGGGTCAAGATGCTCGTCATCGCCTGCAACTCGGCCAGTGCGGCTGTGCTCCGCGACGCCCGGGAACGCTACGACGTGCCCGTCGTCGAGGTGATCATGCCGGCCGTCCGGCGGGCGGTGGCCGCGACCCGGACCGGTCGGGTCGGGGTCATCTGCACCACCGCGACCGCGACCTCGCAGGCGTACGACGACGCCTTCACCGCCGCACCCCAGGTCGACCTGCTCACCCAGGCCTGCCCGCGCTTCGTCGGCTTCGTCGAGGCCGGGGTCACCGGTGGACCCGAGCTGCTGGCCTGCGCCGAGGAATACCTGGAGCCGCTGCGCGAGGCCGGCATCGACACCCTGATCCTGGGCTGCACCCACTACCCACTGCTCGCCGGCGTCCTGTCCTACGTGCTCGGTGACGGGGTCAGCCTCGTGTCCAGCGCCGACGAGTGCGCCAAGGACGTGTACGCCACGCTCACCCGGCGTGGACTCGGCCACGACCGGCCACGCGAAGCCACCCACCGGTTCTGGACGACAGGTCACCCGGAGGCCTTCGCCGGCATCGGCCACCGGCTGATGGGCGGGGAGCTGATCTCCTCGGTGGACCAGTTCGCCGCCACCCCGCGACCCTGATCCGGCCCGGACCCTCTCCCGCCTAGAGTCGTGCGGGTGCAGCTCACGATCGTCGGAGCCAGTGGCTCGGTCTCGGGCCCCGCCTCCCCGGCCTCCAGCTACCTCGTGCAGGCGCCTCACGAGGGCCGCACCTTCTCGTTCCTGCTCGACCTCGGACCCGGCTCCTTCGGCGCGCTCTACCGCTATCTCGAGCCGGCGGACCTGGACGCCGTCGGCCTGAGCCACCTGCACCCGGACCACTGCCTGGACCTCTGCGGTCTGTACGTCGCCGGCCGCTACGCCCCGACCGCGCCCTGGCGCCGGATCCCCGTCTACGGTCCGGTCGGTACGCCCGAACGGCTGCGGCGCGCGTACGAGGTCAGCGGGGTGTGCGAGCCCGGGCTGTCCATCGCCGATTGGTTCGAGCACCGGGTCTGGGCCGCGCAGCAGCTCGTCGGCCCCTTCACCGTCACCACGACCCGGGTCGCCCACCCGGTCGAGGCGTACGCGCTCAGAATCAGCGAGAACTCCAGCGGCGGTGGCAGCCTGGTGTACACGGGCGACACAGGTCCCACCCCGGTGCTGGCCGAGCTCGCCCGGGGGGCCGACCTGCTGCTGTCGGAGGCGGCGTTCCTGACCGGAACGGACAACCCACCCGACCTGCACCTGACCGGGGCCCAGGCCGCCGAGGTCGCCGAGGCGGCGGGCGTCGGCGTGTTGGTGCTGACCCACATCCCCCCGTGGCACGACCCGGACCAGGTGCGGGCCGAGGCCCGACGCGTGACGCGCCGGCCGGTCGAGCTCGCCGCCTCCGGGGTGCGCTGGACTGTCGGCGCGAGCGCCTAGTCTTTCGCCCTGTGACCACAGCAGAGCAGGGGACCACGACAGACCGGGCGACCACGACGGGCCTGGCGACTGGCCGGGCCGACGGCCGGCAGAGCGACCAGCTCCGGCCGGTGAGCTTCACCCGCGGATGGCTCGAGCAGGCCGAGGGATCGGTGCTGGTCGAGTTCGGCTCCACTCGGGTGCTGGTCGCCGCCAGCGTCACCCCGGGAGTGCCGCGCTGGCGCAAGGGCTCCGGGCTGGGCTGGGTGACCAGCGAGTACGCGATGCTGCCCCGGGCCACCAACACCCGGTCGGATCGCGAGTCGGTCAAGGGCCGGATCGGCGGCCGCACCCATGAGATCAGTCGACTGATCGGACGCAGCCTGCGCGCGGTCATCGACTACCGGGCCCTGGGCGAGAACACCATCGTGCTGGACTGCGACGTGCTGCAGGCCGATGGTGGCACCCGCACCGCGTCGATCACCGGTGCTTACGTGGCGCTGCACGACGCCGTGGGGTGGCTGCGGCAGCGAAACCTGCTGGCCGGCGAGCCCCTGACCGATTCGGTGGCCGCCATCTCGGTCGGCATCGTCGGCGGCACACCGATGCTGGACCTCTGCTACACCGAGGACTCCGGAGCCGACACCGACATGAACGTGGTGATGAGCGGGACGGGGGAGTTCATCGAGGTGCAGGGCACGGCCGAGGGTAGACCGTTCGACCGTGCGACGCTGGATCGGCTGCTGGATCTCGGGACCGGCGGTTGTGCGGAGCTGACCCGCCTGCAGCAGGCCGCGCTCGGTTCATGACGGCAGCAGGCTGCGCTCTTCGTGTGAGGCGACAACACCGATGAGAAGCCCGACCGAGGTGGTGCTGGCCACTCACAACGCGAAGAAGCTCGCCGAGCTCCGGCGGCTGGTGGCTGCCGCCGGTCTCGAGGTGGCCGTGCTGGGTCTCGATGACCTGCCCGGGTATCCCGAGCCGGCCGAGACGGAGACGACCTTCGAGCGCAACGCGCTGCTCAAGGCTCGGGAGGCCGTCGCGCGGACCGGCCGGATCGCGCTGGCCGACGACTCCGGGATCGCGGTGGACCGACTCAACGGCATGCCCGGGGTGCGGTCGGCGCGGTGGGCCGGTCCCGGCGCCACCGACGCCGCGAACAACGCGCTGCTGCTGCGCCAGCTCGACGACGTCCCCGATCCGCACCGTACGGCGCGGTTCGTCTGCGCGATGGCGCTGGTGAGCCCGGACGGCGGCGAGATCGTGCGACACGGGGTGGTCCAGGGACGGCTGCTCACTGCGCCCAGGGGGGAGAATGGCTTCGGCTACGACCCGCTGTTCGTGCCCACCGGCCACGAGCAGACGACTGCCGAGCTCGACCCGGCGGCCAAGGACGCGATCAGCCACCGGGGTCGCGCGGTTCGGGCGATCTTGTTCGACCTGCAGGGCTGGCTGATCGCCAGCGACACCACCGGAGGGACCCACCTGTGAAGACCTACCTCGATCTGCTGCAGCACGTCATCGACCACGGGGTGGAGAAGGCCGACCGGACGGGCACCGGCACGTTGAGCGTGTTCGGCTACCAGCTCCGCTTCGACCTGACCCAGGGGTTCCCGCTGCTCACCACCAAGAAGGTGCACGTTCGGTCGGTGGTGGCGGAGCTGCTCTGGTTCCTGCAGGGGGCGACCAACGTGAAGTGGCTGCATGAGCAAGGGGTGACCATCTGGGACGAGTGGGCCGACGACTCCGGTGAGCTGGGACCGATCTACGGCTACCAGTGGCGCTCCTGGCCGACCCCCGACGAGCGGCACGTCGACCAGATCGACGCCGTGATCTCCGGGTTGAAGACCAATCCGGACTCCCGCCGTCACCTGGTCAGCGCCTGGAACGTCGGTGACCTCGACCACATGGCGCTGCCGCCGTGTCACACGATGTTCCAGTTCTACGTCGCTCCGGCGCCGGCCGACAGCGCCGATCGACGCGGGCGGCTGTCCTGCCAGCTCTACCAGCGGTCCGCCGACATCTTCCTCGGCGTCCCGTTCAACATCGCCTCGTACGCGCTGCTGACCCATCTGGTCGCGCAGGTCTGCGACCTGGCCGTCGGCGACTTCGTCCACACCCTCGGCGACGCCCACCTCTATCTGAACCACCTCGACCAGGCCCGGCGGCAGCTGGCCCGCGAGCCCCGGCCGCTGCCCACCTTGCGTCTCGATGAGACCGTCACCGACATCGACGGATTCTGCCTCGAGCACATCGTGATCGAGGGCTACGACCCGCACCCGGGCATCAAGGCCCCGATCGCGGTCTGAGCCCGATGAGTGAGGTGATCGGGATCGCCGCGGTCGCCCGCAACGGGGTCATCGGGGCGGGCAACGACATCCCCTGGCGGATCCCGGAGGACTGGAACCGGTTCAAGACCCTCACCATGGGTCACGTGCTGATCATGGGCCGGAAGACGTACGACTCGATCGGCCGTCCGCTGCCGGGCCGGACCACCATCGTGATCACCCGCGACCCGGCGTGGTGGGCCGACGGGGTGATCGTCGTCGCGAACCCGGACGCTGCCTTCGACCGAGCTTTCGCGCTGGCGCCGACCAAGGTCTTCGTGGCCGGCGGGGGACAGGTCTACGCCGCCACCTGGGACCGACTGGACTGCCTGGAGATCACCGAGGTGGACACCGAACCCGCCGGGGACGTCCGTTTCCCGGCGATCGGCGCCGACTGGCGGGAGACCGCTCGGGACGAGCGCGATGGTTTCTCGTTTATCACATTTAGGCGACTTTCCAGATCGTGCGATCCAGTGCGGTGTGGGTAGGGGTTGATCCGGAAGCCGGACCGTAGTCTCCTGCCGAACGGCCCGCGGTGGGTGGGCCTGCTCAAGGAGATAAGTCCCCATGAAAGAGATCCCGCTGAGCGCCAAGCTCGGCGCCGAGGCTCTCGGCACCTTCTGGCTGGTCTTCGGCGGTTGTGGATCCGCCGTGCTGGCCGCCACCTTCCTCAGCGGTGACGCCGACCCGATCCAGCTCGGCATCGGTTTCCTCGGTGTCGCCCTGGCCTTCGGTCTCACCGTCCTGACCGGCGCCTTTGCCTTCGGTCACGTGTCCGGCGGTCACTTCAACCCGGCCGTCTCCATCGGCCTGGCGATCGCCAAGCGCTTCGACCCGAAGCTGTTGCTGCCCTACATCGTCACCCAGCTCGTGGCTGCCACGGCCGCGGGTGCGGTGCTGCTGATGGTCGCCAACGGGAAGCCCGGCTTCAACGCGGTGGAGAGCGGATTCGCCACCAACGGCTACGGTGATCGCTCACCGGGCGGTTACTCGCTGCTGGCCTGCTTCGTGATCGAGGTCGTGCTGACCGCGGTCTTCCTCTACATCATCCTGGGTGCCACCGACGACCGGGCCCCGAAGGGTTTCGCCCCGATCGCCATCGGCCTGGGCCTGACCCTGATCCACCTGGTGTCCATCCCGGTCACCAACACCTCAGTCAACCCGGCCCGCTCCCTCGGGGTGGCCTGGTTCGGTGGCGGTGCCGCCCTGGCCCAGGTGTGGCTGTTCTTCCTGGCACCGATCATCGGTGCCGCGATCGCCGGTGCGACGTACGCGGCGATCACCGCCTCGAAGGTGGCGCTCGACGAGGGCGTCGGCAACAACCCCAACATCGGCACCGCGAAGCCGGCCGACGACTGACCCTGAGAGACCCCTGGACGTTCAGGAACGCCTCGAGCGCACAGGAGCCACACCGGGCTCCTGTGCTCTCGTCGCGTCTCGGGTCTTCGAAATCGGTGTGTGCCGGCTCGATAGGGTGGTGATCATGACCGATCGACTGGCTCCTGGCGATGCCGCCCCCGCCTTCACCTTGACCGACGCCGAAGGTCACCAGATCTCGTTGGCCGACTACGCCGGCGGGAAGGTGATCGTCTACTTCTACCCGGCGGCCATGACCCCGGGCTGCACCACCCAGGCCGTCGACTTCACGGCTGCCGTCGCGGATCTCGATTCCGCCGGCCTGGCGGTCGTCGGCATCTCCCCGGACAGCCCGGAGAAGCTCGCCAAGTTCAGGGCCGCCCAGTCGGTGGCCTTCCCGTTGCTGGCGGACCCGGACAAGGAGATCCTCGCGGCGTACGCGGCGTACGGCAGCAAGATGCTCTACGGCAAGCTCGTCGAAGGCGTCATCCGCTCCACCTTCGTGATCGACGTCGCCGAGGACGGCACGGGCACGGTCGACGTCGCCCAGTACAACGTGAAGGCCACCGGTCACGTCGACAAGCTGAAGCGCGATCTCAAGATCTGAGTGGCACGACCTCGCGGGCACGTCGAGGCGCGAGTGAGACACCAGAGCCGGAGTGGTGGAATTGGCAGACACGCAGGATTTAGGTTCCTGTGCCTTCGGGTGTGAGGGTTCGAGTCCCTCCTTCGGCACTGCATCAGCCGCTGGCGCGTACTGCGCCATAACAGTGGACCGCTGTGCCATACGCTGAGGCGAGGTTTCAGATCACGAGGAGAGTTGTGGCCCCGAACGACAGCACCCAGCCCACCAGGACGCCCGAGCAGATCGAGGCCGACCTGGCCGCGGCTCGGTTGAGGTTGGCGCACTCCGCCGAGGAGTTCGTGGACCAGGTCCACCCGAACCGCATCAAGCAGCGTCAGATCGACAGTGTCAAGCAGTTCGTCGGCAACGAGGTGGACGCCGGCAAGGCCCTGATCTTCAACGCCCGCGGCGATCTGCGCACGAAT
>DATDAP010000641.1:0-2240 GCA_036525335.1 Microlunatus sp. | reverse complement strand
ACCCCTGTGGACAGGGCCCAGCGGAGCTGCTCCATGGCCACCCCGGTCCGGCCGGAGAGGGTCGCGTCAGCGACCGCGAAGCTGGTCACCTCGGCCCGTCCACCGAAGTAGCGCCGCACCTGGGTGGTGGTGATCGATGCCGTCTCGCTGTCAGCGAGCAGCTGGGTCACCGCGGCCGCCAGAGCGCGCAGATCGTGACCGACCGCCTCGACCAGCAGCGTCGGCGCCTCACTGTCGACGGAACCGCCGAGCCGCCGCACTTCACGCGAGACGAACTGGGGCAGCTCCCACGACTTCACCGACAGGCACTCGACGACCTCGGCATCGGCCGCCTTGATCGCGTCGACGAGCTTCTTGTTGCGGGCGGCGCCGTTGTGCACCAAGACCAGAGCGAGGTCGGCATCGACCCCCTTGGCCAGCTCCACCACCTGACCGACCAGGTCGCCGGCCAGCTCGGTCAGATCGTCCAGCACGACGGCCCGCCGAGTCGAGAACAGCGACGGACTGGTCAGCTCGACCAGGCGTCCCGGATCCAGCTGGGAGGCCGACACCTGGTCGACCTCGACTGCCGGCTCGGCCGCTCGAGCCCGCGCGACCACACCGGCGATCGCCCGCTCCGCCAGCAGCCGCTCGGGCCCCGTCACCAGCGTCGCGACCCCGTACGCCGAGGTCGACGGAGACGTTCGCTTCGGGCTGGCCACGGGCTCAGCATGCCAGTCGGTCACGACACTGTGTTGCTTGCTCGCGCCTCCGCCCAAACGCCTGGCCAGGTTGGTATACATGGCCCAGGTTTCGACTTGAAAGGGCCGCCGTGTCCGCCGTGACTTCCCCCATGGACAGGCACCCCGCATGACGACCGATGCTCCTGTGGACCAGCCGTTCACCGGCCAGACCCGTGAGCTGAATCGTCTCGTACGGGTGCAGCCAGGCACTGTCCTGGTCGTTTTTCCCCCGGGCGAACGCCCGAAGGTCCGCCATCCCGGTGAGACCGTGCTACCGACCTGGAACCCGTTCCAGTACGCCTCGCTCGCGCTCCCGGTGACGACCGGTGTGGTGCCGTTGACCATGGTGGTCAGTGATCTGACCACGTTGGACAACCACCCGATCGAGCAGGTGACGCTCAGGGTCACGGTCCAGCTGGCCGACGCCGCGGACTTCGCGGCGGTGGCTGACCTGGCCGCGGAGTTCGGCGACACGTTCGGGGTGTACCTGATGCAGGAGCTGCAGTCGAAGATCGAGAGCAGCGTCCGGGGCGCCTTCCGGATGAACCGTCTGGCCGATCTGCGACGACACACGGTCGCGGCCGTGCTGGAGGAGCGCTGGGTGCCATTGGCCTTTGCCAACGGCACGCTGGTACGCCGCGGGCTCACCATCGTCGACGTCGCCTGGCCGGCCTCGGTGGCCCCGTCCCCCGTCCCGCCGGCACCGGCGGCCACCCGCGATGGCCCTACCCGGACGGACCGGACCAGCCAATCCCGCCCCGCGCCGTCGGTGCCGGCATCGCGCGGCACGGAGCTGGAGCTGTCTCTGGACGCCCGCCTCCGCCGCGTGTGGCGTTCCGGCTCGATGGTGCCGTTGCTCGGCATCGCCGGAGCCGTCGTCGGCTCCGAGGCGACCGTGGTCGCGGTCTGCGGCGAGCCGCCGGGCGACTACGACCTACCGCGGCTGCAAGGGGCGTTCTCCGCGCTGTACGGCGAGCGGACGACCTGTCTGGTCGTCAGCGACGCCGATGACTACGAGACACTCGTGTCCAGCTGGCTGGATCAGGTCGACGACGACAACGTGAACCTGCGCGCCGTCGAATCACTGCGCGACGGCGATCTGTTGCGGATAACCCTCGACAGCCCGCTGGCCAGCCCGGAGCAGGCACACCCCGGCCGGCCGAGCCTGAACGGGTCCGAGGTCGAGGCCTTGCGACGGTTGCTTCCGCATCGCCACATCGAGTTCATCACCGGCTGATGAGCAGCACACTCAGCTTCGACGCCCAGGACCTGCCCGACGTCGAGTACGCCGGTCCGCCGGCCCAGGGGAAGCGTCGACACCGGGATCCGCGGACCGCCCTGCAATGGGCGTACCTGCCGATGATCGTCTCGTTGCTGGTGAACGCCGTCTTCCTGGTGGCGTACTGGGTGCCGGAGTTCGCCCGCTTCCCGGGCCACGCGTGGCTGTTCGACCAGCTGGGTCCCCTGGCCTCGACGACGCTGACCAGTCAGGGGCAGCCCGTCGCCGATGTCCAGGTC
>DATDAP010000640.1:0-4760 GCA_036525335.1 Microlunatus sp. | reverse complement strand
CCGTCCGGCATCGCCTGCAGAGCGTTGTCGATGAGGTTGGTCCAGACCTGGTTGAGCTCGGCGGGGTGGCCCGGGACCGTCGGCAGATCGGGGGCGAGCTCCTTCTCGACGGTGATCGAGCCGGTCTTGAGCTTGTGCCCGAGCATGATCAGGGTGCTGATCAGACCCTCCTTGACCACGACGTCCTGCAGGCCGGCGCGATCCACCTGGGAGTACTGCTTCGCCGCACCCACCAGGGTGGAGATCCGCTGCGTCGAGTCCTCGATCTCGTTCATCAGCTGCTCGGTCTCCAGCGCGTACGCGACCCAGTGCAGCCCGTCGGAGATCAGCTCGTCGGGCACCTTGGTCGCGACCTCGTCCAGCCAGTCGGGATCGACCCCGGCCGCGACCAGGGCGGGGGCGAGGTCCCAGCTGTTCGTCACCCGGTGATCGTCGAGCCAGTCAGCGATGGTGTCCTCGAGATCGCTGACCTCCATGGTCGACATCTCCTGCACCTTGGCCATCCGCTCCACGGCCGCCTCCTGCACCTCCACCAGGATCTGCAGCGCGGAGGCGTCGACTCGGCCGGACGCCAGGTGCGCGAGCTTGCCCCGCATCCGGCTGACCCGCTCGCGAAGGGAAGCCGTGGCGCGGACCGCCGCAGCGGCCGGGTTGTTGAGCTCGTGGGTCAGGCCGGCGGATAGCCGGCCGAGCGACAGCAACCGCTCCCGTTGCCCGACGGCGGCCTGACTGGACCGCATCCCGATCGTCAGCCCTTCGAGCAGGTGCATGGCCATCGGGAACCAGGCGCGGATCCGCTCGCCGATCTCACCCGCCTCGATCACCCAGAAGCGGCTGTCGGTGAGGGCCACCAGACTGTTCTGGTACACCGCATCCTCGCCGGCCATGAACGCCTGCGTCGCCCCGGAGTAGGCGCCCAGCTGGCTGGTCCGGGTGATCTCCACATCGGTGTTCTCGACCCTCCGGTGCATGGAGATCGTCCCGGCGAGGAGGACGAAGAAGCAGGTGGCGCGCTCGCCCTCGCGGTAGACGAAGTCCCCGCGGACCCGCTCCTCCACCCGTCCCGTGGCACTCAGCCAGACCAGCTGGTCCTGGTCGAGCGAGTCGAACAGGAACAGCTCGCGCAGCTCGTCGGCGCTCAACCGGGGTACAACGTCACTGTCGGTCATGAACCGTGCCCTCTCCCTGCATCAGCGGACCCTCACTCAGCCAGATAGCGGTGGACCAAGGTCACCGCGAGCGCGCCCTCACCCACGGCCGAGGCGACGCGCTTCACCGACTGCGACCGTACGTCGCCGGCGACGAACACTCCAGGGATGCTCGACTCCAGCAGATAGGGGTCGCGGTCGAGTTCCCAACCGATCGGTCGCTGCCCATCGACCACGAGGTCCGGTCCGGTCCGGACGAACCCGGCATCGTCGGTGGTCAGCACCGCCGGCAACCATCCCGTCAACGGCGCGGCGCCGATGAACACGAACAGGTGCCCGGCGTCGACCTGCTGGGCCGAGCCGTCGTCGAGATCGACCAGTGTGACGCACTCGAGGTGATCGCCACCGGTGCACCGCTCCACCCGGGTACGGGTCCTGACCTCGATGGTGTCGATGGCCGCGATCTGCTCGATCAGATAGCTCGACATGGATCGCTCCAGCGACTCCCCACGCACCGCCAACGTCACCCGGGCGGCGTGCCGAGCGAAGAACACCGCGGCCTGACCGGCGGAGTTGGCGCCGCCGACGATGATCACGTGGTCGCCGGCACAGGCCGAGGCCTGGGTCGAGGCGGAGCCGTAGTAGACGCCGCGGCCGACCAGCTCGGCGAGTCCGTCGGCGACCAGCTCTCGGTAGGAGACGCCGGTGGCGAGCAGGACCGCCCTGGTCAGAACACTCGATCCGTCGTCGAACACGAGGCGGCGTGCCGGTCCCTGCACCTCGAGCCCGACCGCGTTGCGGGCGGTGATCAGCTCGGCCCCCAGTCGGACCGCCTGCCGCCGGGCCCGCTCGGTGAGCTGATTGCCGGACACCCCGTCGGGAAAGCCCAGGTAGTTCTCGATCCGCGAGCTCTGACCGGCCTGTCCACCCGCGGCGGCCCGCTCGATGATCACCGTCTTGAGGCCCTCCGACGCCCCGTAGACCGCCGCGCCGAGACCGGCCGGTCCGCCGCCGACGATGACCAGGTCGTAGAACTCCTCGGTCGGGGCGGTGGACAGGCCGACCGCGTTGGCGAGCTCGGCCAGACCGGGTCGGATCAGCGGGTCGCCGTCGCTGGTGATCACCACCGGGATGTCGTCCGGGGTGGCGCCGGCCGCGGCCATCAACCGCTGCCCGTCGGGTTCGGCCACGTTGTACCACCGGTAGGACACGAGATTGCGGGCCAGGAAGTCGCGGACCTCGTACGACGGCGCGGACCACGGGTGTCCGAGGATCTTGATCTTGCGCTCGGCCGTGTGCCCGTCGCGCTGCCAGGTGGCGAGCAGCTCGTCGATCACCGGATAGAGCTTCTCCTCCGGCGGCTCCCACGGCTTGAGCAGGTAATGGTCCACGTCGACGACGTTGATCGCGGCGATCGCCGCGTCGGTGTCGGCGTACGCCGTGAGCAGGGCCCGACGTGCGTGCGGAACCAGGTCCATCGCCTGCTCGAGGAAGTCGATACCGCTCATCTGGGGCATCCGGTAGTCGGCCAGGATGGCGGCCACCTGCTCGCCCCGGAGGACGACCTCCCGGATCGCCGCCAGCGCCGCCGGGCCGGAGTCGGCCCGCAGGATCCGGTAGTCGCTCCCGTACCGCCGCCGCAGGTCGCGGGCGACGGCCCGGGACACCGACGGGTCGTCGTCGACTGTCAGCAGGACCGGGCGGGACGAGCGTTCGTCGGGACTGGGCCGAGCGTCAGGACTGGGCCGAGCGTCAGGACTGGGCCGAGCGTCAGGACTGGGCAAGGGCGGGGTCTCCGTGGGTCACGGCCCCATCTTTGCCGATCCACCCAACCTCCGTGATCCCCGCCCGCCCTCAGTCGACAGCCGTCACGAGGTAGAGCACCGCATGATCGGGGTTGATCGACGCGGGCATCAGACCCGCCCGGGCGAGAGCCGCTCCGCTGAGCTCGACCCCGAGCTCGCCCTCGGGCTTCAGGGTGGGCCGAGTTCCCGGCGGGAGTGCGTGCACCTCTTCCCAGGAGGGCGTCCGGAGTCCCCACCACCGCGGCACCCGACCGGACCTGGGCAGCAGGTCCTCCACCGGGACGACCCGGTAGTGCCGGTCGGGATCGAGGCCGAGGAGCGGCACCCGACCCACCGAGACCAGCGCAGACCGCGCCACCGAGACCAGCGAGTAGATCGCGCTGCTCTTGTCGGGCGCCACCACCCCGTGGGCGTTGAAGCTGTCGTCCGGGAAGTCGATCCGGACCAGGTCGCCCCCCAGCAGCAGGTCGCGGTGCTCCTTGTAGAAGTCGATCCAGACGCCGAGGTCGGTCAGCTCGGCGGCCGATGCCTTGGACAGGTCCCACTCGATGCCGAGGTGACCGAAGATCGCTGTCGCGGCGCGGAAGTCGAGGTCGTGGATGCGCCCCGTGGTGTGGTTCTGACCCGAGGCGATGTGGGCACCCATCAGCTCGGGCGGGATCAGCTGGGTCGTCCAGCGGTGCATCTCCTGGCGCTCCAGCGGGTCGATGCAGTCCGACACCCAGACTCGTTCGGTCCGTTCCAGCACGCCCAGATCGACCCGGGCGCCGCCCGAGGAGCAGGACTCGATCTCCAGTCCGGGAAAGGCGGTCTTGATCTCGTCCAGCAGCCGGTAGAACGCCAGGGTCTGCTCGTGCACACCGGGCCGACCGGCCGCCTGGGTGCCGGCGTCGATCAGATCTCGGTTGTGGTCCCACTTGATGTAGCCGATGGCGTACTCGCGCAGGATCGCGAAGATCGCGTCCCGGATGAACGCATAGCAGTCGGGCAGGCCGAGATTGATCACCTGCTGGAACCGCGACTCGACCGGGAGCCGGTCGCCGGTGGCCATCACCCACTCCGGATGCGCCCGAGCGGCGTCGGAGTCGGTGTTGATCATCTCGGGCTCGAACCAGAGCCCGAACTGCATGCCGAGCTCGGTGACCTTGTCGACCAGGGGATGCAGACCGTTCGGCCAGACCTCCGGTGACACCGTCCAGTCGCCGAGACCCGATCGGTCGTCGCGCCGCGATCCGAACCAGCCGTCGTCGAGCACGTAGCGCTCGACCCCGAGGGCGGCCGCCCGCTCGGCCAGGTCGACGAGGCGGTCGAGGTCGTGGTCGAAGTAGACGGCCTCCCAGACGTTGATGGTGACCGGTCGGGTGGTGGACGGATGGATCGTGCGCGCTCGGAGGAACCGGTGGAACCGCCGAGCGACCTCGTCGAGGCCGGCGCCGTAGGACCCGTACAGCCACGGGGAGGTGTAGGTCTCGCCCTGGCCCAGGACGATCTCGCCGGGCAGCAGCAGCTCACCGCCGCCGATCACCTGCTCGCCCGTGGACAGCTGCTCGGCGTAGTGCACGTGGTTGCCGCTCCAGCCGGTGTGGACGGCCCAGATCTCGCCCTGCTGGAAGGAGAAGCCCGGGGTGCCGAGGTGCAGCACGGTGGCGGCGTCGGCACCCGTGCGGCCCTTGCGGTTCTCCCGGAGGTGGATGCCGACCTGCAGCCGGCTGCGCTGGGCGATCCGCTCCTTGCCCCAGCGACCGCACATGTCCAGCACCTCGCGGGCCACCGGCGGCACCGGGAAGGCCGGGGTCAGACCCTGCAC
>DATDAP010000639.1:0-4303 GCA_036525335.1 Microlunatus sp. | reverse complement strand
GTCGTCACTCGGCGGGTCCATGAGCAGCGGGAACTTCTCGCGCAGCTTGGCCACCGTGGCGAGGGTCTCGTCGACGCTCAGGGTGGTCTGACTCAGCCACGCGACCTTGCTCGGATCCTTGATCTGCACGTCGGCCACGTGGTCGGGCGACTCGACCAGGGTGATGTGCTCGGGTGCCTCCCCGGCGGTCCCCTCGACCTCCTCGTGCCCGGCGTGACCGATCAGCAGGATCTCCCGGTCTTCGCGGGCGAACCGCCGGGCCTCGTGGTGGACCTTGGTCACCAGGGGGCAGGTCGCATCGATCGTCTTGAGCCTCCGATCGGCCGCCTCGGCGTGCACCGCCGGCGACACCCCGTGGGCGGAGAACACCACCGTCGCACCCTGCGGCACCTCCTCGAGCTCCTCGACGAAGATCGCCCCACGCTGCTGCAGGGTCTCGACCACGTGCCGGTTGTGCACGATCTGCTTGCGGACGTAGACCGGCGCACCGTAGGTGTCCAGGGCCTTCTCGACCGTGATGACGGCCCGGTCCACCCCGGCGCAGTACCCCCGGGGCGCAGCCACCACCACTCGCTTGTCAGCCATGGGGCCAGTCTAGGTGTGACCTGACCAGTCCCCTGTGTGGCTTCGCACACGCCCCGGGGCGCCGCCGCGCGCTTCTGTCCGTGCCCGTCGGTACTGTTCCGCGGGTGCCCATGGAGTCATCACCGGACCACCCGCAGCCGCTGCGGGTGGTCACGTCGGCGGTGCGCGGCTGGATCGACCGGCTCGGGGCGATCTGGGTCGAGGCTCAGGTGATCGAGATCAGCCGCCGAGCCGGCAGCCGCACGGTCTTCGTCACCATGCGGGACAAGCTGGCGAACGTGTCGGCGTCGGTCACCCTCTCTGTCGCCACGTTGGAAGCGGCCGCCGCACCGCTGACCGAGGGCGCGACCGTGGTGGCCCGGCTGAAGCCGTCCTACTACGAGCAGAACGGTCGCTTCTCCTTTTATTGCGACGCCATCACCCCGGTCGGCGAGGGCCAGCTCCTGGCTCGCCTCGAGCAGACGAAACGACTGCTGCAGGCCGAGGGGCTGTTCGAGCGGCATCACAAGAAGCGGCTGCCCTTCCTACCGCGCGCCGTCGGGCTGATCACCGGCAACGGCAGCGCGGCCGAACGCGACGTGGTGGAGAACGCCCGCCGTCGGTGGCCGGCCGTGCAGATCGCGACCCGGCACGCCCTGACCCAGGGCCGGGAGGCCGCCGAACAGGTCATGGTGGCCCTGGCCGCCCTGGACCGCGACCCAGACGTCGAGGTGATCATCGTGGCCCGCGGCGGCGGTTCGCTGGAGGACCTGCTGCCCTTCTCCGACGAAGGGCTGGTCCGCGCCGTCTTCGCCTGCCGTACGCCGGTGGTCAGCGCGATCGGTCACGAGAGTGATCTGCCGATCCTCGATCTGGTCGCCGACCTGCGGGCCTCCACCCCGACCGACGCCGCGAAGCAGGTGGTGCCGGACGTCGCCGAGGAGCGGGAGCGGGTGCAGCTGTCCCGCGAGCGGCTACGACGCAGTGTCCAGTCGCGGGTGCAGCGGGAGCGGGACTGGCTGAGCCAGCTCCGGGCCCGCCCGGTGCTCGCGGATCCCGGTGCGAGCTTCGCCCTCCGAACGACCGAGGTCGGGCAGCTGCGGAGCCGGGCCGAGCGGGCCATGCGGGGGCGACTCCGGCAGGAAGCCACCGGCGTCGAGCACGCCCTGGCCCGCGTCCGCGCCATGTCACCGAAGGCGACGCTGGAGCGCGGCTACGCGATCGTGGTCGACGCGGACGGCCATGCCGTCGACTCCGCCGGTGAGGTGCGGCCGGGCCAGCCGCTGCTGGCGTACCTGCACGACGGACAGCTGCGTGTCGACGTCCGAGAGGTCGTCGTCCGAGAGGAAGGGGCTCACCCGTGAGCGACGAGACACAGACCGACGAGAAGGCCGAAACCACCGACGAGACCGCCGGGCTCGGCTACGAGGCGGCCCGCGCCCAGCTGATCGAGGTGGTCACCCAGCTCGAGTCCGGCGGCGTACCGCTGGACGAGTCATTGGCCCTGTGGGAGCGCGGCGAACGACTCGCCGGGGTGTGCCAACGCTGGCTCGACGGCGCGCAGGCCAAGATCGACGCGGCCCGCAGCGATCGATCCGCCGACAACGATCCCGCCGCCCGCTGATCGCCGTCATCCTCGTCACCGGCCGACCCCCGGTGACAACCTGTGTCACTCCTGCCACCATGGCCACAGAGGCGTTGGCGTCGGCGCCCGACGGCAGCCCGAGGAGAACCCATGATCCGCTTCCTGCTCAACGTCGCCATCAGCATCGTGTCGGCTGCCATCGCCCTGCTCGTGGCGCCCTGGCTCATCCCCGGCGTCGAAGTGAGCGCGTCAGGATTCGTCGTCGCCGTGCTGGTGTTCACCGTCGCCCAGGCCATTCTGGCTCCGTTCGTGTTCAACATGGCCCGTCAGTACGCCTCCGCGGTGCTCGGTGGGATCGGACTCGTCTCCACGTTCCTGGCTCTCTTCGTGGCCACGCTGTTCCCGGACGGCCTGCAGATCAGCGGTGTCACGGCGTGGGTCCTGGCGGCCCTCGTCGTCTGGCTGATCACCGCACTCGGCACCTGGATCCTCGGCGCCTTGATCATCAAGCGGTGGTGGGAGCGCCGGCAGCTGCGCAAGGAAGCGGCCCCCGCTCACGGCTGAGCGTCAGGCGCTCAGCTCTCCCACCGTGCCGAACCGACGCCGGTAGTCGCTGGGTGACACCCCGATCGTCCGCCGGAAGTGCTCGCGCAGCACCACCGCGGAGTTGAAGCCGACCCGGGAGGCGATCTGCTCGACCGACAGGTCACTCTCCTCCAGCAGACTGCGGGCGGCCAGGATCCGCTGCTGGGTCAGCCACTTGTGCGGGGTGGCTCCCGTCTCGGCCACGAACCGGCGGGCGAACGTGCGCTCACTCATCACCGCCCGCGCTGCCAACGAGCTCGCGCTGTGCTCGGTGTCGAGGTGCTCGAGCACCCAGGTGAGCAGACCACCGAGGCTGTCCACTCGACACTCGGGGATGGGGATGTCGACGTACTGCTGCTGACCGCCGTCACGCTGCGGGGGAACCACCATCCGACGCGCCATCTTGGTGGCCACGGCGGTGCCGAGCTCCTTGCGCACCAGGTGCAGGCTCGCATCGATCCCGGCGGCTGTTCCGGCGCTGGTGACGATCCGATCGTCCTCGACGAACAGCACCCGAGGATCCACCTCGGCGAGCGGGAAGCGTCGCTGCATCGCCTCGGCGTACATCCAGTGAGTCGTGCACCGGCGACCGTCCAGCAGACCGGCGGCGCCGAGGATGAAGGAGCCCGAGCAGAGGCTCAGGATCGTCGCCCCGTCGGCGTAAGCCCTCCGCAGGACCTCGAGGACCTCGGGCGGATAGTCCTCGGTCGGTCGCGGCAGCGTGGCCGAGACGATCACCAGATCGGTCCCGAGCACGCTGTCCAGACCCAGCTGAGGTGTGATGGTGAACGGATCGGCGTTCTTGGTGGCCAGCGGTCGCCCGGGCTCGACTCCGCAGACCCGGAAGTCGAACGGCTCGATGCCTTCGTCGCTGCGGTCCACCCCGAAGACCTCCACGGCCAGACCGAACTCGAAGACCGCGACCGGGTCCAGCACGATGACGCTGACGCTGCGCAGACTCATGGTCGTAGCCTACTGGCAGTAATCCTTCGCATAGTGACTATCATGCCACTGTTGGCAAGGATTCGACGAGGGCAAGATTCATGCCATGACCGGAATGTTGATCGTCACCGCCGCGATCGTTCTGCTGATCGCCGCCCTCGCCCCCGCCCACCGCCACACCACGACGCCCTGGCACCCCGGAGCCGATCTGACCGTCGACCGGGACCGGCAGCGCCTGACCGAGGAGCTCACCGTCGTCGCCCAGCGTCAGGTCCGCGGCCCGCAGCGGGTCGCCCGACTCCTCGGGTCGGCCGGCTCGGCCGTGCCGTTCCATCGGGCCGCGCCCCGACTCAGAACGCACTGAGGCGCTCACGACGCACTGAGCGTGCCGGCGAACGCCTCCAAGGCCTCATACGTGGTGTCGCCCACCACGATCGTGGTCACCTCCGGTGTGGTCCGGACGAGCGACTTGGTGCGCTCGTCCGGGCTCACGTACCGGATCCAGCTCTCGTCCCCGACGGTGCTCGTACCGTCCACGATGCCCTCGCGGGTGGTGTCGGCGACGAAGTTCTCCGGACGAGCGTCGCCCTGGTTGACCGAGATGAAGATGTTGCTGGGGTCCAGGTA
>DATDAP010000638.1:0-2937 GCA_036525335.1 Microlunatus sp. | reverse complement strand
GCCAGTCGTCGATCACCACTCGGTACGCGTCAATCCGTGAGCCGCGTTTGGGCGGTTGCTTTCTCTCCTTCGGCCATGCAGATTCCAGCGCCGCTGTCACGGTTCGGAAGTCGACGCCGTGCTTGCGCTGCAGCGCGCGGTTGGACATCCCAGATCGGGCATCCCGTCGGATCGCCGCGTACAGGTCGACCCGCGAACGCGGCAGCGTCATCGGTGGCACTCCTGACGTGAGCACGCCGTGGGCACGACTTTCGGCACCGGGCCACCGCCCGGGAACGGTGACCGCATGCGACCACAGCCCGGAATCACTGGCCCTACCGAGGTGCCTGGTCATGTGCTGCGCAGGGCTTCGGTGGGCGGTACTGAGTCGGCCCGGAGTGCGGGGTACGACCGACGACGGAGCCGATGAGCAGCGAGTAGGCCAGGTCGAGTCCCACTGAAGCCCAGGTCAGTACGACGGCCCGGCCTTGCGTGGTGACGAAGACGTTGGTGACGAGCACGCCCTGGATCAGGCCTGTGATGCCGCCGACGACATCAAACCTCGACACCACCTGTCCGCCCCGTGTCCCTGGCGCGACGAAGATCTGCTTGCGCGGTGCCTAATCGGTCTTCCCGCAACACCTCGCGGGCCCCTCAGTGTTCGCTGCTGAAGAACCGTAGCAACAGCGGGCCGACGATCTGTGGGTCGACGACGTGATCCGGCCCCTCGAGGGTCTCCCGTTGAGCGTGGGGTAGGAGGTCTGCAAGCTCGTCGGCTGCGCGGTCGAAGAAGTCCGAGGGCAGGCCTGCCATGTAGGGGACCGTGATCGGTCCTCCGGTGGTGACCAGGACCGGTTGGGTGACCGTTGCCAGTCGATCGGCCGGCAACTGGTAGCGGTTGAGGAAGAGGCTGTCGTGGACCAGCGTGGGCGCGAGGGCGACCGAATCCGCCCAATGCGCCGTCTGCTTGCCTGCCGCTTTCCTGGCCGCGATGTTGTCGTCGGAGGCGCCGGTCATGCGCATGAACAGTTCGAGAACCTCCTCGTCTCGCCCGGCGTCGAAGGCGCGTCGGGTGTCCGCGACGTACTCCTCGAATCGCGGGCGTATGTCGTCCCCGACCGCGTAGGGCACCTCCCACACGGCGATCGTGTCGATGGCTGACCCGGCCGCGGCGGCTTCCAGCGCCAGAGCGCCACCAGAGGACGCCCCGAACAGGTGTGCCGAGCCGCCCGCCTCCGCGATCAACGCATCCAGGTCCTCGATCTCCCTTTCCACGGCGTAGGGCTCGGTGAAGCCGCTCGCGCCGCGTCCCCGACGGGCATAGTTGTAAACCGTGAAGTGCTCGGCGAGAGCAGGTATCAAGGGAGCGTTCTCGGCTCCGTCGTCCTGTGCGCCGCCTACCAGGACGACAGCCGGGCCGCTTCCCTTCCGGTCGTAGGCGATGGTGGTGCCATCGTTTGATGTCACGCGAAAGGCCATCTCGTTCATCTCACATCTCCGTTCGAGAGGTTTGTCTCAGCGCCTGAGCAGCGTGCCGACGACGGCCTCGGTGCGCGACCACCGCGCCCTTGCGATCACGGCCGCCACGACGAGAAGGGCGAGCGGCAGCCAAGGGCTCTGCTCGAGCACGAACTGATCGGTGATGACAGCACCGGTCAGCAATGCCGCCAACCCCAGACTGGCCAGGCCCGCCAGAGCCGGGATCAGAAGTCCAACCCCTCCCGCGACCTCCAGCGCTCCGACCAGGTACCGGAGCCACTGGCCAGCCCCGATGTCGGCGAACATGTCCACCATGACCGGGTCGCCGGCGAGCTTCGAGATTCCGCCGCCGGCGATGATCGCCGCCAGCACGACTTGCAGAATCCAGACCCCGATGCTGCTCGCCCGCCCGGGCGTGTGCGCAACGGTTTCCGAGTTGTTCTTGAGGATGGTGCTCATTCGGCTCTCCTTGCCGTGTCCGGGCCTGGCCGACTAGTCAAGTTTGGTTACTCGGCCAAAGTACGCGAGGAGGAGCGTCTAGTCAAGGTTGATTAGGGGACCGTTCGCCACGAACCCGGATCATCGGCCATGGTGTAGGCGCCCTCAGCCAGTCGTTTGCTCAGGCTCTTCGCCCACTCCAGTTCGGTGCGTGCATGTCCCGCCCACAGTTCGGCCTGATCGCGGACGTGTTCGGGAATGTCGGGGTTCGGGTGCTCCCGCCACTTGGCCTGCTCTACGAGCTCCGCTTCCAGGCGCGCGACCCGCTCGTTGACGTGCGCGATGGCATCTGTCCTGGTCAGCATGGGCAACATGGCGATCGACGCGTTGAGCATGGTGGGGTCATGGGTGCGCCGCAGACCGTCGCGGACCAGTTCGACTATCTCGTCACGTCCCCGAGCTGTCACGCGGTACAGAACGCGCTCCGGCCCGGAGTTGCCCGGCTCGGCGTGTTCGGTGAGGAGGCCATCAGCCGCCGCCTTCTTCAGCGCGTGATAAATCGAGCCGGGCTTGATCTTGGCCCACATCTCCGCACGCCAGCTCTGCAGCTCGGACCGCACCTGGTAGCCATGCGCGCCGCCGGAGAGGTGCACGATACCGAGTGCCAGGAGCTTCGTCGCCGACATGCGCCCACCTCCGCTCAATCTGCTCGGACTCGCTCCGCTTGCGCGCCCGCCAGGGTGGTGTCAACTCCCACCAACACTAGGGTGCCCTCCTGGTCCGGGTGGTGTCAGCACTGACCTACAAACGGTGCTGGTGGAGACCTCCAAAGCCAGCCGGGACGTCGTCGGTGACGACGTCACTTATGTGGTCAACCGGAACATCAACTTCACCAACATCTGTTACACCGGGTGTCGGTTTTGCGCCTTCGCTCAGCGCCGTACCGACGCCGACGCGTTCTCGCTGTCCCTCGACGAGATCGGACGCCGTGCGGACGAGGCGTGGAACGTCGGTGCCAAGGGCATAAGGAGCTGGACGGGA
>DATDAP010000637.1:0-3306 GCA_036525335.1 Microlunatus sp. | reverse complement strand
CGACCCGCGGATCGTGCCGAGCGCCCGGCGGATCCCGCGGATCTCGTACGAGGAGATGCTGGAGATGGCCGCCTGCGGGGCGAAGATCCTGCATCTGCGGTGCGTGGAGTACGCACGGCGCGAGAACGTCAAGGTGCACGTACGGTCGTCGTTCTCCGACAAGGACGGCACCTGGGTCGAGGAGCTGGAGGAAGGAAGCCAGATGGAGCAGGCGATCATCTCGGGAGTCGCGCACGACCGCGGCGAGGCCAAGATCACCATCGTCGGGGTGCCCGACCGGGTGGGTGAGGCGGCCCGGATCTTCGAGGCCGTGGCGGAGACCGAGATCAACATCGACATGATCGTGCAGAACGTCTCGGCGGTGGAGACCGGGCGGACCGACATCTCGTTCACCCTGCCGAAGTCCGACGGTCAGGCGGCGATCGCGACCCTCCACGCACTCCAGGACACCGTCGGGTTCGCCGACATCCTGTACGACGACCAGATCGGCAAGGTGTCCGTGGTCGGTGTCGGAATGCGATCCCACCCGGGTGTCACCGCGAAGTTCTTCTCCGCGCTGGCCGCTGCGGGGGTCAACATCGAGATGATCTCCACCTCGGAGATCCGGATCTCGGTCGTGGTCGACCAGGACGACGTGGACCGGGCCGTGGTGGCCGCGCACACCGCCTTCGGCCTGGACTCGACCGAGGAGGCCGTGGTCTACGCCGGCACGGGGCGCTGACCCCGAGTTGTCAGACGCAGTGGTCGCGCGGGCCACCACAGCATCTGACAACTCGGTCAGCTCTTGGCTTCGGGGTCGCCCATCAACTGGGAGACGTGATCGGGCACGTAGGTGGACAGCTCGCGCGGCGGACGCTGGTAGTTCTCGCTGGCCGGCAGCCGCTTGGGCAGCTTGACCTTCTCGGCCGGAACGTCGGTGTAGGGGACGGTCGACAGCAGGTGCGAGATCATGTTCAGCCGCGCGTGCTTCTTGATGTCGGACTCGACCACGAACCACGGGTTGGCGGGGACGTCGGTGTGCACCATCATCTCGTCCTTGGCACGCGAGTAGTCCTCCCACCGGTTGATCGACTCCAGGTCCATCGGCGACAGCTTCCACTTCCGTACCGGGTCGTTCATCCGGGACCGGAACCGCTTCAGCTGCTCGGAGTCCGACACGGAGAACCAGTACTTGCGCACCAGGATGCCGTCGTCGATCAGCATCTGCTCGAACAGCGGCGCCTGCCGCATGAACAGCGCGTACTGCTGGGGGGTGCAGAAGCCCATCACCTTCTCCACCCCGGCCCGGTTGTACCAGGAGCGGTCGAACAGCACGATCTCCCCGCCCGCCGGCAGCTGCGCGATGTAGCGCTGGAAGTACCACTGGCTCTTCTCGCGCTCGGTGGGCGTCGGCAGGGCGGCGATCCGAGCGACCCGGGGGCTCAGGTACTCGGTCACCCGCTTGATCGTGCCGCCCTTGCCGGCCGCGTCGCGGCCTTCGAAGATGACCACGATCCGAGAGCCGGTGTGGCGTACCCACTCCTGCAGCTTCACCAGCTCCGACTGCAACCGGAACAGCTCGGCCTCGTAGACGTCGTTGGGGATCTTCGCCTGGTGGTGACCGCTCTTCTTCGTCATGAGCGAACGTTAGTGGAGGGGCGTACGGGTCGACAGGGTGGCTGGTCGGCCCGATCCTGCCGACCTCGCCGTCGGGGTATCACCGCGACCCGTGCTCGCCTCCAGGTGGTGACGCCCGCCCGGCAGCGACCGGCCGCGCAACCGATATCTCGTGACATCGCCGATCTCGTGGAGGAGAGTCCTGTGGAGCGATACGCCAGGGGAGGACCGACCACGATGACCACTGCCGCCTGTGAGGCCTGCGGGGAGCAGAATCCGCCCGGCACCCAGTTTTGCCTGCGGTGCAACACCTTCCTGGCCTGGGAGGAGCCCCCGTCGGCGACCCGCACACCGGGGCCGACGGCGCGACAGCAACCGGCCGAGGATCTCATCGAGACCCGGGTGATGCCGAAGGTCAGACCGGCCGAGCCGACCGGGCCCGGTCCGCAGACGGCCCGGGTACCCGGATCCGGCTCGCAGACGGCTCGGGCACCCGGGCCCGGCCCTGAGTCGGCCGGGGCTCCCGCTCCGGTGACCGAGCCGGTGCTGCGGGTCGAGCCTCCGACGAGTCCCGTGGTCCTTCCGGTGGACGGCTCCCCGGTCGAGCTGGCCCTGATGATCCGCAACCTGTCGAACATCGTCGACGGCTACGCCGTGGATGTCGGTGGGGCGCCGCCGTGGCTCGAGGTCGCCTCCGACCAGCTCCGGCTGCTGCCCGACACCGAGGACCGGATCGTGGTCCGGTTCCGAATCACCTCCGCCACGCTGGTGCCGGCGGGCGAGGGCAGCGTGCGGCTGCGCGTGCGGTCGCTGACCCGGGCCCCGGCGCACGAGATCGTCTCGGTCACGGTGTCCGTACCGGTCGTCGACGCGCCAGTCACCGTGCGGGTCGAGCCGAGCATCGCGCGGGTGAAGGACCTGGACACCGCTCGCTTCTCCGTGGTGGTGGACAACGCGGCCGCCAACCGGCCAGCGACCGTCCGACTGGCCGGGAGCGATCCCGAGCTGGCCGTCGCCTTCCACTTCGACCCGGCCGAGATCACCGTCGGTCCCGGCGAGTCCGCCCGCGTCCGACTGGTGACCACGTCCGCCCGCCCGGAACCGGGTCGCGAGATCACCCGGTCGCTGACCGTGAGCGCGTCCGAGGGCCGCCGGCGGGTCGACGCCACCGCCATGCTGGTGCAGTCGACGTCGCTGGTGGTCGAGGACCCGATGGTGGAGCTGACGGCCACCCCGTCCCTGGTGCGGCTCCGCGACGACGACAGCACCGTGGTGCGGTTGACCATCGGCAACCAGGCCGGCCGTCAGTGGGCGACCGTACGGCTCGACGCCGCCGATCCCGAACGCCTGGTCCACGCCGGCTGGAGCGCCTCGGAGGTGCGGGTGCCGCCCGGCGGTTCGACCGACGTCGACGTCCGGCTGACCTGTCCCGCGATCGAGCCGGGCACCGAGGTGATGCGGGAGGTGGCCCTGGTCGCCTCCGACGGGCAGCGGACGGCGCGGACCCCGGTCACGCTCCGCCAGTCGGCGAGCGTCTCGCCGATGACGACGCTGGCCGTACGGCTGGATCCCAGTGTCGTCCGGCTGCCGAACCGGCGCCGGGGCAGTTCGGCGGTGATCGTGGACAACGGGCAGGGTCGCGCACCGATCCAGGTGTGGCTGCGCGGGGACGATCCCGAGAACGTCCTGGCCTTCACCTTCACGCCCGCC
>DATDAP010000636.1:0-4946 GCA_036525335.1 Microlunatus sp. | reverse complement strand
CGCCCACGTGATCGTGGTGTCCGAGCCGCCCTTCTTGGTCAGCACCAGCCGCACACCGGGCGTCGTCGCGTGGTGCTCTTCGAGCCACGCCCGCAGCGCGGCCGGGTCGGTCACGAGCAGCTCGGGCAGCAGGGTTGCCATGCGGCCGACGCTAGCCGCGACCGCCGACAGCTCCATCGCTCATGCGGCGAACCGGTGCCGTTCATCTGACGGTCGGCCAGCGGCACTCCACTGCTCCGGTGGAGGGACGTCATACGACACCGCGGATCGGCTGCCGGCCTGGCACGCTCGTGGTGGGTGGGGGCGTCCGCCTGCTGCGGTTCCGCGCTCTGACCTTTGGCAGGCTCCGGGCACACGCTGGATGGTCTCGCAGTTTGGGGCACCTCGGTAGGGGTGGCCTGAGAATCGGTAGCTGTTACGGATTCGGCGCGTTGGGCGGGAGCCCCAGGCTGGCACCGTCTGGCAATTTACCGCTGGGCGACAACTCTGCAGATCCGAGGAGACATATGCCATGGAGTCAACGACCGACCGCCCCGTTGCCCCGACCACGACGGAACTGCTGGCCAGGATCAAGCGTCTCCACGCGCGGTCTGGTGCTCGATGTTAGCCGGGACCTCGTTCGACGACGGTGCTCCGCTGGTTCAGTTCCGTTTCATGGTGGCGACAACCGGCTGTTCCGGCTCGAGTCGATCAACGGTGACCTGGTCCTGTGGCCGCGCACAGCGGCAAAGTGCTCGACGTTGCCGGGGTATTCAAGAAGAACGGAACGCCTGTCACCCAGTTCAGCCGGAACTTCCAGGCCAACCAACAAAGGTTCTCTTAACAACGACCACTTCTCCTTCGCGAACACCCGGATGAAAGAGAGACGCATGATGACGACTGTGAGCGACGCTGAGCTTGACGAGCTGGAGTCCCGGATGGACGAGGCCGCGAAGGCCTACATCATTGGTGGCGTCCGCCGGTACATGGAGCTGTTCGACCATGCCGACGACTACACCCTGATGGCGCCGTATGGCGGCCAGACCCACCACGGGTTCAGCCCCACCGAGGAGGAGATCGAGGTGACGAGCAAGTTCTTCGTCTCTGGTCAAGCGACGCTCGAGGTCGAGCAGCGGTACGCCTCCGGGGACCTGGTCGTGCTGGTTGCCGTGGAACGGCAACGGGGACAAGTGGGCGACTATGCCGAGCAGGACTGGTCGTTGCGGGTCACGATCGTCTTTCGACGAGTCGGGGACCGTTGGCAGATCGTGCATCGGCACGCGGACCCGCTGGTGAGGGCCATCTCTTTCGACCACTGTGCCGAGTTGGCTCGCGGACTCGAGACCGACTGAACGCGAGCCGACGAGATCGGCCCTCCTGCAGGATGATAGTTCGCGGGCAGAGTCTGACCGAGCAGCGGCCGCGCCGGGGCTCGAACACATCGGAACCATCGCCCTGACCGGCCAGAATCGGACGCTAACGGTCTCCGAGACGACCGAGTCTTGCCGACCGACGCTGCGCGGGCGCGTGTTCACTTAACGGTGGTTGAGCGCTAGATCTGAGACATCGGCAGCCCAGCAATGCGTGCCCGCAAGCCGGTCGCTCAAGGACGACGCGGATAGCGCTGAACGACCTTGTGCCTACGGGGCGCGGTCGCGCGCAGTTGACCAGGCAGCTCAGAACGAGCCGCACGCTAACCGTCGCGCTGCGAGTACTGGGCCGATGTCGCCTCGTGCGTCTGGGCGAGGATCGCAGCGGTGTCGGGCCAGACGTTCTCGCGGCTGATCTTGCCGTCACGGAACTCGATCACATGGAGAAGGCGGAAGGATGCGTGGCCTGTCCGACCCGGGAGCCCGAAAAGGCGAGCGTCGTCGATGTGACCGGTCCAGATGATCTCGTCAACCACGAAGTTGTGACCGTGCCAGCGAGCGACCTGCTCAACACCCTCGCCTTGGAAGTCTTTGAACAGCTCGGCGTAGAAGGCGCCGGCGGACTCCTTTCCGGTCAGTTCGCCCAGGGGTGACCCGGTGACGTAGTGCTTGACGTCGTCGGTGACCGTCGACACGACGCCGGGGACGTCGTCGGTTGCTTCATACATGTAGTGGTTGTTCAGTACTCGGTCGAGTTCGACGGTGTCCATCGCCCCCTCCTTGAGTAAGGTTGCCTGACTCCGAGAGTAAGGTAGCCTGACTATCGTGTCAACGGTGTTGCAAGGTGCGGAGGGTGCCTCCGTAGCCACTCGACTGCGGCTGGTTTGGCAATGGGCTCGGCGACAGATCTACACCGAGGTCTGCAACGCAGGGTTCCAAGACGTCAATCGGGCCCACCTCTCGGTGTTCCGACATCCCGGACTGGACGGCCTACGACCGATCGAGATCGCGGATGACATGCAGATCACCAAGCAGTCCGTCAATGAGCTCATCGGCCACCTCGAGCGGCACGGCTACCTACGCCGTGCCGTCGACCCCAATGACAGCCGATCGCGCATCATCCAGCTGACGCCCCAAGGCGTCGCCCTTGAACGCGCGACGTTTGCGGCTGCTCGCAATGCCGAGCTCAAGCTGGCGAACCTGCTCGGACAGCAGCGATTCACCCGCTTCCGGAACGACCTAGACGAACTCGTCCGTCTAACTGGCGATGATTCAGCATCCCCCGGCTAGCGCGGTGGAGAAAGGTCGGTCCCACCAGACCGGCGCCCTGCACACCGCGCCCACACGGCATAGCCGCGTCTCACTGGTCGGTGGGCTTACGGCGCATGGCCCGCGGAGTCGGGGGTGGCGCTTCCTACAATCCCTGGATGGAGTCTCGGTACGACACGTACGCCCAGTGGTATGCCGAGTTCACCCGCGATTGGGCACCGAGCTGCCTTCCGTACCTGCCATCGGATCTGGACGGCCAGCGCGTCCTGGACCTGGCGTGCGGGGTCGGCACGCTCAGTGCGTTGATCGCGGGCCGCGGCGCCCCCGTTGTCGCCGTCGACGCATCGGCCACGGATGCTCGACCACGCAGCGTCAGTTGAGGGCGTGGACTACCGCCAGGGCGACGCCACGACCACGGACTGGTGGGACGGCACGCCGTACGACGGGGTGGTGTCGAACATGGCGCTGATGGACATCGAAGACCTCGACGCCGCATTGGCCACCATCGCCACGGTCACCAGCCCCCACGGGTGGATCCTGATCAGCGTGCTGCACCCGTGCTTCCCCGGCCGAGACGACACCGGAACGCTGCCGAGCTGGTCGCCCGAACACGGCTACTCGTGGGAGGGATGGTGGACAACGAACACCGACGGCGTCCGGGGCCGGGTGGGCGCCCACCATCGGATGCTGTCTACCTACCTCAACGCCATCCGGCGCGTCGGCCTGGACATCGTGGAGGTGATCGAGCCGCCCTCCGATGTTCCCCGCGACATGGTCCTGCGTTGCCGGAAGATGCGACGCTCGGTGCCCGGCAAATTTGCTTCGGAAGCGGCAGCACCCTAATCGCGCTCGGCCCGCTCAAGGGGTCGTCTTGCGGTGACGAACGGTCTCCGACCACTGCAGACCCCCGTCGGCAGATGGCGGGCCACGAACGCGATCGGGATTCGTGCGGTGTGGCTGGTTCGGGCCGTGAGTTCGGGCCGTGAGTCAATTGGGTCGCATTCGTCGGATCGAGTGGAGGATGATCTTGAGGTGAGCCGCGCGGACAGCGGGCTGACCATAGAAGGGGCCGTCGATGACCGAGGTGCGGATCGCCACATTCAACCTGGAGAACTTCGACGAGACCGGTGCCGGGGAACGGCCATCGCTGGCCGAGCGGATCCAGCTCATGCGGCCGCAGATCGTCCGGCTCGGGGCCGACATCGTCTGCTTTCAAGAGGTCAACGGCCAGGAACGGCCTAACCAGCCGAGGGCGTTGCTGGCGCTGGCCGAGCTGCTGGCTGGCACCAACCTGGCTGGAGCAAACCTGCCGAGCACGCGCACAGAAGACGGCCAGGTGTTCGATGAACGGAACCTGGTGGTGGCCACCACGTTTCCGGTCCTCGACATCCAGCAGCTCCGCAATGATCTGGTGGCCCCGCTGTCGTACCGCCGCCTGACAGCGATTCCGCCCGACGACGCCGCAGTCAGGATCGACATCGAGCGGCCCATCCTGCACGTGCAGGTCGATCTCCCCGACGGGACGCTGCTGCACGTGATCGACGTGCACCTGAAGTCGAAGATCCCGACCGACATCCCTGGCCAGAAGATTGACGGCTTCACCTGGCGGTCCGCCGACGCCTGGGCCGAGGGGTCGTTTCTGTCGTCGATGAAACGGATGTCGCAGGCCTTGGAGGTCCGCCGGCTCGTCGACCAACTCCTCGACGCCGACCCAGACGCTCGGATTGTGGTCGCGGGCGACTTCAACGCCGCCCCCGATGAGGTCCCGGTGATGGCCATCCGCGGCGACGTGGAGAACACAGGCAACCCCGACCTGGCGGGCCGGAACCTGGTACCGATCGAGCACACCATTCCAGCCCCCGCCCGATACACCTTGTTCCACCAAGGGCGCGGGGAGATGCTGGATCACATGCTGATCACCCGGAACCTGCTCGCCCACTACCGCGGCTCCGAGATCCACAACGAGATCCTCCACGACGAGTCCGCCGCCTTCGCCATCGACCGGAAGTATCCCGAATCCGACCACGCCCCCGTCGTCGCCACCTTCAACTTCTGAACCTCCCACGAGCCTAACGACGGCGGCGTTCCCAGCCCGCTTGGGGCGGGATGGGCCGTCCAACGGACCGGCTCACCGACCGCTGCACCAGCCTGGGGCTATCGATCGGGGGGCTTCGATGTCCGCAAGCCGGTCCGCTATTGACGATCAAGGCGTCGCTCACTGGCTGGGAGGGATTCGGCCGGATTGTGCGTCGCTGGAGGAAAGTTCTACGGCACTCCTCTCAGGCCCCGCGGTGTCGAGGGTGTGGCTGCTCTGATTCGCGCGCTTGG
>DATDAP010000635.1:0-7890 GCA_036525335.1 Microlunatus sp. | reverse complement strand
GCTGATCAAGAACGACCACTCACCGGTCTCCTTCCCGCTCCTGCACCCGTACGGTCACGTGGCCTTCCAGGCCCAGCGCGGTGACGTGCACACGGTGATCATCGACGGCGTGATCGTCAAGCGTGATCATCGGCTGGTCGGGGTGGACCTCGACGCAGCCCGCCGGGCGGTGGAGAACACCATCGACCACCTGCGGTCCGAGCTCGGTGAGGAGGTCTGGCAGGCCGGCATGCACCCGGACCTGCCCGGCGACGACAAGGTGCTCGACAACCCGTACACCTACACCGACTACCGCAGCGCCAGCACCCGCGAGGCGCGCGAGTCCATCTTCGGGGACTCTGCCGGCGGCTGACCTCCGCGGATCGGACAGCCGCCCGCGGCTTAGGGTCGGGGTCACGAACACGAGGAACACCGAAGGCGAGGTGAGTATGGCCGGTCGAGGGAGCGGCCCCGACTTCGTGGAGGCGCTGGCCCGCGGTCTCGACGTGCTCACCTGCTTCGACGCCCGGCGTCCGACGATGACCCTGAGCGAGGTGGCGGTGGCCGCCGGTCTGGCCCGGCCCACCGCCCGGCGGCTGCTGCTGACCCTGGCCGAGCTCGGCTACGTGCGGATCGCCGACAGCGGGTACGCCCTCACGCCGAGGGTGCTCGATCTCGGGATCGCGTACACGTCCTCGCTCGGGCTGTGGGACCTGGCCCGCCCGCACCTGGAGGCCATGGTCGCCCGGACCCACGAGTCGTCGTCGATGGCCCAGCTGGACGGCTCCGACATCGTCTACGTGGCCCGGGTGTCGGTGCCCAAGATCATCGCCCTGCGGGTCGACATCGGCACCCGGTTCCCGGCCGAGCGGACCTCCCAGGGCAAGGTGCTGCTGGCCGCTCTGACCGAGCAGCAGGTCACCGAGGCACTCGCCCACGCCAGCCGCTCCGGGCTGCCACCGCGGCCGGCGCCGTCGGTGGCTGCCCTCAGGGCCGAGCTCGTCCGGGTTCGCGCCCAGGGGTGGGCGCTGGCCGACGAGGAGCTCGCCCCGGGCGTACGGTCGGTGGCCGCCCCGGTGCGGGACGCCACCGGCAGGGTCCGGGCGGCGATGAACGTCACCGTGCACGCGGCCGAGACGTCCACCGAGACGCTGCTCCATGATCATCTTCCGGTGCTGCTGCAGACGGCGGGCCGGGTGAGTGCCGACTGGGCCCTCTGGCAGGGACGCCCGCACACCGAGCTGGGGGCGTGAGCACCCGATGCCGAGACTCCGCCGACCCGAGCCCACTGTGTTCGAGCGCCGGGCACCATCCGCCGCCGCGGTCGACCACGCCCTCACCGGAGCCGCCCACCAGGTCTTCTGGCTGGACGGGTTGACACGCCCGGAACACCCCGAGCTGGTCGATCAGCACGCCGCGGACCTGGTGGTCGTCGGCGCCGGCTACACCGGGCTGTGGACGGCGATCCGGGCCAAGGAACGGGATCCGGGCCGACAAGTGATCATCGTCGACGCCGGCGAGGTCGGGTGGGCGGCCTCCGGCCGCAACGGTGGTTTCTGCGAGGCGAGCCTGACCCACGGTGAGGAGAACGGCCGGAGCCGCTGGCCCGAGGAGTACGACGGGCTGGAGCGGCTCGGCCGAGAGAACCTGGACAGCATCGCGGCCACGGCCGACCGCTACGGGATGGACGTGGAGCTGGAGCGGACCGGCACCCTGTCGGTGGCCACCGAGGATCACCAGATCGCCTGGTTGGCCGAGGAGGCCGGGTTCCTGGACGGTCCGGCCACCCGCGAGCTGGTCGACTCACCGACCTTCCTGGCCGCAGCCTGGGAGCGCGACGGCACCGCCCTCGTCCATCCGGGCAAGCTGGCGCTCGAGCTGGCCCGGGTCGCCACCGACCTGGGCGTGCAGATCTTCGAGCGGTCCCGGGTCGAGGTCGTCGACGAGGGCCCCGTCGTGCGCACGGCCCGCGGCGAGGTGCACGCCGACCAGGTCGTGCTGGCCACCAACGTGTTCCCGTCGCTGCTTCGGCGCAACCGGCTGCAGACCGTGCCGGTCTACGACTACGTGCTGGTGACCGAGCCGCTGAGCGCGGAGCAGAAGGGGTCCATCGGCTGGCAGGGCCGCCAGGGGGTGGCCGATCTGGCCAACCACTTCCACTACTACAGGCTCACCGCGGACGACCGGATTCTCTTCGGTGGGTACGACGCCGTCTATCACTGGGGCGGCCGGGTGCGTGCCGCGTACGAGGACCGGCCGGAGACGTACGCGAAGCTGGCGAGCCACCTGCTGACCACCTTCCCCCAGCTGGAGGGCATCCGGATCAGTCACCGCTGGGCCGGCGCGATCGACACCTGCTCCCGGTTCTGCGCCTTCTTCGGCACCGCTCGGCAGGGTCGGGTCGCGTACGCGGCGGGCTTCACCGGACTGGGGGTCGGGGCCTCCCGCTTCGCCGCCGACGTGATGCTGGATCTGCTCGCCGGCCGGCCCACCGAACGGTCCGAGCTGGCCATGGTGCGGGAGCGGCCGCTCCCGTTCCCCCCGGAACCGCTGGCCTCTCTCGGGATCCGGCTGACCGACTGGTCCATGCACCGGGCGGACCACCGCCAGGGCCGCCGCAACCTGCTGTTGAAGGGCTTGGACGCCGTGGGGATGGGCTTCGACTCCTGATCGCCGACCTCGCGAGAAAAAGAACCTCCGCTGATGCAACCTGGTGCGGTCCTGACGCGTAGTTGAGACAATCGAGTCCGGAGGGGGTGGGTCATGTTCGGCTGGCCTGCTGCCGGTTGCGGTGCGTAAGCCCGTGACCACCACCGGTGCCGTACCCGCCATCGCGGAGACCACTCGCACGCAAGGGATGGATGCTGATGCGTTCGACGCACTGTACGCAGGGTCGTTCCGCCGACTGGTCGGACAGATCTACGCGATGTGCGGGAACTTCGCCGAGTCGCAGGACTGCGTCCAGGAGGCGTTCGTGCGGGCGTGGGACAAGCGGCGAGCCCTGGACGTCGAGCAGAGCCCCGAGGCGTGGATCCGCACCGTGGCCTACCGTCTCGCGGTCAGTCGGTGGCGCCGAGCTCAACGGGCGCTGCGTCCGGTGGACCGCTCCCAGCTCGTCGACGGCGTCGCCGGCCCGGACCCTTCGCGAGTGGCACTGATGCGGGCGCTGCAGGAGCTGCCGGCCGATCAGCGTCGTGCGGTGGTGCTGCACCACCTGTGCGACATGTCGGTCCGGGACATCGCCGAGGAGATCGGCGCGCCGGTCGGGACCGTCAAGGCTCGGCTCTCGCGCGGACGAGCCGCTCTGGCGGCACTGCTCTCCGTCTCCGAGGAGGAGGCCACCGATGGCTGAGTGGGATGGGCTCGAATCGAGGTTGAGGGATCTGGGCGCGGAAGCGGCCCGGATGATCGACGAACCCCTGGATCCGGCGAGCGTCCGCAGGCTCGGTGATCGTCGTCGCCTGCGGAGGTCGGTCGCGGCGGTGCTGCTGGCCGTGGCCATTCTCGTCTCGGGTGGGGTCGGGGTGTACGCGGTCACGGCTCAGCCGCAGCGGCACACACCGAGCCCCGTCGGTGATCCGACCAGCACCCCGACCCCGAGTCCCGAGCCGTCGGACGAGCTGAGCGGATACGGCCAGCGGATCCCGACTGCCACGTCCGGGCCGGGCCAGGGCCGGCAGCCGGTGCCGCCGACCTACACCTCGAGCAGCCCGTTCTCCCCGGATCCCGACCCGGAGTCACCGGCGCCGTCGGACAGCCCCACCCCGTCGCCGTCCGACACCTCGGAGGCGCCAGAGACACCGGAGCCGACATCCGCGACCGAGGAACCCGAGCCGGCTCCGACCTCGGAACCGACCAATGGGGGCGGTGGTGGAGCGACCCAGCCCGCCCCACCGCCGGGGGACGCGAGCACGGCCGGCGGCTGAGGCCGACCCACAACCTTCGCCGCACAGCTGCGGCCGGACCTTCCACCGCCCGGCGCGCAGGGGCCTCGGCCGCCGATCCAGCGACTCGATCACGGCCGATCGGGCGACGGAGGCCGATCTCGAGCGACGCGAATCGCGTACGCGATCACCGTGGCCAGGGCGATGACGCCCACCAGCACGGCGAGGTTGATCCCGTAACGCTGCTGCAGCATGGCCTTGCCGGTCGGTTGGCTGAACTGCCGGATGATCAGGGGGATCGCGATCACGGTGACCGTGGCGACCATGATCAGACCGGCCTGCACGAATCCGCGGGCCCGGTCCGGTAGCGCACCCAGGGTCGCCCCGACCGCGAGCACGGCGGGGGAGAGCACCCCGTGGTGGACCACGAGGGCGGCCAGCATCCACCCACCCAGCACGAACAGGGTCGGGAGCGGCAGACCGTGCAGGAGCCGGGCGGCTCCGTACGCGAGCAGCAGCCCGCCGATCACGCCCAGCACGATGCGCAGCAAGTTCATCCGAGCACCTCGATGGTGCCGATCCACTTGGTGTCGAACAGCTCGGCCCGGTTGGGACCGACCAGTCGCAACGGGTAACCATGATCGACATCGAGGCGTACCCGGTTGAGCTCCGTGGCCAGGATCGCCTGCTCCAGCTGGGATCCGGACAGCTCGGCCTTGGTGATGCCACCCGTGCCCAGCGAGCGGACGACGACCCGCGACGCGGCGGAGCCACCGGCTCGCTCCACCAGGTCCAGCAGCGGGATCCCGTGCCAGTCCGCCTCGGCGCTCCAACCCTGTCCGGCGGCGATCGGCAGTCGTACGTCGTGGGTGGCCAGCGGGTCGAGATCGGCGAGCCCCAGCTCGTACGGGCGCGTACCCGACACCCGGAGCTGCCAGTCGGGGTCGGTCGCCGCCGCCACGACCCCGGCCTCCTCCGCGGTGCGGCCCACCGGCACGCCCTGGGGCCCCTTGCTGGGTTGGCGAACGGCCAGCAGCCCCAGAGGTTCGAGCGGAGACAGCGTCTGCCCGACGCTGGTGATCACCACCAGCCCGATCCCGGCGCCGGTCGCGATCAGCACCCCGCGCCGGGAGATCCCGGGGGTCACCGGCGGCGGCTGCGAACCGGCGTTGCTGTGCGAAGCCGGGTTCTCGTGCCAAGGGATCTCGGTCAGCACGTCACCCGCGGCCAGCCGGGTGGTCAGGCCGTACCGGATGTCGGGCAACTTGATCGCGACGTGCAGCAGGACCGACCCGATCACCACGTACGCGAGGGCGTAGTGCACCACCACGAAGTCCCAGCCGAACGGCCGCCAGTCCAGCAGGTTGAGGAACCCGGTGACCAGCTGCACCAGGGTCGCCGAGATGAGCACGGCCACGCTGAGGCGTTCGAGCAGCCGCTTCGGCGACGGGATCGGCGGCCAGCGGAATGAGTTCGGGTACACCGACCACAACTTGATCAACACCAGCGGGATGGACGCGATCCCCGTGGTGACGTGGATTCCCTGGGTGAGGCGGTAGCCCCACGCGGGCACCACCGGCTTCGGCAGCCACGGCCAGGTCAGGTACTGGGCGTAGCTGAGCAGACCGGTGAGGAAGCAGAGGCCGAAGGCGACACCGAGCGCGCGTCCCAACCGTGCGGTCAGCGCGGTTGACCGCACGGTGCTGGTGAAGTGCGGCCACCAGGCGGGCCGCGCCGAGGCAGTCCTGGGCACACTCCCAGTGTGCGGCCGAGCGGCTGATGGCGATAGGTCCGGAAGGGCAGACCTTGCCGGCCGAGATCCGGGCAAGCGGTCCGCTGCGGACAGGACCTTCGCGTGTTGATGATCTTCGATCCGCCCGAGTCCGGCGAGAGCGCCGGGTGTTCTGCCCGGGCTAGGCGGCGAGATCGAGCTCGAGCGCACGTGCCCGGCGACGAAGCCTGCGGATGATGCGCTGCCGCGTCGGGCCGATGCTTCCGACAGGCATGTCGCAGAGGACCGCAACCCGTTCGTAGGAGGCGCCCTCGGCGGTCAGAGCCCACATCAGCCGGCGGTCACGCTCGCTGAGGTCGTCGAAGAGCACGTGCAAGAGTGCGGGAGCTCGGTTCTCGGGCAAGGCGGTGAGGGCCTCGCGGCCGGTTGGGTCCTCGGACGTGGCGAATTCGCGAGCCAGAGCGTCACTTTCGCAGTCCACGGGCGTGCACCGGATACGCGCCTTCACGACACGGATGGCTTCGTGGCGGCAGATGACCGACAACCAACCGGCGAAGGCTTCGGGCTCCCGCAGCGTGGCGATGCTTTCGAAGCACTTCGACCAGGTGGCTTGAACGGCGTCGGCCGCGTCTGCGCCGTAGAGGCGATGTCCGGCAGCGATGGACCGCAGCAAGTGGGTGAACCGGAGATGGAGATGGCGCCATGCTGCTTCGTCCCCCTGCTGGGCCAACCGCACCATGTCACCCAGCGACTCCGCTGCGTCCGGGGGTCCGACGATCGCGCGCTCTACCCGATGGAGCCGGGCCCGAGGTCCCTCGGCACCTTGTACCTGATCCGGCATGTCTCACTCCTGTGATGACTCGGCCAGCTCCGTGCTGACTCGTTCATCCAGGGTCGCCAGAACGGGCGGATCTTTCGTCGGACCAGGAACTGAACTCAGAACGCCCACCTGAGGCGGACATGACGTCGGGCCCTGGGATGAGGTGCCCGGTCCACCTCAGCCTGCTGCGCGGTCACGGGATGATCTTCGCGACGGCCGGCCGGCGCCGCTCGGAACCCGGCCGATCCCTGGCCGGATCGTAGGTGGCGAACGTCTCGCGCACTGCCTTCTGCAGCTCGAGCTGCCTCTTGAGCTGCCACAGGCCGAATCGCGTCCGCGGCGTGCCGTCGGTGTTCTGCCCGATGAACCGGTTGAGGGGTGGCGCACCGTCCTCGGCCGCCTCCAGCATGTTCTCCGTCTGGATGAGGAGCGCTCCGAGTTCGGTCAGGACTGCGCAGGAGAGCTCGAAGTAGTAGGCGTCGGCTCCCTGGTAGTGCAGTCGTCGATTGGGCACCGCGTTGTCGCCTGCACCGTCGTGACTGCGAATGCTGCGAGCGTACGCAGACTCGTAGAGCTTCCCGGACGAGCGCTCGATCTGACGGAAGCGGCGCTGTGAGGCACGGTGCATGCTCGATCGTCGCGCCGGGTCGAGCGCGGCATTGAGGGCGGACCCGATCGCGGTCGAGACGGCGAGGACCGCGGTCAACGCGGCTTCGGCCTGAAACAGGCTCAAGGCACTCAGCGCGGCTGCCAGCGCAACCGTCATGCGCGCCCACGTGTCGAGGAAGTCCCAACGGCTGGCGAGAACGCCGTGGGATTCTTCGAGGGAGCTCGCCGCCTGTCCGACCTGCTCGGCTCGCACGAGGAAGTCCTCAGCGGACGCGGGGAGGAAGACCGCCGGCTTGGCGGGTTCGGTCGCGATCCGGGACCTCGCCGGGTGGGTGCGCACCGAGGGTGGCGGCTCGTCGAGTCGTTGCGGATCGGGCGACGGAGCCAGATCGTTGATCGCAGTGATGCTCATGGGGGAAGGACCGACGGTGAGTTCGCAAAATACTGCCGGATGGGCCACCGGGGTGGCGACGGCCCAGCCGAGCCGGGATGCCCGACAGGGTCGGTTCGGCGCGGATCACACCTCGAGGGAGACGAAGCCGGAGTCATCCTCGAGGGCAGTCCCCGCGGAGTTTCCCCGTGCCGGCGTCACCATCTGGGCAGCGGCTTCGCGGGCCGACCAGAACGGCTCGGCCGGCCACCTCTCCTCGCTGGCGTACAAGGCGGCACGGCTCAGCCGGTGGGTCTCGAACCGGGCTCTCACCCGGTCCTCATAGCGCCACGGTGGCGGCTCGCGCTCGCCGGTGGCGGCCGCGATGGTCCAGGCGGCGTCGGCCGCGTCCAGCAGGGCGTCGTGGATGCCGCAGCCGGTGATCGGGTCCCGCTCGCTCGCGGCGTCGCCGACGGCGAGCCAGCCGGGTCCGACC
>DATDAP010000634.1:0-5242 GCA_036525335.1 Microlunatus sp. | reverse complement strand
AGCCCTGACGGGCCGATTGACTCGGCGACCCGATCCTTTCCTAGAGCCAGCACAACAGCGTCAGCCAAACCGCGACATGTGCAAGGAACCTGTCACGATCGACGTCGCGGCCTTGGCAGAAAGAGTTTCGGAAGTGCTGGTCGACGTCGCAGCGTCCCCGGCTGGGGAACCCTCGTCACGCAGGCGATGCGCCGGCTGGAAATCGGCGGACGGCTCCCCCTCGGATGCAGCCCGTGGGCGGGCTGGCTGACACAGCGACAGCGCGGAGCGCTGCCGGTGCCACGGCCGAGCGACACCGACCACCACTGCGCGTGGAACCGTGCGGCGCGGCCACGGCACGGCTGCTGCAGCAGCAGCGGAGCGGGCCACGGAGCTACGCCGGGCATCGTGCTGTCGCGCTGACCGGCAGTGGTGGTCGATCTCGGCAGGTCGCAGGCCGACCGAGTCGCGTGCGACGCCGGGCGGTAGCGTGAGTCGACCCGGGAGCAGCCCATGAGTGCGTCCGACCAGAAAGACCCCATCCCTGAGGGGTTCGCCGAGCTGGCTGGACCGCCACCTCCAGTCTCCTCGGCGTGGCAGCCAGCGACCCCCTTCGAGACCCGGGCACCGCTGGTGACCATGATGCAGGACGAGTTGGAGTTCGCGTTCGCGGAGAACCTGTTCGACCTGTTCCGCGCGATGAGTCATCTACCAGGCGCTGAGATCGAAGAAACCCCGACTCTGTCGCGTCATCTGGCATTCCCGTTCAACCCGATGTTCAAAGGTGTGTGGCAGACGCACCTGCACGACGACGACAACGCCGACGCCGCGATTGACGACACGCTCTCCTGGTTGACCGCCCGCAGTGCTCCGTTCGCCTTCTGGTGGGTCGATCCGCGTACGTCGCCGGCGGACATGGGCGCACGCCTGCTGGCGCACGGCTTCCAGGCCTGGGAGGAGAACGCACCCGGAATGGCGGCTCACCTCGACGAGCTGACCTACGAGTTGCTGACGCGCGTGCCGGCCGGCTACCAGCAAGAGCGGGTCACCGACGAGCGCGGGCTGCTCGACTTCAAAGAAGCGTTCGTCAACGGCTTTGAGGTCCCGGACTGGGCCGGGCAGGCCTGGGTCGACGCGACGCGGGCGTTCGGGATCGACCAAGCGCCGTGGCGCTGCTACGTCGGACGGCTGAACGGCACCCCGGTGGCCAGCAACATGCTGTTCACCGGGGCAGGCGTGGCCTCGGTCTTCGGCGTGGCCACCGCTCCGGAGGCACGTGGCCGTGGGATCGGCTCTGCCATCACCTTGATCGCCTATGACGAAGCTCGACGGCTGGGCTATCACCACGGCGTGCTCTTCGGCACAACGCTCGGCGCTCCGGTGTATCGAAGCATGGGGTTCCGCGACGTCGGCGCGTCGATCAGCCGCTACCTGTGGCGGAGCTGACGCGCATGATCGTCGAAGCATCCCGAAGCAGCGTCGCGCCACGGGCCAAAGTAGCCCGTGGATGCGACGTCGGCTTCGCACGGATCGCGCTCACCCGGACAGCGGCCTGAGCCGACGACCCTCACAGCGGTTGTCTGCTTGCGCTGCGGCGATGATCTGTTCAACTAACGATGTCTGGCGTTCCTGCACGTAGGCGCACCTAGCAAAGGCTCGCACAGACCTCCCTTCGCTACCACGAGCAGGCCGTCACCAGAGCGCGTGGATGACCGTTCCGCTGTGCAGGGTCGACACTCGCGCCCGACCGCTGGCCGCCGTGACGGCGCCGAGATCATCGGCCCAGCTGGTCATCGCCTCCTGCCAGTGCCGGCTGATCCCGGCCGGCGTCGGGTAATACTCGTCCAAAACGTACATCACCTTTCCGGTCGCTTCGGAGCTGGGATCCATCGGGTTGGCCAGCTCTGGACCCTTCGAGATGGTGTACGACAGGAGGGCCGTGTCCCCCTCGCGCGGATGATCCACCATCCATTGACCGTGACTGGCGAAGATCCGGTCCCACTCACCCTCGTCCTCGGAATCCACTGTCCACATGATCACCAAGTGAGCATTGCCCTCGAGTGACATCACGCACTCCCTTCCTCATGCTGTCGTCACAGATCAGTAAAAACGGAACACGATACCAACTACTCACCTCTACCCAACATGGTCGCGACCTCACCATCGAGGTTCACCTCGATCAGTATTTCACCACCTGCTCCAACCTCCGCATCAGCATCCTGAGGTACTAGCCGACGCGGCTTGTAAGTTAGCCGCCAGACTGCTGGACCAGCGAAACCTGGTCCTTTGCGTACGGCGTTCTCGGCGGCAATCAACTTGAATGTCGACATGTCATAATGTTGGGCCATCCATGCCGAGGCCAGCTCGATAGCTTCGCGGCACTCGGCCGCTGACGGATCAACAAAGGGCCTCACCGACTGACTTCCAACCATGCGCGCTCCTGTGTGACGTCACAGCGAAATCTCCATAGCCCACATACATGCTCTTATTTACCGAGCCCGAGCCATTCTTTAAGCGACTCCTTAAGGCCAGCCCTTAGATGTAGAATAACCCAGCACCGCCTTAATGTGGCCCGCGAGAACCTTCATCCCGGCTTCGTAGCCAGTACTGCCGGCAGCGCCGGGCGAGTCGGGAATCGCGTTCCAGCGATCAATCGTTCTTGAGCGCCATGTGTCCAGGCGAGTATTGATTCGTGCTTGCAGAGCGCTCCTAGCTGCCGCCTCCGTGGGGCTCGTCGCCTTGGGTACGCGGAGTGCGTCGATGTCAGCATTCGCTTGTGGCCAGTTTCCACCTGCCGCGCTCGAGACGGAATCCTTCACGTAATCGGTGTTCCAATGAGCCCACTCATGTGCGCTTGATGCAGCGGTCGAGTGCCAACGCGGCCCAGCCCCTCCTCCGGGCGCGTTATAGTCGGCCATGTCATTCATCGCCGCTTGCCAATGGTTCGACGAACCCGCGACGTTGTTGATATTTCCACCATCCACCGGATTGGGGGTGTTGGGGACAACCATGCTATTCGGTTGGGATGGCCATGGTGCCACGTTGACCTTACCAGCCAGGGTGAGCGATACCACGTTCGCCCTCCAGTTGGCGGCGTCCGCCGGCTGGGGGTCCCAGTTGAGTACTGCGCTCGCAGTGGAGGGTATGCAATCGCTCGCCGCAGCTGCATTGTCCACCGTTGGTGGACCGCCCGGCGCGACGATGCCGTGGGCGGTCGAATCGGGTGCACCTTCCCATGGTGCAGTACCTTGTCGTGTCTCAGGGGCCTCACCTCGCCTAAGGATGGTCCGAATCTCCGAAAGCTGACCAGAGCTTGCTGCGTCGCTCTCCGCCATGGGGCCCTCACGGTCTTTGGGGAGCTCTTCTTCTCCGCCCACGCCCGGTTGGGTCTCCTCATGACAGCGCCGCTCGACGGCATTCGATGACGAATTTGCGAGTGAGCGTTTGAGTATTACCGCGGAGACGGCTCGATTCCCGGCAGCTCGCTGAAGATGAATGACGGCGTCCGGGCTGATGGCGGCAGCCGACCGCATTCCGCTAGAGCGTACTCCGGCCAGGGCTCGAGGCGTTGGCCTGATATTCTCTTGATGATCGTCGCGTAGCCAGACCATCGGCGGGCCTCACTTCAACTGCGAGATGGTTACATCGAACAATTGTCCAGGCGAGCCCGCCTCGGCGCCTGTCCTCCGTAGGCACTCCATAGGGCACATGCAAGTGCGCTTTCGGGCACGTGCAAATCTTCCCGAAAGGGAATCGGTCTTGTCCCACCGGCACTGTCTGGCCGACATGGTCGATGGTCACGTAGCCTTGCTGCCTGTGACGAGCCCCTCCAGCGCGATCGCCAGTTAAACATATTCGCTGGGGGTCATCGCGGAGAAGACCGGTGGCTCAAAGTGGAAGATGCTCGTTGACATGAGTGCGAGCGAGTACGAAGAGATCGTGTCAGCTTGTAGCGCGGCTGGAGCGGCCGTTTCACGTCGGGCTGGTCGAGCGCAGCTACCGTGACCTTCAAGCCCGATATCAGTTCGGCACGATCGCCCTCTCCCTCGGCGGGGAGTTCGCAAGCCCGCACCGTATACAGACTTGCGAACTCTGTGGCGACTCGATAGTGAACTGGTCACCGCGATGCGTCTCTTCCTTGACCACGAAGAGACCGAACTGAAGCACCGGTTCGGAAAGCAGTTGGCGTCCCGCAGCAGCTGCTGCGCGCTCGGGATCTTGGTTGATCACGATCTCGTATTCGGCCGCGATGATGGTGGTCGTGCGCCACCTTCGCGGCGCAGCCAGTCGTCCACATCAGGTTCCATGTGGACTTGCGGGGCTTGGGTGTAGGCGATTTCTTGGTTGCGGTCTTGTAAACAACCCCACACCGTCGACCCGGAATTACGATGGGTAGCCGCTTTAATCCTCCGCCCGGATGGCCTACTCCTTCGCCTGGTTGGTCACGACCGCCGGGATGGCGTCCCAATCCGCAGTGGCCCGCACCCAGGCCGGGCTGGCAAATGTGGATCTCCGAGCATCCGCAAACACCCCTCGAACCCGTTTCCGGGCACGAGGGTGTCGATGTCGGCGATCGCTTCGCCCCCCGCGACCTATTTCACTCAAACGTAAACCTATTTCAAGGACACGCCGCTCGACGGCGTAGACCTGCCCCACTGGGTCCTCAGTCCGTCGCTCAGCGGGCTTCGGATCTTGCTTCCGGTCACTCAGCCGAGGAGGCCGTGCGCGTACTCGATCGACGGCCATACCGGTCTGGCCGTTCGTCATGTCTGTGTGGGTGGTGTCGGGTCGTGCACGCGGGCGACGAGACGCTTGCGTCCGAGCCCCTCGAGGCCATGAGCACAACATCCTGGCCACGACTGGCGCGGAATCCGGGCCGTCCCGATCAGACACGCCCACGAGGGGAAAGAGAAACAGTCGATCCACACGAGCGGAAGCTCGGCGAGGCCGCCAGGTCGTGTAAGGGCCAGGCGGCGCCTCACCACGACGGTTCGGGTGACGAAGCACGTATCGAGGCGGCCGCCCCTGCGTCGTGGCCGGCCGTATCAGCTACGACCGCGAGCGAGCCGGATCCGACGCCCGTCCGTGAACGCCACCTCAGCTCTTCGGCAGCCCGCACGACGCCATCACCAGCGACCGATGCGCTGTGGCTCCCAGGCTCGACGGCACCTCGAAGGCGCCGCCACGGCGGAACTGTCACCCCTGGCCGCTACCTTCTCCAACATGCGCCACAGCCAGCCGGACCGAGCCGTCCCAACCAGGG
>DATDAP010000633.1:0-3459 GCA_036525335.1 Microlunatus sp. | reverse complement strand
CCGCCCTCGCGGGCTCGGGCTCCCGCCAGACCCGTCCACGCCCGCGACCCACCCCTGCCCTGACGCCGCTCGCGGACGGCGCCGCGCCAGAGGGTGCGCGGTCACTCAGCAGCTGACGCGCCCTGGTGAGCTGCTTGATCTGGTAAGTGCCCTCGATGCTCGTGGGTCACGAGGGCCTTGGGGGTGCCTGGATTCTTTCGTGACGGGAACGTGCCGCCGTCACGAGATCTCCGGCGTGTCGGGTCGTCGGTGGATTGGGTCGGGCGCTCTTCCGTCAGCCTCGGGTGGCAGTGACCAATCCCACGCTCCTTCTGATGGCGTTCACCCGGGTGGTCGATGGCACCGCCATCGCGGTGCAGTTCGGGCGGCCGGTCACGGTCAACGTCGACGGTGCGTCCCGCTCCTTCTGGACCACCGCGACCACGGTCGAGCAGGCTCTCGAAGCTCAGCGGATCCCGATCGACGCGGTGACAGCCTCTCCACCAGCCGGAGCGCGAGCATCGGGCGCACCGGGTTGTCCATCGCCGTGTCCACGAAGAAGACGGTCACCCTCGACAACGCCGGCACGAAGCAGCGGCTGACCACGACGGCGGCGACCGTCGGTCAGGCGCTCGTGGCGGCGAAAGTCACGGTCGACGCCGACGACACGGTCAGTGCGGCCATCTCCGCCCCGCTGGCTGACGGCGCGACCATCCGCTACACCCGCGTGGACGAGAAGTCGGTGTCGAAGCGGACGACGATCGACTTCGAGACCACGTACGAGAACTCCCGCAAGCTCGACCGCGGCGAGACCAAGGTGCAGCGCAAGGGAGTCGCCGGAGTGCGGACCACGTTCATCACCGAGATCCGGCGCAACGGCAAGCTCATGAGCAAGAAGAAGACCGGATCGACGGTGACCACGAAGCCCGAGAACAAGGTCGTGCTGCGCGGCACCAAGAAGGTCGTCTCGGTGCTGGACGGTGGGGAGCCCGCGAACGTGGGCGACGGGGGCGGCCGGCGGTCGCAGATCTTCGTCACCGGCTACACCTACTGGGAAACAGCCCGCCAGGGTCGGCCCAGATCGCCCGGCCGCAGATCCACCAGCGCGCCGGCGGCGTCGGGACCTGGAAGGATCCGACCACGGTCGCCGTCCGGGCCGGACGGTTCGCGTTCGGCACCCGGTTCTACCTCCCGAACCTCAAGAAGTAGGTGGGCCGCACCAGTCGCCCGGGGTGGCGTCCAGCTCCCACCCGCGACGTACTTCATCGTCGAGGACCCTCTGCGGGGCGTGCAGCGACGGCCGGAACGGTGGCGCCTACACCCTCGACATCTGGGTCGACGGCAGCGACCTGAGCAGTGGGGGTGCAGCGTCCTGCGCGTCCCGGGTCACCGGCGTGCAGCCGGCGATCGAGGGTCCCCGCTCCAACCTGCCGGTCGACTCCGGATCGGTCTGCTGACGTCTCCCTGACCAGGCACCCGGCCACGGCCACGGTCGGCGGGGCGCGAGACTGATCCCATGCAGCTGAGCGACACCGACGTCGTCCTGGTCACCGGCGGAGCCTCGGGGCTCGGGGCCGCCACCGTGCAGAGCGCACTGACCGCCGGCGCCCGGGCGGTGATCATCGACCTGCCCGATGCGGTCGCCGCGCTACCTCCGCATGAGCGGGTGACCGCACTCGGTGCCGACGTCCGCGACGAGGACCAGGTGCAGGCCGTTGTCGACGCAGCCGAGCAGGCCGGCGTGCTGCGGGTCGTCGTCAACTGCGCTGGGGTGGCCACGCCCGGCCGGATCTTCGGCAAGCGCGGCACCCTGCCGCTGGAGGACTTCCGGCGGGTGATCGACATCAACCTGGTCGGCACCTTCAACGTGCTGCGGCTGGCCGCGACCGCGATGGCCGGCAACGAACCGAGCGACGGTGACCGCGGACTGATCGTGATGACGGCGAGCGTGGCCGCGTACGACGGGCAGATCGGCCAGGCGGCGTACGCGGCCAGCAAGGGCGGCATCGCCGCTCTGACCATCTCGGCCGCCCGCGATCTGGCGGAGCACCAGATCCGGGTGATGACGATCGCGCCGGGGGTGATGGAGACACCGATGATGGCCGGGCTACCGGAGCAGGCCCGGACCACCCTCGAGGCGCTGGTGCCGCACCCCGCCAGGCTCGGCCGTCCGAGTGAGTACGCCCTGCTGGTCTCTCAGCTGATCGCCAACCCGCTGCTCAACGGTGAGGTGATCCGGCTCGACGGGGCGCTCCGGATGCCGCCCCGCTGAGCAGTGCGTGGCAGCGCGTGACGCTACCGTCGGATCAGCCGGACCAGACTCCAGGACAGCGTCGCGGCGCCCAGCGTCAGCAGCGCGGTCCGTACACCGTTGGCCTGGATCAGGCTGAGGATGGTGTCGGCGTCCTGGCCGATGCGATCCAGCCCATCATGCCTCGGGATCGCCCAGAGCACCGTGCTCAGGATCGAACCCAGTCCGCTGACCGCGACCAGCACGGTCGCCAGCCGCGGGAGCCCGGCCGGCCGGGTCCAGGGGAACGCCGCGCACGCGAGGAAGCCGAGGAAGCCGGGGATGATCACCACGCCGGGGATCGCGGCGTTGTAGGCCAGGTGGTAGGCGGGGAACTCGTCCCCACTCACTGCCCGGTAGAGCGGGTAGGACACGAACTGTGCCTGCCACGCGATGCCGGTCGAGTAGGCGGTCAGGGCAGCGACGGCGGCCAGGTTCCACACCCGCCAGCCGGGGCTCGTGGTGCGGGCGGTGGTGGCTGAGGTGAGCAGCTGGGTCATCGGGGTGCCTTTCGTGACAAGATTGACTTGATCCATTCTCAATCAAATTTAGAGGTAGTCAAGTGAATTCTCGGAAGCGCTCGTACGCCAGCCCGACCCGTGCCCTTCAGAGTCGGGCGACCCGAGCCGAGATCCTGCGTTCGGCGGCCACCCTGTTCGCCGAGCAGGGCTATGGCCGGACGAGCGTCGGGGCCGTGGCCGAGCGAGCCGGAGTGACGGCCCAGACCATCTACAACGTGGTCGGCTCGAAGCAGCAGCTGCTGAAGGCCGCGTACGACGTCATGCTGGCCGGCGACGACGAACCGATGTCCCTGGCCGAGCGACCCGAGGTCGTCCAGATGTACGCGCTGCCCGACGCCGGCGAGCTCCTGCGCGCGTACGCCGCCCTCGGCCGAGGGCTGCTGGAACGCGTCGGACCGCTGATGCTGCAGATCGCCGCCGGGGCGGCGGGCGGTGAACCCGATCTCGTCGAGCACCAGCGCGTCACCGACGCCGAGCGACTGGTCGGCACCGGGATGATCGTCCGGCGGGTGACCGAGCTCGGAGCACTGTCACCCGGACTGAGTCCGGACGAGGCCCGGGACCGCCTCTGGACCCTGAACAGCGTGGAGGTCTGGGACCTGCTCACCCGGAGGCGGGGCTGGACCGGGGACGCGTACCAGGCCTGGATCGGCGACGCGATGGGTGCCG
>DATDAP010000632.1:0-2260 GCA_036525335.1 Microlunatus sp. | reverse complement strand
TTCGACGGTCTCCTGGGTGGCCACCATGGCCCGCGCGGTCGTCGCGGCGAGCTTGTCGGCGTCCATCGGACCCGACTGCAGGCTGGACGCGACGTCCTTCCAGAACGTGAAGTTGCGCTGCACCAGACGCTCACCCACCGCGCCGAGTCCCTCCATGTAGCGGCCCACCCGATCCCAGGCCGCTCGGGCGGCCTGTTGGTCGTCGCTGGCTTCCGGCCGGCCGGTCGGCGGTTGGTCGTTCACTGCCCTGATCCGTCCTCACTCGTCGACGCGGCGGACGGCGCCGTCGGCGCCAGGTCGAGATCGTGCTCGGTGCGTTGCCCGAGGCTGTAGGTCTCAGTCTCCACCCACCAGCTCAGGGCCGTGGGGGCGAGGTAGTTCAGCATCTCCCCGAAGTCGGCCCAACCGGAGGATCCGGTGTACGGCGTACGGTCGCTGAAGCGCAGCAGCTTGCGCGAGGTGATCCGCCACCGCCCACCGCCGAGCGGCCGCACCCGCATGTAGCCCTCGTTGAGCATCAGCCCGCCGTGGCGGCTGTCCCAGAGCACGTCGCTGGAGATGCTGCGACACAAGGAGAAGCCGAGGTCGATGAAGGACTCGTCATGGCGCGTCCCGCGTTCCGCCCGTCGATGGACGTTGAGCACGTTGGTGAAGCTGCCCTGCTGGGCGCTACCACGACCCCAGGTGATCGCCGCCTCCTCGTACAGCAGCCCGTGGACCGTGCCGTCGTTGCCGAGATCGGTGTGCGTCGGGGTCAATGTGAGCGGATCGGAGACGTAGTGCGACTCCTTGACCACGTCGTTGTCGATGTGCCAGTTGGCCGGCTCCGTGGCCGCGTAGAGGGTGTCGAAGTCCCCCCGGGCCAGGGTGGTCACGGTGGCACTCGTCCAGAGCTCGTCGGTGTTCTGGGTGATCACGGAGGCGACCGGGTAGACGCTCATCGTCGGCGGGCACCGACCGCCGCGGTGCTGGAGCAGGTCGATGAAGGACTCGTACGCCGCCGTGGCGGCCAGCTGCTCCACGTACTCACCGATCCCGACCCCGACCTCCGCCTCGATCGACGTGATCAGCTGCCGAGCGGCCACCCAGCGGCGTGGGTCCTGGCTGGTCAGCTCCATCTCCGCGAGGTACTCGTCGGGGGTCTGGTCGAACACCAGCCGGGCCAGCTTGGTGAAACCGCTGTTGGCTCTGATCGTCGGGGCGGACATGGCCGCACCCAACGCGTCGAACTGATCGCGGTCGGCGTTGCGGCAGGCGGTCAGGCAGGCGGCGAAGAGACTGGCCCCCCGTCGGTACCTGCGGCGACGCTCGTCGAGCTCGTCCTGAGCCGATCTGTCGACGTACCGGTTGATCTCCGCCGGGTACAGGCGGGTGCTGGACCAGGCCTGCCGGATCCCGGTGCTGCGGACGATCAACCAGAGGGCCTGCTCGAGGCGCTGTTCATCGGCACTCAGCATCTCCAGGGCGGCGGCCAGCGTCAGTGGTGTGACTTCCGGTGGGACGAACACCGACGGTGCACCCGAGATGGCGAACTGGCGACCCGGCGCGGCGTAGTAGACGCTCAACATGGCGTACTTCTGAGCGGCCTCGTCGAGCCCGGCGGTCACCGGCCGCTCCACGGCCGCAGCCTCGACGAGTGTCCCCACGGGCCAACGATAAATGACGTACACGCAGCAACGACCGGCACCATCGTCGCCCCCGATGGACGATGGTGCCGGTCGTGGTCCGTGGCGGTGCCGCGGGGCATCACGCGGCCAGGGAGACCTCGGTGCCGACCTCGGCCAGGGACTGCACCGCCGAGGTCGCCTGCAGCTTGCGCAGGCAGCGTGCCCGGGTCGGCCCGATGCTGCCGATCGGCAACCCCAGCTCGGCACTGATCTGGGCGTACGGCATGGCGGGCTCGGCCACGAGCATCAGCAGCAGATCGCGTTGGTTGGGTTTCAGCGTCGCCAGACCCTCGCGAACCGCAGCCTGCTCCTCGGACCGCAGCAGGTCGGCGTCGACCTCCTCGATCGCGGTGGAGAAGCGGAGCTCGCCCGGGTTGGACTGGCCTTCGTAGAAGCAGGCGATCGGCTCCAGCGAGGTGGTCCGTCGAGCGATCTTGATCAGCCGGTACGCTTCCCGCTCCGCGGTGACCTTGATCCAGCCCGGCAGGGCCCGCGGCTCGCGGATCGTGTCCAGGTGGCAGGTCAGCTGCAACCACACGGTCTGGCTGACGTCGGCGGCGTCCTCCCGGCCCAGCCGGTAGCGGCGGGCGACC
>DATDAP010000631.1:0-2295 GCA_036525335.1 Microlunatus sp. | reverse complement strand
GGCCAGCGCCATCCTCGGCATGCAGCGCAAGGTGCTCGCATGGCCGATCGGCATCGTGGGCAACGTGTTGTTGTTCACGGTCTTCCTGGGCGGGGTGTTCCACACCCCCCAGGACCTCGACCTGTACGGCCAGGCGGCCCGACAGGTCTTCTTCCTCGCGGTCAGCGTGTACGGCTGGTACCGCTGGTACCAGTTCCGCAAGTCCGGGGCGGGCGGCGAGCACGGAGTCGGGGTCGCACCGGCCTGGGCAGGTTGGAAGGGCCGGGTGCAGCTGCTGGTGGCGGCCGTCGTGCTCTGGACCGTCTCCTACTACGCCCTGACCGCGCTCGGCTCCTGGGGCCCGGCGGCCGACGCCTGGATCCTGACCGGCTCGATCCTGGCCACGTACGGGATGGCTCGGGGCTACGTCGAGTTCTGGCTGATCTGGATCGCCGTCGACCTGGTCGGTGTGCCGCTGCTGCTCACGGCCGGCTACTACCCGTCGGCGATCATGTACATCGTCTACGGCGTGTTCTGCGTGATCGGCTTCGTCTCCTGGTGGCGGATCGAGCGGGCCGGTCGGACACCGGAACCGGTGGCCGTCGACAGCCCGGAGATCGAGACCGTCGGCTGACGTCGGCTGGCGGCGGCGTGCTGGTGGCGCGGCTGGGCGGCCGCCCGGATCATCCTTCGCGGATCTCCGGGCGGTAGCGTCCGGCCGGCTGCCACTGCTGCTGGTCGATCTCGCCACCCTGACGGCCACCGTAGGGGCGACCGTGGTCGGCGTACTCAGCGCGGAAGTACACCATCTGCCAGTTGCCGATCTCGATCCTGGCGCCGGTGCGCAGCTGGGTCGGTCCGAGGATGCGGGCGCCGTGCACCCGCACGGGCAGTCCGTCAGGGTGCGGCTCGATCTCGTACTCGTCCCTGGCGTTCCGCCGGATGACCGCCTGGTGGGCGGCCACGCCGCGCAGCCGGAGGTCGGCATCATCGCGATCACCGACGCTGACCTCGGGTCGGAGGAAGAACACCTTCAGCCGGGCCCCCGCAGTGTCGGCAGCCGGGAAGAAGAGCCTTGGTTGGCCGCCGCCGGCCGGGTCGTGGGTCGTGGAGATCCGCTGTCGCCGGAGGACGGTGGGAGCCAGCGGCAGCACGGTGGACGGTGGCGTGAACAGCATGGCCGGCGCGACGATCGCCGCGGAGTCGTTCTTCCGCCCGCCACGGCGCGGCAGCGACCGGAGCGCCGTCCGCAGATCGTGCACCCGCACGTGTGCGGCACGCACGAACGGCCGCTGCCACCAGGGAGTGCGCACGCCCGCGCCGAAGCTCACCAGACGCCCGCCCGGTCCTTCGACCACCACCCGGAGACCCTGACCGCAGAGCCCGTCGGTCACGGTGCGGATCAGCTCCGAGGACGGTCGGGCGGCCAGATCGGGAACCCGGTCCAGCCGCACCCGCACGGTGTCAGACTCCGACTGGATCGTCATCCCGAGGGTGGCCCCGCCGTCGTCGCCGCTGGGACTGACGTGCAGCCGCAGGTCTGCCCGCACGCGCATCGTCGCTCCGGAGGTGCGGCGCTGCGCCATCTCAGGACGCGTTGTCGCTGGTGGTGATGCGCAGCGTGCCGTTGAGCCTCCAGGTCGCGCGGGGCGCGTCGGCGCCGGTATCGCGGGGCACCTCGATCGCCATGTCGACGAAGCTGTAGTTGATGGCCGCGTCGCGACCCGTCAGATACGACCACATCTCGCCACCCAGATCGGTCCAGGAAACGGGACTGTCGGGGGAGACCTCGACCGGGGTGTTGGTGGTGGTTTCGCTCATGGTGAGTCCTCTCGAATCGCCGGCCGTCAACGAGGAGACGGTCCGCGCGTGTCTATGGTTCTCGCCGCTGTCCGCCCTGGATGCAGCCGCGGCCGGTCCGTACGCGACTCGGAGAAAGCGCCAGCCAGCCGTCCCACTAGGGTGTCCGCGTGTCGTCCGCCAAGACCTTCGAGGACCTGTACGCCGAGCTGAGCGCGAAGGTGGCGACCGGTGACCCGACCTCCTCGACCGTGAAGCGGGTCGAGGCCGGTGTGCACGAGATCGGCAAGAAGATCGTCGAGGAAGCCGCCGAGGTCTGGATGGCTGCGGAGTTCCAGTCGAAAGGTGACGCGGCGTTGGAGATCAGCCAGCTGCTCTACCACCTGCAGGTGATGATGCTGGCATTGGATCTCGAGCCCGCGGACGTGTACCGGCATCTGTGACGGAGCCGGTCGGCCGGTGTTCCGCACCTAGGATGGCCGCCGTGAGCTCGAACCCCTTGATCAGGATCGCGGT
>DATDAP010000630.1:0-9084 GCA_036525335.1 Microlunatus sp. | reverse complement strand
TGACGGTGCGCGGGTCATGTTCTGGACGCTGTCGGAGTTCGATACCGCGCAGCGTGATCTGTTCGGCATGATCGACCAGTCGGTGAGCTTCGAGACGTATCGCGATGAGCTCGAGGAGCAACTCCGGACCCTGGCCGGACGTGGAACCAAGGTGACGTTGGTGCCGGCCAGAGCAGCCGAGATGCGCGACTATGCCGATCGTGCCGGCGGTTCGGTGAAAGACGATGCTATCCGCCGCGCCTACCTGGACGACGTCGCGCAACGAACCGGAACGGTCGCCTGGCCGCCGGGCCGCAACACACCGTGCTGGTGCGGCAGTGGTGCGAAGTACAAGCGGTGCTGCGGAACACGGGGTCGCTGACCTTGCCGGACTTCCTTCGAGCGGACACGTGGCACTGTGCGCAAGGCGGAACAAGAGTACGGGCGGGCACCACGGAGACACGCGACGCCCCCTACGCTTCCTGAGCGCGTCCAGCGCCTCGGGGCCATCGAGGCACGCGCAGCATTGAACGCCGACCCGGAGGTGGCGCAGTTCTTTACCCCTTTCAGGGCTGACAGACAAACCGAGCCACGGTCCTTTCCCATGAGTCGAGTAACACGCTGACCCAACGCCCAGAAGCGCTCCGTCAGGCGTGGGGCGTCGGAGATGTGCGGCTCGCCCAGCAGCACCGACAGCCGGCCGGCGGCCAGCGCGGTGCTCAGCTGCCGTCACCTCTTCCCAGCGGTCGGGTCGAGACTGTCAGCCGCCGGCTGGGTTACCGGCGTCGTTGCTGGCCTCGGCACTCTGGTCGCCGCCGGCGGTGGAGGGCGCCGGAGTGGCTGTCGGCTCGCTGCTGGCGGAGGGTTCGCTGCTGGTGGACGGTTGAGTGTGGGTGCTGGGAGCTGTGGTGGGCTCGGTGACCTGACATCGTGATGGATGCCGGGATCAGTATCGGGGACTTCCTCCGCCGCTACACCGTTCAGGTGTCCGACGACGGACGGAGCTGGACCGACATCGCGATGGGGCCCGGACGGCCGAGCCTGACCGGGGAGATGGTGATCGCCCTTCCCTCCACCACGGCCCGGCATCTCCGCCTGGTCAGTGGGGCGACCGCGGGGAGCTGGTGGTCGATCCACGAGCTCAACCTGAGAACGGTCGCCGGATCGGCTGAACCGGGGCGGCCGGGTGCCGGGCTCGTGGCGGCCACCGGACGGCTCCCCGATGGCACCTGGGTCGGCGGCTACTACAACGCCGGCTCAACGGCCGCCGAGGTGCCATGGCCGATCGACGGCTTCGGGTACACCTACCGGCTGCCGCCCACCGCAGCCGTCACATTCGCCCTGCCGGGCACCCAGGTCACCAGCCACCAGACGCGCCGGACCGGCTTCCACCCTGGAGAGGCCGGGCACGGCATCACCCACCGGTGACCGATTGGGCCGCGTCACCACCAACATGATCCCGGCGCCGCCAGCCAGTTGAGTGCGCCAACGCGGCCGCCGGTAGACCTGGTGGCCGTCAGGGCAACGCAAGATCCGGAGCGGGATGTCGAAGGAGGCAGAGCTTGCGGTTGCGTGCAGTGGCGTCGCAGAGCACAGTGGGGAGAGACGTTCTACAGGAGGTTCGAACATGCACGCCAACAAGGGCGACCACCTGATAGTCGAGGGCAAAAAGACCGGCACTCAGTCGCGAGAAGGAGAGATCGTCGAGGTACGAGGTCAAGACGGCGCGCCACCCTACGTGGTGCGATGGACCGACGGTCACGAAGGACTGACCTACCCCGGTCCCGACGCGCACGTCCTGCCCGAGAAGTAGGACCCGACCAACTCGAAACTCAACCACCGCCATCCCGCGCCAGGTCATCCTTCCCCGTACGTTCTGAGGTGTGCGGCATCGTCGCTGGCTTATCCTGATCTTGGCCTTGGTGACCGTCCTGACTTCTGCCGGTTTGCTGACGGTCGAGGTGATCGCCGCGCACCTGGCCGGCGAGGTGTTCGTCGGGCTCTATCCCTTGTTGAGCGACAATTCGTGCTGGTTCCCTGGTGGCCGATTTTGATGCTGGGTCGGCGATGCTCGACGCACTGGCGTACGCGAAGGCTGCCCGGAGCGAAGGGGGTTTCCGGCGGCGGTGGAGCTGTCCAAGTCTGGTCGGGGTGCGCATGTCTGGGTGTTGTTCGCCCGATGGACATGATCCGGAATCAGCGTGGCCTTCCGCCTGGCTGGTCGATCTAGGTGGCTGATCCTCTGCCTCGCCCCCGTACGAGGCCAGCGGGTCCAGTCTGATCAGAGCCAACCTCGCCGCCGGAACAGCAACACCAGGAGGGCGCCGACTATGACCATTAGAACGAGCACGGCCGGATAGCCCCATCGCCAGCCGAGCTCCGGCATGTGGGTGAAGTTCATCCCGTACAGACCGACGATCACCGTCCAGGCAATCGCGATGGACCCCCAAGCAGTCACCTTGCGCACGAAGCGATTCAGCTCGGTGGACACGCGCGTTTGGAACAGGTCGATCATCTCCTGCAGGTACTCGCGCTCGAGATCAGCCGTGTGCTGCAGGTGACGGAATCCCTGCTGCGAGTTTCGCACCCAGCGCAGGTCCGTAGGCATCAGTCCTTCCTGCAGGTCCATGGTCTCGATCAGGTTCGCGAAGGACTCTGCGGCCTGGGCGGCACTGGTACGGATTGCTTCGAGGTCGTGGCGGAGATCGAACAGGTCTTGCAACATCGCTTCGGCTTTCACCGGATCCTTCTGTGAAACGTCACGCTCCAGCTGCGCGACACGGGCCGAGGACTCGGTGATCAGATCCTCGTGCGTCCGCATCTCCTCGCCTCGAATCGCGGCGACGAGCTCGAACGAACTGGCCGGACGAAGCTGGCCGCTGTCGACCCGCTGACGCACAGCAGTGAGCTCGCGTCGCGCGATCTCCGATGTCAATGACGAACTCGTCGGGCCGAGCACCGTGACCAACGTCGTGGGAGTCAGGAAGAGCTTCAGCGGATGGAAATACAGGCGTCCGTCAGAGCCGCGGGCGAGTCCATTGATCGCGCTGAAGTGGTGGTCGGCGTAGAAGCGCATCTTCGGCACCGGAGAACGTGTATGGCACTCCTGGATGTCGCTCGGCCTGACCTCAATCAGCTCACCGAGCAGCGCCATCCCGCCCTCATCGGTGTGGTCGAAGTCCAGCCAGAGAGTGCCGCCATCCCGAGCTGCGGCATCACGTATCTCCGGCATCGACAACGACGCCGCGCCCGCCAGCGAGATCAACCGTGCCTCCATGGGAACATCCTGACTGCGACGAGCAGCGATGTCGCCGAATCGACGCTATGCGATGCATTCGAGCTCTAGGTTTGGGCGCGCCGGTGTGGGTGCCGACGAAACTGAAGCTATGTCCCGATACCACCCCGCGAGACGGCAGCGAGTCGATCCACACTTGGTGGGTGTCGTCGAGGTCGGTTTCGACGCTGTCCTTCGGGAGAAGGCCGATCACGCCAGTCATGGGATCGACGAACCAAGTGTGCTCGTAGCCGTTGTCCTGCAGTGCGTCAGCGACCAGATCAAAAATCCGCCGGCGAGGTCGAACATGATATCTACCCTGGTAGATCGCCGACGGCGATCGCGTACCTACGGCGTCTGCCGTGAGCGAGCTGAGCGGTCACTTCGACGTTGACCGCGAAGGGTGGCAACGTCCGCAAGGGTGAGAAGTCCCGGATTCGCTGGGGAAGCAGTGCCCGAGCATTGGCGTTGTCCCGGTGAGGTCTCCGAGACGTGCGCAACTGAACGAGTGGATCGCGGAAGCGACGGTCGACTGCTACAACGAGAGCGAGTGCATCACAGCGTTCTACACGACGCTCGAGGAGCAGTTGGGGCTGCCCTTCGAGACCGAGGTGCTGGGCGTCGCGGTCATGGTTGAGAGCATTGACCTGACCGATGACGAGCAGATCGTGGCTGTGTGTGTACGTGGGTGGACGCGGCAGCGCATCTCGATCCTCGACCTGCCCTTGTCGGCACCGCCCGGCGGTGCCGAGTGGATCGAGGCATACCGGCACTGGGCGCGCGGAACGACGCGGTAACCACCGTCGATGAGCATCAGGTGCGGCTGACTGCCCACGAAGCGCAAGCCAACCTGCGGACGATGCTGAAGCTGGGCTCAGCCCGCGCGACCGTTATGTGAACTTGGACTGGGGCGATGCCTACCTGGGACCAGATCATGACCTGGAACCTTTCGGCGCTGTGGATGATCCCCACCGCAGGCAGCAGGGTCTGGCTGAAGGCCACCCCGTCCATCCTCGCCCATGAGGGTGCGGTGGCGCGGTTGGTCGAAACGGGCCGTCCCGCCACGGGCCGTCAGGCCTCCCGGAATCGGATCGCTAGAAAGACCCAGATCCCGCTGAAGGCGGCGAAGAAGAGCGCAAGGCCTCCGGTGATGATCGCGTCGAGCCAGATGCCAGTGACAGTGTCGATTCGGGCGTCCGAGGGATGGTTCAACCGATAGCGGACGTTCCCGGGGTCGCCTTCGTTGTAGGATGACGGGTTGCTGGCTGTGCTTGACAAGAAGACGACCTGCTGTCCATCGGTGGTGGTGAACCGTATCCGCGGGGCGTAGACGGTCGTGCAGGTCCGATGCCCGTCGTCGTCCTCGTCGCAGCTTTGCCGGGAAACGACACCGATCACCTGGCCCGAGGCACTGCTGCTCTCGGCCAGGAAGGCCCGGGTCCGAAAAGTGATCACACCGCAGATCACCCCGAGCACGATTGCGACGGCACTGAGGATCACCGCGACAAGGGTGAATCCCCGACCGAATGACATGTCGAGTGAGGCTAGCAATCGGGATCGGCTTGAGGGGAGAGCCCTGGACGGCCAAAGACCACCTCAAAGGCGTGCATCAGCCGGCGGCAAGGCGGTTCGGTCGCCCCGGCAGGGTGACGCGCGGGTGCCGAGGATCGTTTGCGGAACGCTCAGCACCGTGCCGCAAGGCGGCATGCTACAGACGGCCATCCCCGTAGATGACCGGCATGCGGGCACCCCGTTTGACTGGCAGTTGCTGTGTCACATGCTGCGTTCAACCACCATCATCGGGATGCTCGAACGACATGTGTCTGCGGGAACCGGCAGGTGGGGTACGTGTTGTGTTTGGCCTGTCTGCGTCCGGCATCGTGGAGGTCTCGATGGTCGACGTCAGCGCTGCCAGTCCCTTTGAGTTGATCTTGGACTCTGGCGACCTGAGGCCTGCCGGGTCGGTGTTGCCCAGCTGCCACCTGGCTTGGTTGCGGGCGGCTCAGTGCCCGAGACCGGCGTTGCGTGCGCGCACGATGGCTTCGGAGCGGTCGGTGACTTGCAGTTTCGCGAAGATGGCTGTGACGTGGTTGCGGACCGTCTTGGGGCTGAGGAACAGGGTATTGGCGATGTCGGTGTTGCTGCGTCCGGCGGCGATCAGGTCGAGTACCTGGTGCTCGCGCGCGGACAGTTCGGGGAAGATGTTGTCGGGTGTGGACTGCCGGGGTGCGGCGAAGAAGTCGATGATGCGCCGGGCCACGGTTGGTCCGAAGATCGCCTCGCCGCTTCTGAGGGCGGTCACTGCGCGGACGATGTCGGCCTGGTCGGCCCCTTTGAGCAGGTACCCGCGGGCCCCGGCTCGCATGGCGGCGAACACCGAGGTGTCGTCGTCGTACATGGTCAGCACCAGGACGGCGATGTTTGGCTGCTGGCCCACGATCCTGCGGGTGGCCTCGATACCGTCGAGTCCCGGCATGTTCAGGTCCATGACCACCACCTGGGGGGAGGTGGCCCGGGCTGCGGTGACGGCCCCGATGCCGTCGGCGACCTCGGCGACGACTTCCCATCCGTCTTGGCCGGCGAGGAGTGTCGAGAGCCCTCGCCGGTAGAGGGGATGGTCATCGGCCACGACGATCCGCAGCGTACTGCCGGTACCTGTCGGTGCTTCGGGGGTGTTCATCGCTCCTCCAGTGGCAGCTGCGCGGTGATCCGCGTTCCGGTGGGCGGGGTCGGTTCGATCCGGCATTGGCCGCCGATCTCGGTGGCACGTTCCCGCATCGCGGTGAGACCGACGCCGGGCTGGGCGTCGTGGGCGATCCCGATCCCGTCGTCGGTGACCTCAACGGTCAGCCAGGTTGCGTCGGTGTGGATGGCGATCCGGCAGTGCCGCGCCTGCGCGTGTCGGGCGGTGTTGGTCAGGGCCTCAAGGGCGATTCGGTAGGCGGCGACCGCGCTAGCCGCGGACAGCTGCGGTAGCTCTTCCGGCGTCACCAGGTGAACGTCCAGGTCGGGCTGGCGGAGGCGGACCCGGTCGGCCTGCTGCCGGAGCGCGGCGACCAGTCCGAGCTCGTCCAGGGCGGGCGGGCGCAGACCATAGACGATGCGGCGGACGTCGTCGACGGCCCCGGCGGCCTCGCCCCTGAGATCGTGCATGAGGCGACGGGCCTCGTCCGGGTCGCGCTCGACCATGCCCGCGGCGATGTCGAGCCCAAGGGCGACACCGGCGAGTGTGGGCCCGAGGCCGTCATGCAGGTCGCGGCGGATTCGACGCCGTTCCTCCTCCCGGGCCTGGACCAGCTCACGCCGAGAGGCGCGGAGTGCATCGGCGAGCCCGACGGCGTGGACCGCGGCACCGGCCGGGCGGGCCAGGTCGGCCAGCAGCGCGGCATCGCGGGCCGAGAGGGGCCGGTGGTCGCGGCCGGTGACCAGCAACCGCCCGACCCGTTGCCCCTGGTGCTCTAGCGGAATGTCGACCGGCGCGATGCCGTCGAGCTGGCCGGTGCTGGCCTGCGCGCCGCTGGCGGCTTCGACGGCCACGTAGGGCAGTCGCAGCGAGGCAGCGATGGCCTCTGCCACCGCGCTCAGCGACTCGGCCGGGGCGGCGGCGTGTTGCAGGCTGATGGTCAGCCGGGACACCGCGCGGTACGGGTCGCCCCGGTCCCCGTACATCGCCCGGTCGACCAGCCGCTGCAGTCCGGTCCGCAGTGGCAGCACCAGCGCCGCCACGACACCGGTTGCGATGATGCTGGTGGCGTCCGCGGACCCGAGCTGTCGACCGAGCACCCAGACGAGGGCGGCGTAGAGGACGATCACGCACCCGGTCAGGCCGAGGTACACCAACGACCGGTTCAAGACGATGTCGATGTCGTACAGCCGGTCGCGAAGGATCGCACGCCCGACCGCGACCGGAACCAACGTCAACACCACCACCACGATGAACCCGACGACACCCCCGGAAGGACCGTCCAGCACCGGCTCGGTGAGCAGCACCAGACCGACCACGGCGGTGAGCACCATCAGCAGGGTGATCTGACGCCGTCGTACCCCACCGGCCGGGGCACGCCGCCATCGGGTCGCGAGCGCGGCGACACCGGCCACCAGACCGACCAGCATCAGCGGGTTGCCGGCCCGGCCGACGGCCTGCAGCAGCGGGCCGGCGCCGTCCAGCCCGACCGGGTTGTCGGCGACGCCGTGGCTGAGCAGCGGGCCCGGCGCCAACGCGGCACTGACCGCGAGACAGGCGACGGCCATCGCGGAGACCACCGCGGCCCACCGCCAGCGGCGCGACGGCAGCCGGGAGTCCGGGTACAGCAACAGCCCAAAGGTGAACAGTGGGGCGAAGCCCAACGCCCACACCCACGACGACACCCAGCCGACCAACAGCGCGCCCGGCATCGCCCCCGGCTCGGTGACGAGACCGAGATAGGCGTACTCGTAAACGAACAGGGTGAGCGCCATCGCCACAGCACTACCGAGATACAGCCAGCCAAGACCCTGCCCGGGCCGGCGGGACACCACCATCGCACCGACGACGGCGAAGCCCACCGACAAGGGCGCGTTGACCAGGTACTCCGGGTGCGCCAGCAGGCCAGACTCCGTGCGGCGCTCCAGGAGCACGGCGGCTCCCACCAGCGCCGCGGACGCAACCGGAACACCCCACGCCAAGCTCAGGGGCACACGAAGGCCCATGGCCATCATCGTCCAGCAACAACACCATCCGGGGTAGCCCGCGGCGTCATGATCACCGTGTCGGCACGGCCCACTCGCGCCGTCAACACCACACTCGTCAACAGCACCCACAGCAGCGACGCCAGGAACGGGATCGGGACGTACCCGACCGGGTCGAGCACGCCTGCCGTGCCGGCCACCAGCGCGCCCAGTCCGCTCAGCACACCGAACCATCCCAGCCAGCCCGGCAACACCCGGGACTCGACCGCCGACGCTGCAGCCGTCGCCACGAACAGACCGGTGGCCCACCCGGAGACGACGAACAACGCACCACCCAGATCGCTGAGGGTCTTCGCCACCGGGATCGTCAGATCGTCACGGCGGGACCACGCCGCCATCAACGGTGCCACCGAGCCGAGCTTCAGCGCGACCAGCAGCACCCCGGCAGACAACGCCACCGGGGACCACCAGCCATCCGGTGGTTCGACCCGGCGGAGGGTGGTGAACAGGTACCCGATGAAACACATCAGCGCCGCCCAGCCGGCCATTTCGAGCGTGACGCCGAAGCTGTTGACGAACGACTGGTGCCGCAGATCAGCCACCAGACCCGGTCCCGCGGTGGCACCGGCCTGGCCTGCCAGCGCGAGACCGTTGCCCACCATGACCGCGATCACCGACACCGTCCCCGACACCGCTCCCACATACCCGGATACACGCGTCACTGCAGGTCTCCTCCCAGCCGGGCGCAGCCCGATGCCGCGCGCTCACCACCACACTGCGACGACGAGCGTCCCGGCGGATGGGACCCGTGTCCTGTTCGATGTCCCGACCGCGATCGACCCACCAGGACCACCCGGCCCCGCCAGCTGCGGCGTACCCGGCAGAGTTGGTCCAGCCCTAGACTCCGCAAGAGGGGGGTTGATCGGTCCAGCCCGGGGGAGGCGGTTCATGACCGACGACGCTGGACCGTCGGTAGGCCTGCTCAGCTGGTGTGGAGCGGCGCTGGCCGCTGCCGGCGTCTTGATCGTCGTGGCGACGCTGCTACATCCGAGCGTTGAGACGCCTGCCACGATCATCGCGAGCGAGGTCGGGCTGGTCGCGGCGCACGTCGCCTACACCGTTGCCTGGTTGCTGGTCCTGCTCGGCCTCCCCGGACTGTATGC
>DATDAP010000629.1:0-2618 GCA_036525335.1 Microlunatus sp. | reverse complement strand
GCCGGGCCAGCAGCACGACCATGGCATCCAGCAGGCGGTTGACCGTGTCCTGCCGGACGCCGCGGGAGAACAGCGAGCGGTACGGCAGGGAGAACTGCAGGTGCTTGGTGATCAGGGCCGGATCCAGCGGCTCGCCGTCGGAGTCGAACCGGTTGAGCACCACCCCGTTCGCCTCGACGGACGGGATGTCGATCCGGGTCAGATCGCGCAGCAGCCGGTACTCGTGCAGGGCCAGGTGCTCCAGCACCTCCTTCACGGCGTACACCTCCTGGCCGACCCGGACGAAGCGGACGACGTGACGCGAGATGCCGCGGGGCAGGGCCACCAGCTTCTCCGCCGGCCACTCCGCGAGCGGAGTGTCCCAGGGCAGGGTGATCAGGCGGGCATCCGGCTGCGCTGACAAGAACCTCGGCACCCGGCCATCCTCGCACCGACGGGGGACCGGTCATACCGGGCGGGGTGACGTCCCGGGCGGTGTGATCGGACCCACACTCACCGGATGCCGAACGAGCCCCCCGCCGAAACGGGAGGCTCGTCGGATGGATCGGTCCTAGCGGGCGTAGCTCTCCGAGAGGCGGCGGCCGTCGGACTGGGAGAACACGTGCACGTGCTCCGGGTCGATCTTCAGCCGGATCGTCGATCCCCGCTCGGGTGGGTTCCGCGACGAGATCCGGGCGGTGATCTGCTGAGCGGTCAGCTTGTCCTCATCGGCCAGACCGGCCACCGTGCCGTACACGAACGCGTCCGCGCCGAGCTCCTCGACCACCGCGACATCGATACCGATCCCGTCGTTGCCCTCACCCAGCGCGAAGTTCTCCGGCCGGATCCCCAGCACCAGACGCTTCTCGTTCGCCGCCTTGCCGAGCACCTCACGCGGCACACCGACCACGTAGTCACCGATGTGGATGCCGTCGTCGGCGACGTCACCCTCCATCAGGTTCATCGCCGGCGAACCGATGAAGCCCGCGACGAACAGGTTCTTCGGGCTGTCGTACAGGTTCAACGGCGTGTCGCACTGCTGCAACACACCGTCCTTCATCACCGCGACCCGGTCACCCATCGTCATGGCCTCGACCTGGTCATGGGTCACGTACACGGTGGTGACACCGAGACGGGTCTGCAGGGCGGCGATCTGGGTCCGGGTGGAGACCCGCAGCTTGGCGTCCAGGTTCGACAGCGGCTCGTCCATCAAGAACACCTGCGGGGAGCGGACGATGGCCCGGCCCATGGCGACGCGCTGACGCTGACCACCGGAGAGGGCCTTGGGCTTGCGGTTCAGGAAGTCTTCCAGCCCCAGCAGGTGGGCCGCTTCCTGCACCCGCTGCTGCCGTTCGGTCTTCGGCACGCCGGCCATCTTCAGGGCGAAGCCCATGTTGTCGCCGACGGTCATGTGCGGGTAGAGCGCGTAGTTCTGGAACACCATCGCGATGTCGCGGTCCTTGGGCGGCAGGTCGGTGACGTCACGGTCACCGATGAAGATGCTGCCGGCGTTGATCTCCTCCAGGCCCGCGAGCATCCGCAGCGAGGTCGACTTCCCGCAACCGGAGGGTCCGACCAACACCATGAACTCGCCCTCACCGATGTCGAGATTCAGCTTGTCGACGGAGGGATGATCCGCTCCCGGATAGACGCGAGTTGCGTCCTTGAAACTGACTGTGGCCACGCCACACTTCCTTTCCACGGGCAGGTACGTGCCCGACGATCCGTAGTGGAAATAACAAGCCAAGGATCCCATGGGGAAGCCCAGGTCACAAATCTTCCCGCCACGAACAGGCTGTGATCAGCGCACCCTGACGCGGGCAGGGCTGGGTCGGCCGAGCCGTTCGGCGGGCCGGGATCAGCGCAGCTGGGTCAGCAGCTGGGTGTTGTCCAGCTCGAAGCGGTCGACCACGGCGGTGACCTCGAGCCCGGTCAGCGTGGTGCCGGCACCGTAGTTGGTCAGGAACGCCGTGTCCGCGGCATCGCGTCCGGTCGCGACGCGCAGCAGGCTCTGTCGTGGGGCCAGCTCGGTGGCGTCGACCACCCACCACTGACCGTCCACGAGGGCCTCGGCCACCGCGTGGAACTCCATCGGGCTGAGCCCCGGCGCGTACACCGCGGCCAACCGGGCCGGCACGTTCAGCGAGCGCAGCAGGGCCACCGAGAGGTGAGCGAAGTCACGACAGACACCCTGGCGGCCGAGCAAGGTGCGGACGGCGCCGTCGGTGGGCAGGCTGGACCCGGAGACGTACGTGAGCTGCCGGTTGACCCAGTCGATCACGGCATTCAGCAGGTTGAGACCGGTCAACCCGGCGAACTCGCTGGCCGCGGTCGGGGCCAGGGTGTCGGACTCGCAGTAACGGCTGGGTCGCAGGTAGACGATCTCGTCGGTGTCGACCACCGTCGGCTCCTCGGTGATCCCGTCGACGACGGCCCGGTATCGCAGGGACGCGTTCGATCCCTGGGCGAAGACGGAGTGCAGCCGGGTGCCGTGGGCGTCGATGATCTCGGTGGGCTCGACCGTGGCGCCGTCCACGGTGATCTCCAGGCTCTCCGACGTGATCGGCGATCCCTGGGCGACGGCGACGCTGTAGATGAGTCGAACGGGTCCGGAGAGGGAGAGATCGATCGAGGCGGAG
>DATDAP010000628.1:0-5868 GCA_036525335.1 Microlunatus sp. | reverse complement strand
CGGCGGCGGCGGTGGTGGCGGGGGTTCCTGGTGAGTTGCCGACGAACGCAGTGAGGAGGCGCCCGTCGCGAGCGGCCGTGAAGCGGAGCGCCGTCCCTGTCTGGACAGACGAGGGAGCAGACACGCTTTACCGTCTGCGAGGGAGGAAGGAAGACAGGGACCTCAGCGCGCGACGCTCACACATCGCGTGACGACTGGCGCGGTTACCGGACGGCGACCAGGTCGACCACGAAGATCAGGGTCTCGCCCGGCTTGATCACGCCGCCGGCGCCGCGGTCTCCGTAGCCGAGATGCGGCGGGATGACCAGCTGACGACGACCGCCGACCTTCATGCCGGCGACGCCCTGGTCCCAGCCCTGGATGACGCGACCCGCACCCAACGGGAAGTCCAGCGGAGCGCCGCGGTTGTAGGAGGCATCGAACTCCTCGCCGGTGCTGTGGGCCACCCCGACGTAGTGCACCTGCACCTGGTCGCCCGCTGTGGCTTCGTCGCCCTCGCCGTCGATCAGGTCGATGATCACGAGTTCCGTCGGCGTCTCGCCCTCGTAGAAGTCAACTTCTGGTTTCTCAGTCATGGGCGACCAACTTACCGGTGACGCTGCTGACGGGCTCGACGTCATCGGGATCCGGACCGTTGTCAGCCATCGTGCCGGCGGCTCGCGGTCAGCTCAGCGAGCTGAGGTCATCGGGCACATCGACGGCGAACCGACGCAACACATCCAGCTCGATGACCTCGAGCACCCGCTCGTTGGTGGCGGTCAGCACGAGCGGCGCCGCCGCCCCGGCCTGGTGAGCCTGAAGCCAGCGCTCCAGCAGGACGCACCAGCGATCACCGGGTTGCAGACCTGGGAAGCCGTACGTCTCGATCGGGGTGCTCAGGTCGTTGCCGACCGAACGCTGGTGGGCCAGGAACTCGTGAGTGACGACGACGCAGACGAGGTGGCGGGCCTGCGCCGGCCCGCAGGTGCAGTGACCGTCCCGGTAGAACCCGGTGATCGGATCCAGGCCGCACGGCTCGAGGCCGCCGCCCAGCACGTTACGTTCGTTCGGCACCGCCCCAGTCTGCGGCAACCGTCGCACCGGCGACAGTGTCGCCCCCACGGTCTTCGTCATCGCCCGCCCCCGGCCATGGGCCGCGGTGGCACGTCCCAGTCGTCGTCGGTGGTACGGAGCACTCGGACCGCAGCCACCCCCATCACCACGGCCGTGAGTCCCCAGCCCAGCAGGTCCAGCGGGTGGTTGCCGGTCATCGCCGCCAGGAGGTGCAGGGGCTGCGAGATCCCCATCAACACGGCCCAGACCCAGTGCACCGAGCCCGATCGCCAGAGGGCGAAGCCGAGCAGCACCGTGCCGACGATGTGCCCGATGACGAAGATCGTGATCGGGATCAGGCCCGCCGGATGATCCATCACCGCCGCCATCAGCGGCGCGAGCTGAGCCGGCTCGACCCCGGCCGCGGGGGCGACCAGGGGTAGCAGGTCGACCGTGGCATTGCAGCTGAGGCCGAGGTAGCCGGCAATCAGCAAGGGAGCGGCCACGGCCGTGACCCGGGGTGACCCCGGGCGAGTCAGCCGGGTCACCGCGTACGCGCCGGGGACAAGGGTGAACACGGCGATCAGGCCGAGCACCATCACGGCCTGCTGGCTACCGACGTCGGCCTGGACCTTGGTGATCATCACGGCGGCGGAGTCGTTGGTGTCGTACGGCAGGACGAAACGCAGCACGGCCACCGCTGCCGGGCCGATCGGCATCAGGATGGCGGCGGTCCAGCGGGCCAGTGACCGGGTGTCGCTGAGCTGCACGGCGGAGGCGGTCGGCCGCTCGGTGGTGGTGGTCATCTCGGGACCTCAGCCCTGGACCGGCACGGGGCGGCGTGCCGGCGACAGCATCAGGGCCACCGCGATCACAGTGACGGTCACCGAGATCGCCGCGGCGAGGACGAGCGGGGCCGGCGGACCGGCGAAGAAGGCGGGGAGGGCGGTGACGGCCGACAGGATCCGCGTTCCGGCGACTATCCGAATCGCACCGCGGCTCCGGCGAAGCCACGCGATCACCCCGAAGACGAGGGTGATCACGCCGAGGATGCCGGCCAGCACGATCACGCCGAGCGGCGGTCCGACCTGCGACGGGTCGACCGGCACCAGCAGGGAGCCGAGGAGGTCGGTCAGCGCCAGCAGGCCGGCCAGCACCAGCCCCACCTTGACCCGGGTCGAGAGCGGGGCCGGGGGTCCAGCCGGGGTTGTGTCGGTCATGGGCATTCTCCTTGTCGTGAGGGCTCGAGCCGAGCAGGTGACTCGGTGCTGAGCGGATGACTCAAGGCTGCCGACGCCATCGTCCCGCAGCCTCGGTGCGCGACCACCAACGACCGGGAAGTGGTCCCGGGCGAACCGGGTGCTGGCACCTATCCCGCCGGGCCTCCGAAGCGTCAGGATGAGCAGATGAGCCAGCCGGTCAGCCCTCCTGTCATCCGGGTGGTGCTGGCCGATGACCACCCAGTCGTCCGGCAGGGACTCAGCGCCATGATCAACTCGCTGGCCGGGTTCGAGGTGGTCGGCCAGGCCTCGGACGGCGAGGCCGCGGTCCGCGAGGCCCAGCTGACCCGCCCCGACGTCGTGATCATGGACATCTCGATGCCGGGGCTGAGTGGCATCGAGGCGACCCAGCGGTTGCGGGCGGCGGTGCCCTCGACGGCGGTGCTCGTGCTGACCATGCACGACGACGACGACACGGTGTTCGCCGCCATGCAGGCGGGCGCCAGCGGCTACCTGCTCAAGGGCGCCGAGCAGCACGAGATCGCCGATGCCCTGCGTGCGGTCGTGGCCGGTCAGGCGATCTTCGGCCCCGGGGTTGCTCAGCGCGTCCTCGGCTACTTCTCCGCGGCGCCGCGGAGCGCACCCGCCTTCCCCGAGCTGACCGACCGCGAACGGGAGATCCTCGACCTGATCGCCCGCGGGGCCTCGAACGGCCGGATCGCCACGCACCTCGGACTGGCGCCGAAGACGGTGAGCAACCACATTTCCTCGATCTTCGCCAAGCTGGCGGTGGCGGGCAGGTCGGAGGCGATCGTCCGGGCCCGCGAGGGCGGACTCGGTCGCTGATGATCATCGCGGTTCGAGGACTGGCGGTCGCGGCCGCTCTGATCGGCGTGCTCGGCCTCGGACTCGGTCGCGAGTCCGGCGTGGGTCCGGCCCTCAGCCTCGGCGCGGCCGTCTGGGGACTCGGCTGGTTGACCGTCGGCTGGGTCCTCGTCGCCGGAGGGACCACACGAGCGGTGGCGCTGCTCGCGACCGCAGCCGGGGTGCTGCTCATCGCGAGCAGCCTGTCCCGGTCCGGTTGGGTGCCCGTCGAGCTGGCCTGGGCCCTCGGGTCGGTCGCCCTCGTCGGCGTACTGCCCGTGCTGTGGATCTGGTACCCGAGCCGGCCGCTGCGGCTCGTGATCACCGTCTGCGTGCCGATACCGATCGGCTTCGCCGCGGCCGTGCTGCTGTGGCCGCAGCAGCGTGGTCTCGTCATCTCGATCGCCGGTCTGGTGGTCCCGCTGGCGGTGATCTCGGCCGTCTGGTGGCGGTTGGAGCGTGGCGCCGTCGAGGAGCGGGAGACCGTGCTCTGGAACGCGTACGGCGTCGGCGGTGCCGCCCTGCTCACGGTGCCCTTGGGCTTCGTCGGATCCGGTTGGTTCCCCTTGGTGCTCCAGGTGCTGTTGCTGCTCGGTGCCTGCGCCGTCGCCGTGATCGGCGTCATCTCCCCGGCGGCGGTCGACATCCGGCTGCTGATCGTCACCTCGGTGGTCTACGCGGTCACCGTGATGGTCATTCTCGCCGTCTTCTCCGGCACCGCGGCCGTGATCCAGCTGAGCACCGGTACGGCGCCCTCGGTGGGCAGCCTGGCCCTGATCGCGGCGGGCGCCGCCGCTCTGTTCGTCCCCATCCGCCGGCTGCTCACCAGCGCGCTCGACCGGATGCTCTTCGGCGACCGTCAGGACACGATCACTGCGGCCTACCGATTCGGCGAGGAGCTGTCCGCTGCGGGCGAGCCGCTGGCCGCGCTCCGGGCTCTGCGCGAGGTCCTCTGGCTGCCCTACGTCGCGGTGGAGACCGACAGCGTGGCAGCGGTCGGCGAGTTGCCCGCCGAGGGGATCGTCCGGATCCCGTTGGTGGTGGGGGCCGCTCGCCTCGGCACGCTGGTGATCGGTCTGCGGGCGGGCGAGCGCCGGCTCTCGCGTCATGATCGTGACGTGCTCCGGGTCGTCACCCCGGCTCTCGCCCACGCGATCCAGGCCCGAGCGCTGGCCGAGGAGCTGCAGCGCTCCCGCAACGAGGTGGTCACTGTGGTCGAGGACGAGCGACGCCGGCTGAGTCACGACCTTCACGACGGGCTGGGTCCCACCCTGACCGGCATCGCGTACGCTGCCGACGCCGCCCGCAATCAGCTGCGCACCGACGTCGAGCAGACCGACCAGCTGCTCGCGAGCATTCGGGGCGAGACCGGCAACGCGATCACCGAGGTGCGCCGACTGGTCGTCGGCCTGCGACCTTCCGTCCTGGATCAGCTCGGGCTGGTCGGAGCGCTGCGCCAGCACAGCACCCACCTGCACACCGCCGCTGGCCGGAGACTCGACGTGACGCTGGGTGTCCCCGATCCGATGCCGCCGATGACCGCGGCCACAGAGGTTGCCGCGTACCTGATCGTCAGTGAGGCTCTCACCAACGTGGCCCGGCACGCCGGGTGCGACACAGTCGAGGTGACCATCGTCCTGGACGGGCCGAACATCGTGATCATGGTCGAGGATCGTGGTCCCGTCCGAGGGTGGCAACCAGGGATCGGTCTGGCGTCGATGCGCGAGCGGGCCGAGCTGCTGGGGGGCACTTTCGAGGCCGGGGCCGACCCCCGGGGCGGCCGGGTTCGGGTCACGCTCCCGATCGGTTGAGGTCCGAACCGGCCACGGGTCGGGGTCGGACAAGGGGAGAGCCCGATGGAACATGTGTCCTTACGCGGGGAGCATGGTCACCATGAGCGCCACCTTCGAGCACCCCAGCCTGCACCTCCCCGTCACCGAGGACCAACGCGACCGAGCCGAGCACTGGCTCCAGGAGGCGTACGCCGACGGGCGCGTCACCTCCGAGGAGTTCGACCGCCGGATCGGCCAGGTGCTGGGTGCCGGCACCCGCAAAGAGCTGAACGAGGCCTTCTACGGCCTGGTGCAGGTGCCCACCAGCTCGCGGGCGATGGGGGTGCACCCGGCGTACCAGCCGCTGGTCGGGCAGCAGACGAAGCAGCAGGCCGGTCGCGGTGTCGCGGGTGTCGCGCACTTCTCCGCGCTGCTCACCTCGATCTTCGGCCCGCTGCTGATCTTCGCGGTCAGCCCGCAGGGAAGCTACCCCCGCAAGGAGGCCGCGAAGGCCTTCAACTTCCAGCTCGTGGCGCTGGTCAGCTGGATCGGTCTGTTGGTGGTGCAGGACGTCACCGATCTGGGGATCTTCAACTTCCTGGTCGGTCTGGCCACCATCGGCTGGGTGGTGCTGAGCGTGGTCGGCGGAGCCAAGGCCCTGCAGGGCGATGACTGGACGAACCCGGTCAAGAAGGTCGTCAAGGTCGAGGCGCTGTCGGAGAAGTAGGCCTCCCGAACGACACGAGGCGGGCACCCGGGAAGCAATCCGGGTGCCCGCGTCGTCGTGACCAGGTAGAGTGGGCACGCACAACTCAACAGGGGGTGATCGGTTTCGACTTGGGTCGGTAGACCCAGGCGAAGCGGGCCGAGAATCCAAGGTCAACTCGTTAATGTCCCTTGGAAACCAATAAGTGCCAAGACTGAACGCACTGACTTCGCTCTCGCTGCCTGATCAGTGATCGAAGGGTCAGCCCGGGCGT
>DATDAP010000627.1:0-5146 GCA_036525335.1 Microlunatus sp. | reverse complement strand
GCAGGACACCCAGCACCGTTTCGGCTTCTCGCATCACGCGTACCTCCCGGCCCTCGGGTATCCGATCACCTGGCCCACTTGGCCCTGTGGACGGCTTTCCCGTCCTCCTCGGTGGGGCGTTACTCCCACGACTACTACCGGGCCTCTGTCGCCATAGGGCACATGGCGCGTGCCCGTTAGGCGATCCCACGTTCGTCCTTGCCATACGTCATAGAGCGATTTAGGTGCCCCGTTCATCCCCTTGAATTCCCTCATTGGGAATCGCTCCGCACCACGGAGGCTGTATCGGATAGGAGCTGACTCCGATACACGATGCGGCGCCGGTTTCAGGTACATTTCCGACGGACGAGAAGTTGCGTCTTCTGGGGATTGGGGTTCAGGCAGTTTCGCTTTCACCATGTCGCTCGGGTCCCGCAGCACCCCGTTCCTGATACCTGGACACGGCCGCTGCTTCAATGACATGCTACGGTTCCCTTCACCTTTCGGATCCAGGTAAGCCATCAGACCCAGGAATATTTCCTCCGAATTCCTCCCAGCTGAACTGGGAATATGACAAGGCGCTTCGTGGCGCACGTTCTTTCTTTTTGGTGTCCACGCTGATCACCGGGTCGCCGGTGGCGAGATGGTCGGCGGCGCGGTCGTTGAGGTAGGCGAACTGGGCGTCGCGGTCGGGATGATCGGTCCCCTCGACCGTCTTGACGTTGGCCTGCAGGCTGAACCCCTCGCCCTTGAGCAGCTTCGCCACCGTCGGCGGCGAAACCTTGTGCCCCGCAGCCGACATCGCTTCGGCCAACCGGCGCACCGACTTCGTCGTCCACCGCAGCGGAGACTCCGGATCGCCCCGCGAGCTGGGCTCGACCAGCGACAGCAGCGTCGCGATCACGCCCGGATCGGTCTCGGTTACCGACTTGCGCCCGCCGCCCGGACGGCGGGTCCGCCCCAGCGGCTCGTCGCCGGACTCCAGCTCGGCCACCCCCCTCGACACCGTCACCGCGCTCGTGCCGGCGGCGGTCGCGACGGCTTTGATCCCGCCGTGGCCGAGTGCGCGCGCCTCCGCGCCCAGCACCAGCCGTCGCTGCCGCTCGTCCAGGTGCGGCAGCACAGCAGCGAACTTTGCTGCCAGCATCTTTTCGGACTGCACGGCCCCAGCCATACCATGATCATGACAGCCCACGGACCAAAAGTAAACGTTATTTCTTAACGAGTCCTTACTCGACTCGGTCGCCATTCCACCGGGCAGCCGCCCACGTGCTGCAACCGAAACCGCAGTCAGAGGTTGGATCCTGCCCTGTAGAAGAACCCGAAACCCAAGATGGCCACAGCGGTCACGACCGCTATGCCCCATACGAGATTGCCGAAATAGACTGCCACCGCGAATCCGATGACCAGTGCAACCACGAGGGCCACCAGTTCGACTGCGGTCGGTTTCCTATCGGGCTTGCGCACGCGACTTGATCTCCCCCAATCACTGTGTGGGCAAGACATGCTGGATGCTCGCCCACAGGTCGGTTACCCGCGATCCGGCTCCTCAAACACACATCGGTTCGATTCGCGCGCATTGTTTCGCGGGCAGTCGGATCGGTGCGCAGGCGGGACACACGACCACGTCGTCGACCTGCCACCCATTGGTCCGCGCGAAACCGACCGACGAGCGCGTGGCGAGCGTGGTGGCCGGGTGCACACCCTCATGCACGCCCGCCCAGACCTACACATGTTAATGTATGTGCATGTTTAGCCATCGGTTGCAGATCCTTCTCGACGAGGAGCGCTACCGACTTGTCGGCACGGTCGCTCGACAGCGCAAGATGTCCGTTGCCGCCGTCATCCGGGAGGCCATCGACCGCGGTCTTCCCGCCCCGCAGCGACGTCGCAGCGCAGCAATGCGGGCGATACTCGCCGCCGAGCCGATGCGCGTTCCGCCACCGGACGAGCTCCGGAGGGAACTGGACGAGCTACGGGGACGCCGCGGGTGATCGTCGTCGACACCACGGTGCTTGTTTACGCAGTCGGGGACCGACATGACCTCCGTCAGCCGTGCCAGCAACTGTTCGCCGCGATCGAACGCGGCGACATCGCAGCCACCACCACCGCGGAGGTCATACAGGAGTTCGCCCACGTCCGGGCGAAGCGACGCAGCCGATCCGACGCTGTGCACCTCGCCAAGGCCTACGCGACGGTATTCGCGCCGCTGATGGTCGTCGAGGCAGTCGACCTCGAGATCGGACTGGGAATCTTCGAACGGCACACCGAATTCGGTTCCTTCGACGCGGTGCTGGCTGCCACCGCCGAATCGATCGGTGCTACAGCGCTCGTATCGGCGGATTCCGGATTCTCGCGCCTGTCGAACGTGACCCATGTGATACCGAACCGGGAAGGCATTGACGCTCTTCTGGATACCGGGACAAGCACACAACGTTCCGACGATTGACGATCGAGTTCGCGCTGGGTGTGCGACACGAATGTAGGTGCTCGGGATAGAGCCTGGTTGCGCGATAGTCTGGTTGTGATATAAACAACCAGACAGGGAGGCACGTGGATGGCGGATCCGTCGCTCGACGATCTGGAGGCGCAGCGGGACCGGCTCTATGGGCAGCTGACCGCGACCGGCGACTTCCGGCGCGGCTCGATCAGCGAGAACTATCGCCGCTGCGGCAAACCCAACTGCGCCTGCGCGCAACCGGATCATCGCGGGCACGGGCCGCGCTATCTATGGACCCGCACGGTGGCCGGCCGCGGCACCAAGGGGCGGCAGCTCTCGGCGGGCGAGGTGGACAAGGTGCGCGGCGAGCTAGCCAACTACCAGCAGTTCGCCGCGGTGACCGAGGAGATCGTGGCGGTGAATGAGGCCATCTGCGAGGCGCGCCCGCCCAATGCCGACCCCGTTTCGCCCCCCGCGGCCGGCACGCAGGCCGAAAAAGGGGGCTCTACGAGGAGCTCGAGGCGGAGTTCGCGGCGGAGGTGAGCCGGCTGTCCGAGCTGGCCGTGCGATCGCTGGGCTCGACCGGCGAGGGCATGGAGGCAGTCGAGCTGGCGATCCGCACCGCGATGACCAGGCTCGGGGCTTCGCTGTTGGGCCGGCTGCTGGCCACCGACACCGGGCACCGTGGCCCGCGGATCGACTGCGGTGCGGGCCATCTCGGCGAGTTCGTCTCCTACCGGACCCGCACGATCGACACCGTGCTGGGGCCCGTCGAGTTGCGGCGCGCCTACTACCACTGCGCCACGTGCCGGCGCGGGGTCGCGCCCCGCGACGACCAGCTTGGTGTCACCGGGGTGTCGCTGTCGCCGGGGCTGCGCAAGATGACCGCCCGCGCCGCCGCGGCCGTCCCGTTCGCCAAGGCCGCCGACCTGCTGGCCGATCTGGCCGGAATCCGGTTGCCGGCCAAGCGTATCGAACGATCCGCTGAGGCCGACGGCGCCGCCGCCGCGGCCCGCTTCGAGGCTGAGTCGGCCGCCATCGCGCGCCGGCAGGTCAGCGTGCTGCCCGCCGACCGCGGCACGCCGCCGGACAAGCTCTACATCGCCATCGACGGCACCGGCGTGCCGATGGTGGGCGCCGCGGTCGCCGACCGCGCCGGCAAGGCCGCCGACGGGCGAGCCCGCACCCGCGAGGTCAAACTGGCCTGCCTGTTCACCCAGACCAAGATCGACACCGACGGCCGGCCGGTGCGCGACCCGGACTCCACCAGCTACCTGGCCAGCTTCGCCCCCGCCGCCGAATTCGCCACCCTGGTACACGCCGAGGCCCGCCGCCGCGGCGCCGACGACATCCGCCAACTGGTGGTCCTCGGCGACGGGGCGCCCTGGATCTGGAACCTGGCCACCGCGATCCTGCCCGAGGCCACCCCCATCGTGGACCTCTACCACGCCCGTGAACACCTGCACGATCTCGCCGCGCATCTCACCGGCGTCCTCACCGACGCACACCCCGACTGGCTGGCCGCCCGCCTGGCCGACCTCGACGCCGGTGACATCGAAACCCTCGCCGCTGAAACCGAGCGTCTGCACCCAGAGCTGCCCGAAGACATCGTGAACGACACCGTCAAAGCATTGGGGTACTTCAAAACCAACGCCCACCGGATGCGCTACGCCTACTTCCGCGAGCGCGGCATGTTCGTCGGCTCCGGCGTCGTCGAGGCCGGCTGCAAATCCATCGTCGGTCAACGCCTCAAACTGTCCGGCATGCGTTGGAACATCCCTGGCGCCACCGGCATCCTCACCCTGCGCTGCCACCAGGCCAGCGACCGCTTCGACCACATCTGGTCACAGCCACACAACCAGATCGCCACCCACGCCATCGCATGACCAGTAGGCCAGCGGGTTCAATTCAAGATCAACTTCGGTTTACCTACAAATCTGTCGCACACCCGTTCGCGCTGGCCGGAGAAACGGCCTCGATATGGTCAGGTGGCGGGACTGGCGTCGAACGCGCAGGTGATAGCGCGCCAGTCGGGGGTCCTCGCGCACCGCATCGAGCGCGACCAGCGCGGCCTCCGGCCGTCCGCGTGCAGAGTTGCGACCGCCCGGTTCATCTCGACCACCGGCGACGGCGCGTCGTACAGCGATACCACCGCCTCCCAGTCCGTCTCGGCGAAACTCGCTACCCGCGAGTGACACCCGGCGATCGCGGCCTGCACGGTGTAGGAGCCCGGCGGGCGGCGCAACTCGATCGCCCGATCCAAATCCGCGAGGCCGAGCCGGATCAGGGTGCGGTCCCAGCGCGAGCGATCCTGGTCCGGAAACGGCACCGGGGCACCCCCGACGCGTGGGTGCGCGCGCCGAACCGCGACGCCTGCATTCCATCTGCGCGAGCAGACCGTGCACCTCCGGCTGATCGGGCATCAGTCCCGCGAGATGCGTTGTCCGAGCGTCGCCGACGGCACGAGGAACGCGCGCGCCTCGGCGCGCAGCCCGGCGACCACCCGCAGCGTCAGCGCGACCCGCGACTCCGCGCGAGCACGGGATGACACGCGGCGAGCGAGCGCCAGCACGTCGTCCGGCACCGCGACCACGTCGTCCGTGACGCTGGTCTCGAGGTCGCGCGCAATCACCGCATACTTCGAACCGCGCGAGGCAACGAAATCGACGCCATCGAGGGGCTCACCGAGCCGTCATCGAAGCGTCGAACGCTCAGCGGCACATCAAC
>DATDAP010000626.1:0-3758 GCA_036525335.1 Microlunatus sp. | reverse complement strand
AGATCTCAAGGAGCGGTGATGGCTCGATCGTCGTCCAGGTCCACAACGTCCACCCCGTCCGACACGAAGCAGGCCGTGGCCGCCGGCGTGACCATCGGCACCGCGGCCCTCCTCGGCGTGGTCGGCGTGCTCGCCGTCCTGCAGGGCCTCGCCGCCATCCTGCGCGGCCCGGCCTTCGTGATCGGGTTCGACTACGTCTACAAGATCGACGCCAATGGATGGGGCTGGATCCACCTCATCCTCGGTGCCGCCGCGATCGCGGTGGCGGTCGGGCTCTTCTCCGGCAAGAGCTGGGCCGCGGTCGCGGCGATCGTGATCGCCGGCCTGTCGCTGATCCTCAACTTCATGTGGCTGCCGTACTACCCGTGGTGGTCGATCATCGTGATCGCCCTCGACGTGTTCATCATCTGGTCGGTGGGCACCTGGCGTCAGAACGCGGCCTCCCGGCACTGAGTGCCAGGCCGGCGATCATGACGACCAACTCCATTCCGGCACGCAGCACCATCGGGGGCTTCAGCCCCGCCAGCCGGGTGCTGTTGACCCTGGCCGCCGCGACGATCGCCATCGCCGGTCTCTACCTGGCCCGCGGTCCGATCGGCACCCTGGCCATCGCGGCACTGGTCGTGATGGTGGCGCACCCGGTGCGCCACCGGCTGGAGCGGCGCGGCGTGCCGTCGCCGGTGGCGACGGCGGCGGTGATCGCCGTGGCGTACCTGATCCTGCTGATCATGGGACTGCTGCTGGTCATCGCCGTGTCCCAGTTCGTCGGGCTGCTTCCGCAGTACGCCGACCAGTTCGCCGCCCTGGAGAGTCAGCTGGTCGGACTCGTCACCCAGCTCGGCGTGGACTCCTCCGACGCGCAGTCCCTGATCGCATCGATCAGCCCGGCGAAGCTGCTCGAGCTCGCGGGCGCGGTGAGCAACGCGGTCCTCGGTGCCGCTTCGGCGTTCTTCTTCGTGCTCGCCTACATCGTCTTCATGGCCGCCGATGCCGGCGGCTTCGGCGGCCTGGTCCAGCGTTTCGCCGACAGCAAGGCCGGCCTGATCGAGGTGTTCAACCGCTATTCGCAGGCGGTCCGCAAGTATCTGACGGTGAACACCATCTTCGGTGCGATCGTGGCCACGCTCGACGGCATCGTGCTCGTCATCATCGGGCTGCCGGCACCGATGCTGTGGGTGATCCTGGCTTTCGTCACCAACTACATCCCCAACATCGGCTTCGTGATCGCGCTCATCCCGCCGGCCCTCCTCGCCCTGCTCACGGGGGGCTGGGGCGCCTGCTTGACCGTCATCATCGCCTACTGCGTGATCAACGTGACGATGCAGACGTTCATCCAGCCCAAGTTCGTCAGTGACGCCGTCCGACTCAGCCTGACCCTGACCTTCTTCTCCGTGGTGTTCTGGGCCCTCGTCCTCGGGCCGATCGGGGCGGTCCTCGCCATCCCGGCCACGCTGCTGGTCCGGGCCCTGCTGCTGGACGCCGATCCCGACGCCTTCTGGGCGCGGTCCCTCACCGGTGACGCGGCCGACCCGCCCCGGTCAGGAGAGCCGGAGCAGTCAACCGAATCGGCGCAGCCGGCAGCACAGCCCGCGGAACCGGTGCCGCCGGTCAGCGAGACGCCCGCCGAGCCGAAGAGAGCAGCGCCCGCGTAGGCCACCGCCGATCACTCGATCATGACCGGTGCGTCGCGAAAGGGGTGTGTCAGGCGGTGTCGAGGGTGCCGATCCAGTCGGCGAAGGTCTGGCTGCCGAGGACCGCGTCGGCACCCGGCAGCAGGGTCCCGTCCCGTTGGGCTCGGCCGAGCGCACCCGGCAGCGAGACCGCCGGGACCCACGTCCGCGAGCCGGTGGTCCGCGCGTACGCCCGGATCATCTCCACCAAGGACTCTTCCTGCGGTCCGGCGAGCTCGACGGTACGCTTCAGCGCGGCACCCGTGGCCAGGTCGACCAGGTGCCGGGCGGCCTCCCGAGCCGCCACCGGCCGGGTCCGCATCCTGGGTGCGAGGTGCAGTGGACCGAGCCCGGCGCTCTCGTACGCGATCACGGCCATCTCGTGGAACTGGGTGGCGCGCAGGATCGTCCACGGCACCGGGCCGGCCTCGACCAGCCGCTCCTGCGCGTGCTTGCCGGCGTAGTAGCCGTACGGGGCGCGGTCCACGCCGACGATGGAGAGCACGAGGTGATGGCTGACCCCGGCGGCCTTCTCGGCAGCCAGCAGGTTCGCCGTCTCCGCGGCGAAGAACGTGGTGCTCCGCTTCGCCGAGAGGGTCGTCACGTTGGTCACGTCGATGACCGCGGCCACACCGTCGAGGGCCTCGGTGACACCGTCACCGCTGACCAGGTCGATCCCGCGGCTCCGGGCCAGCACCACGACCCGGTGGCCGGCCGCCTCGGCGATCTCGGCGACCATCGTCCCGATCAGGCCGGTGCCGCCGGCAACCGCGATCCTCATCGACGTCTCCTCCCGGGTGTTGGTCACACACCAGCTCTGCCAGCATCTCCGACTCGGGTCAGCCGCCGGCGACAGCCGGGATGATCAGCGCAGTCGCAGGGTGTAGCGGAACGGGACCAGCCCCGTCAGATAGACCCGCTGGCCGGCCGGCGTGAGGTTGCCCCCCAGGTAGGTGTACTTCTCACCGGGATCCATCGCGATCGGCTGCCGGATCCCGCTGCCGGTGCCAGGACCGAAGGTGATCGTGTCGCCGCCGGCGGTGTAGCTCCCTTCCCCCTCGACCAGCTGGAAGTTGCCCGCACCGGTCGCCGGCACGACGCCCGCGAGGGCGCCGTCGGACCGGAAGCAGAGCTCGATGGTCAGTGAGGTGGGGGGTCCGTCGAGATCGAAGGCGAGGTCGAACCCGCCGCCGCCGGCCTCGGTGATCGTGATCGTCGTCTCGAGCACCTTCTCGTCCTTGGGGCGGTGCGGGAAGTCCATCTTCGAGTAGAAACGACCCTCCGACCCGAGAATGTACGCTCCGTCGGAGCGCCGGCGCCGCTGCGGCAACGGCAGGTGGTACGCGACAGCCACCTGGTCCTGCAGTCGCCAGCCCCCGCGTGAGCTCGTCACGCCGTCGCTGCGGAAGTGGCCGGTGCTGAAGAAGCGGGGCGACAGGCGTACGGAGTCCAGGATGGCCGCACCCTTGCGGAACTTGAAGAACGTCGGGTTCGTGGACAGACCGGACGCGATCTCCCGGATGCTGGTCGACTGGCCCTCGGAGTCCACCCGCTTGTTGTGCCAGTCGGTGCCGCCGAAGACGGCGGCCGTGCTGGAGCCACGCCGCAGACTGACCAGCTGGGATCCGTGGCTGGTCTTCGTGTACGTGGTCGGCACGGGCGTCGACGCCGGCAGTGCGGCGGTGATGTCGGGGTAGGCCAGTGCCTCGGCGAGGAACTCACCGACGGAGTAGCCGCTGGTGGCGAAACCGGGCAGGTCGGCGGCGACCCGATCCAGGATCTCCTCGGCCACCGCGGCGAACTGCCCGTTGCGGTCGCGGATGGCCAGCTCGCGATAGTGGGTGAGGTACTTCCAGATGTCCTGCACACCGACCTGGTCCTGCCGCCGTGACTGCACGGTCTCGACCTCGCCGTTCGGCTGGATCCGGAAGAGCGTCAGCTGCAGGTTGCGGCGGACGTTGTCCCGCAGCCGAGGCTTGTCCAGGTAGCGCGCCACCGTGAGCAGCGACTTGTTCGTCACCTCGGAGGCGTAGTTGGGACTGCGCTCGCTGTACTCGCCTTCACCGTCCTGGTCGATGCCCTCCCCCA
>DATDAP010000625.1:0-3961 GCA_036525335.1 Microlunatus sp. | reverse complement strand
CCTGGAGCCCGATCACGAGTCCTTGCGGGACCTGCCGAAACAGACCTGGACCGACGGTGGCCACGACTACCCGCTGCAGGTGCGCTGGTCCGACCTCGACTCCTACGCCCACGCCAACAACGTGAAGTACTACGACTACATACAGGAGGCGCGGGTCGCCCTGATGGCCCAGGCGCTGCGCTGGCTGGAGCGCGACTCGCCGTCCGCCGACGACGTCTGGATGGTGGTTCGTCAGGATCTCGACTACCGCCGTCCGCTGGACTTTCGGGCCGCGCCGTACCGGGTCAACACCGTGGTCACCGCCGTCGGCAACCGCTCGATCCGCTTGGCGGCCCAGATCGATGATCCCGACACCGGCACCGTGTTCGCCCAGGCGCGCACGATCCTGGTGGGTCAACAGCCGCTCACCGACAGGCAGCGGATCGCGCTGGCCGGGCTGGCGCCTGCCTGACGCTGTCCAATGGCGCCGCGTTAGGGTGCGCCTGTCGACTGCAGTGTTGACGTTCACACCCCCGGGAAGGCCCGCACCATGTCCGCAGCGCGATCCGAAGTCCCCGACACCATGCAGGCGGTCGTCTGCCACGGCCCCGAGGACTACCGGCTGGAGGAGGTCCCGGTGCCCGTGCCGGGTCCGGGCGAAGCGCTGGTCCGGGTGGAAGCCGTCGGCATCTGCGCCAGCGACCTGAAGTGCTATCACGGGGCCAGCAAGTTCTGGGGCGACGAGCACCGGTCGGCGTACGTCGAGACGCCGGTGATCCCGGGGCACGAGTTCGTCGGACGGGTCGTCGCTCTCGACGATGCAGCGGCCCAGCGGTGGGGTGTGACCGAGGGTGACAGGGTCACCAGCGAGCAGATCGTGCCGTGCTGGGAGTGCCGCTACTGCGTTCGCGGGCAATACCACATGTGCGCGCCGCACGACATCTACGGCTTCAAGCGTCGGACGCCGGGCGCGATGGCGAGCTACATGGTGTTTCCGGCCGGTGCTCTGGTGCACAAGATCAGCGCCGACCTGCCGCCCGCCCAGGCGGCCTTCGTCGAGCCGCTGTCGTGTGCCCTGCACGCGGTGGAGCGGGGGAACCCGACCTTCGACGATGTCGTGGTGGTGGCCGGCTGCGGCCCGATCGGACTGGGCATGATCGCCGGGGCCAAGGCCCGGTTCCCGGAGAAGATCGTCGCCCTCGATCTGGCTCCGGACAAGCTCGCGCTCGCTCGCCGCTGCGGCGCCGACATCGCGATCAACATCGCCGAGACCGACGCCGTGGCGGCGATCAAGGACCTGACCGGTGGGTATGGCGCGGACGTCTACCTGGAGGGGACCGGCCATCCGTCGGCCGTCGGGCAGGGCCTGAACCTGCTGCGCAAGCAAGGCACCTACGTGGAGTACAGCGTGTTCGGCAGCGACGTCAGCGTCGACTGGTCGATCATCAGTGACGACAAGGAGCTGGACGTGCTCGGCGCCCACTTGGGTCCGCACACCTGGCCCGCCGCGGTCCGGATGCTCGAGTCGGGGATCCTCCCGATGGACGCCATCTGCACCCACCAGCTGCCGCTGGCCGACTTCCAGCGCGGGCTGGACCTGGTCGGCAGCGGGACGGAGTCGGTGAAGGTGTCGCTCATCCCGCAGTGACGCGCGGACTCCCGACCGACGGCCGGCTTGTGTGAAGGCTTTCGGTGCGATGTCGCGCCTAATCCATCACGCTCCCGTGAGGTCGCCTCCCGGGACGTTGCTGCACCACGAGCAGCGGGTCATCACGCCCAACCAACCGCGCAGAGTCAACAGTCGTGCGACCTCCCCCGCGACCTGACACGGTCGGCCAGTGACGTCGGCCCAGCCGTAGCGGAGGGTCACCTCGCCATCGAGCAGTGCGCCGTTGTCCCGCTCCATGTCGCGGAACCGGCCGGGGATGTGGGTGCGTCCGTCCAGCTCGATCAGCAGGGCGAACTCCTCGCAGCGCAGATCGCGAACGGCCTGCCGCCGCGCGCTGCGCTGCTGTCGCCGGGCCTGCGGCAGCTGGTGCCGTCGCTCGACGTCGTGGAGATACCGCAGCTCCAACGGAGACTCAACGCCTTCGCCGACGTCGGTCAGCAGCTCCTTCAGCAGGGCGCGCTGAGACAGCCGGGCTCGCTGATCGACGGAGGCGAGCAAGGCGCCAGCGCTGGTTCGACCGATCTGCACTGCTGCGGTGACGACCGACACGAGCTCCCGCGGCGTCGCGTCTGCACACAGATCGATGACGGTGTCCTCGAGAGTGGTGCGGGAGGGGGATCCCGGACTTCGAGCGGAGCGGACACCCGGCCGTTCCCGGCGGAAGGCCCAGGGTGCGCGCGGGTCGAGGACGGTCGTCCACGGCACGAGGACCGGAATCGTCGGTGGGGGATCCTCGACGATGCCCCACAGGTGTCCGGCGGCTTCGAAGCCGAGTCGTGCTCGGTCGCCACCGATCAAGGTGCCGGCCCACGCCAGTGCTAACCAGGCCGGCTCGCCGACACCGAGGAGGAAGACGCCGCGCGCCAGCCGCTGCCAGAAACCCTGGTCGACGAGCCGCTTGAGACTGGCGCGGGGGAGACCGTGACCGAGTGCCTGCTCGGACGTCACCACCCCTGACTGCTGGGCGGCGAGCAGGAGGAGGTCGTCGGACGGGTCGATGCGGGCGTGCACATCAAGACACTGCGGACGACGGGCGATTTCGGCCGGCCCGATACCGAATTTGTGGATGACGCTTCCGGGGACCGTCCGCCTGTGGGTAACTCTCGGTGCGATGTCGGACCGAGGGCTACCCGAAGATGCCGGTCAGCCGATCTGCAGCCCCGGCGTCGGTCCCGGATCGGAGTCGTCCAGCGTATTCACCATGAAGTGGGCCGAACGCTCCATGTACGACCACAGCTCCGCGCGCTGCTCCGGGGTCAGGTGGTCCAGGGAATCCACGGCCTCGTGCATGTGCGTCAGCCAGCGGTCCCGTTGCGTCGGGGTGACCGCGTACGGAGCGTGCCGCATCCGCAGTCTCGGGTGGCCCCGCTGATCGCTGTAGGTGGTCGGCCCGCCCCAGTACTGGATCAGGAACAAGCGGAAGCGCTCCTCGGCAGGACCGAGATCCTCCTCCGGGTAGAGGGCGCGCAACGGCGGGTCACCGGCGACACCGGCGTAGAAGCGGTGGACGAGCTTCTCGAAGGTCGCGTATCCGCCGACGGCGTCGTAGAACGTGGGCACGGCTGAGGTCGACATGGTGCCGCCATTGTCTCCCACCCGACGCGGACCCCAGCCCGTCGGCCGGTTTCGGACCGCTGGCAGGATGGTCGAGGTTTCCAAGATCCCCTGACACGAGGAGCAACGAGCATGGCCACTGTCCGTACCGCCAACGCCCACTGGGAGGGCTCGCTGATGGAGGGCTCCGGCACCGTCGAGCTCGCCTCGTCGGGTCTGGCCACCTTCGACGTGAGCTGGCCCGCCCGCGCGGAGGCCGCCAACGGCAAGACCAGCCCCGAGGAGCTCATCGCTGCGGCGCACTCGACCTGCTTCTCGATGGCGCTGTCCCACGGCCTCGCCGGCGCCGGCACGCCTCCGACCACGGTCGACACCACGGCCGACGTGACCTTCCAGCCGGGGCAGGGCATCACCGGCATCAAGCTGACGGTCAAGGCCGCCGTCCCGGGCCTGACCGCGGAGCAGTTCGCGGAGGCCGCCGAGGACGCGAAGAAGAACTGCCCGGTCTCTCAGGCCCTCACCGGCACGACGATCACGCTGGACGCCACCCTGGTCGAATGAGCGGATGACCCGGTCCGATCGAGGCGCCACCCCTGGGGTGGCGCCTCGTCGCGTTTCCAGGACCCTGCCCGACGGGCCTCGCCCTCAGGAGGGTGCGGGATCGCCCGACTCGGCGGCTGGGTCCAGCAGGGGCTCGACCAGCTCGACGGCGATCCGCTGCATCGCGGCGTCCGCCGGTCGGTGCGGGCCGCCCTTGCT
>DATDAP010000624.1:0-15482 GCA_036525335.1 Microlunatus sp. | reverse complement strand
CGGCAACGACCCCATCAAGGAGGTCGTGCTGGTCGACGGTGAGCAGGAGATCCAGGTCACCATGGCCGGAGACAGCCCCGCCAAGTACAAGGCGGTCTGGGTCGGCAACCAGAGCGAGCAGCTGATCGACCGGCTCAACGCCCGGGTGGCCGCGGGCAGCCTCGAGTCCTGGGTGGGCAAGAACCCCACGCCCGGCTTCTTCCAGACCCTGCTGGGCACCCTGATCCCGTTCATCATCATCGGCGTCCTATTCTTCTTCCTGCTCAACTCCGTGCAGGGCGGCGGCAGCCGGGTGATGCAGTTCGGCAAGTCCAAGGCCAAGGTCGCCAACAAGGACACCCCCAAGACGACCTTCCGGGACGTCGCCGGTTGCGAGGAGGCGATCGAGGAGCTCGAGGAGATCAAGGAGTTCCTCGCCGAGCCGGCCAAGTTCCAGGCGGTCGGGGCGAAGATCCCCAAGGGCGTCCTGCTGTACGGTCCGCCCGGCACCGGCAAGACGCTCCTGGCCCGGGCGGTGGCCGGCGAGGCCGGAGTGCCGTTCTACTCGATCTCGGGCTCTGATTTCGTGGAGATGTTCGTCGGGGTCGGCGCCAGTCGCGTCCGCGATCTCTTCGAGCAGGCCAAGGAGAACGCGCCGGCCATCGTCTTCATCGACGAGATCGACGCCGTCGGTCGACACCGTGGTGCCGGCATGGGCGGCGGTCACGACGAGCGCGAGCAGACCCTGAACCAGCTCCTGGTGGAGATGGACGGCTTCGACGTCCGCGGTGGCGTCATCCTGATCGCGGCGACCAACCGACCCGACGTGCTCGACCCGGCGCTGCTGCGCCCCGGCCGCTTCGATCGCCAGATCTCGGTGGACGCCCCCGACCTCAACGGCCGGTTCCAGATCCTGCGGGTGCACGCCGAGGGCAAGCCGATGGGCGGCGACGTCGACCTCAAGGGTGTCGCCCGCCGGACGCCCGGTTTCACCGGTGCGGACCTGGCCAACGTCCTGAACGAGGCCGCCCTGCTGACCGCCCGCAAGAACGAGCGGATGATCACCAACGAGGACCTCGACGAGGCGATCGACCGGGTGATCGCCGGACCGCAGCGACGCAGCCGGTTGATGAACGAGCAGGAGAAGCTGATCACCGCCTACCACGAGGGCGGTCACGCCCTGGTCGCGGCGGCGCTGCCCGGCACCGACCCGGTGCAGAAGGTGACGATCCTGCCGCGGGGACGCGCGCTCGGCTACACCATGGTGTTGCCGGAGCAGGACAAGTACGCCAACACCCGCGCCGAGCTGCTCGACCAGCTGGCCTACATGATGGGCGGCCGAGCCGCCGAGGAGCTCGTCTTCCACGACCCGACGACCGGAGCCAGCAACGACATCGAGAAGGCCACCAACGTGGCTCGGGCGATGGTCACGCAGTACGGCATGACCGAGCGACTGGGCGCCATCAAGCTCGGCTCCGACGGCTCCGAGCCGTTCCTGGGTCGCGACTTCGGCCACCAGCGGGACTACTCCGAGGACATCGCCGCGGTGGTGGACCAGGAGGTCTCGAAGCTGATCAGCAACGCCCACCAGGAGGCGTTCGACATCTTGAACGAGAACCGGGACGTGCTCGACTCCCTGGTCCGGGCCCTGTTCGAGCGGGAGACGCTGGACCGGGCCGCGGTGGCCGAGGTGTTCCAGCCGCTCCGGCTCCGGCCGAAGCGCCCGGCCTGGACCGGTTCGGACAGCCGGATCCCGTCCAGCATCCCGCCGGTGACGCCGCCGCCGCCCGCGATCAACGGGCAGAACGGCCAGAACGGACATCGGGACCACGGTCGGGGGCAGCTGCCCCCCGGTTCGGGTGAGCACCCGGCCGGCGGCGCTCCCGTACCGCCCGGGCACTCGCCGGTCCCGCCGTCCTTCCCGCAGGGCCAGGGACCGGCCGGACAGCAGGGTCCGGGTGGGCAGCCGGGCATCGGCGGGCCGCAGGGTCCGGGGGTGACCGACGGACCGTCTGGTCCGCCCTCCGGTGGCCAGAACTGGCCGCCGGCCGGACCGGACTTCCGGTGAGTCCAGTCGAAACGGACGGGCACGTCGGCGATCCGCAGTCCGGCCTTGCCGGTCCGACCTTGCGACCGTACGATCACCCGCGGGTCGCGGCGGCGGTCCGGGAGATGCTCGCCGGGATCGGCGAGGACCCCGATCGAGACGGCCTGCGGGACACTCCCGAGCGGGTCGCCCGGGCGTACGCGGAGATGTTCGTCGGGCTGAGGCAGACCCCCGAGGAGATGCTGACCACCACCTTCGACCTCGGTCACGACGAGTTCGTGCTGGTCAAGGACATCGAGCTGTGGTCGTGCTGCGAGCACCACCTGGTGCCGTTCACCGGGGTCGCGCACGTCGGCTACATCCCGAGCGCCGACGGACGGATCACCGGGTTGAGCAAGCTGGCCCGGCTGGTCGACGTGTACGCCAAGCGCCCGCAGGTGCAGGAGCGGCTGACCACGCAGGTCGCCGACGCGCTGCAGCGGATCCTCACACCTCGCGGGGTGATCGTGGTGATGGAGTGCGAGCACCTCTGCATGACGATGCGCGGGGTGCGCAAGCCGGGCTCGCGGACCGTCACCAGCGCCGTCCGCGGTCAGCTGCGCAACGCGGCGACCCGGGCCGAGGCCCTCAGCCTGATCATGGCGGGTAAGTAAGAGGGCTGGCAGTCGTCACTCGCTACTCACTGCGCGCTGAGGACTCGGTCTTCCCTTCTCACTCGCAGACTGGAGAGCGTGTCTGCTCGCTCGTCGGTCCAGACCGAGTCGGCGCTTCGTTCGCGGTCGCTCGCGACGGGCTCGCTCGCTCGATCACGCGTACCTCTCCTATCTCAGTAAGGTGTGGGCCCATGACGGCCGACCTGCACGTGGACGGGATACCGAGTCCGGGCCGGACATTGGTGATGGGGGTCGTGAACGTCACCCCCGACTCGTTCTCCGACGGCGGCGAGTGGCTCGATCCGGACGACGCGATCGCGCACGGACTGGAGCTGCTGGCCGAGGGTGCCGACCTGGTCGACGTCGGCGGTGAGTCCACCCGGCCGGGAGCGGTTCGGCCGACCCAGGAGGTCGAGCTGGCGCGGGTGATCCCGGTGATCGGCGCCCTGGCCGGGGCGGGCGGTCTGGTCAGTGTCGACACCATGCGTCCCGAGGTGGCCGAGCGGGCGGTCCGGGCCGGGGCGCGCATGATCAACGACGTGTCCGGTGGCCGGGCGGAGCCCGAGATGCTGCCGACGGTCGCCCGGCTCGGGGTGCCGTACGTGTGCATGCACTGGCGGGGGCACGCCACCGACATGCAGAGCCGGGCCAGCTACACCGATCTGGCCGCCGAGGTCACCTCCGAGCTGGCCGAGCAGGTGGAGGCCGCCCGGGCGGCGGGGATCCGGGGCGACCGGCTGGTGCTGGATCCCGGCTTCGGCTTCGCCAAGACCGGCGAGCACAACTGGGAGCTGCTGAATCGACTAGACGAGCTGGACGCCCTCGGGCTGCCGATCCTGTACGGGCTGTCGCGCAAGACGTTCCTGGGGTCGCTGCTGGCGGCGCCCGACGGCACGCAGCGACCGGCCCGCCAGCGAGACGACGCCTCGCTGGCGCTGACCACGCTGCTGGCCCGGCGCCGGGTGTGGGCGGTCCGGGTGCACCGGGTGCGGCCGAACGTGGACGCCGTCGCGGTGGTGGAGCGGCTGCGTCGGGGCTGACTCCTGTGCCGCCCGGTGGCTGAGGCTGAGGGGCTGCTGGGAAGTCGTGCGTGCGTTCTCAGTGAGATCTGGCAGTCCTTGGGCCGTCCGATAGGGTCCCTGCAAGGAGGTGATGATGACGGCGGATCAGGTAGTGCTCACCGGCATCGTCGGGCGTGGCCACCACGGGGTGTACGCGTTCGAACGGGACCAGGGGCAGGATTTCGTCGTCGATGTCGCCTGCGCGATGGATCTGGGGGTGGCCGCGCACAGCGACGACCTCACCGACACCATCGACTACTCGGCGCTGGCCACCGCGGTGGTGGCCGACATCGAGCGTGACCCCGTGAACTTGATCGAGAAGCTGGCCGACCGGATAGCCCGGACTTGTCTGGGGAACCCGCGGATCACGACCGTCACGGTCACGGTCCACAAGCCCCAGGCGCCCATGCCCGTACGGGTCGGCGACGTAGCCGTCACCCTGACCAGGAGTACCGCCCCATGAGCAGTCCCAATCCCTACGCCATCGACGCGGACACCCTCAGCGGGATGAAACCGCTCCGTAAGGTCGTCTACTCGCTGGGGTCCAATCTCGGCGATCGGCTGAACAACCTGCAGGGCGCGGTCGATGCGCTCCGGGACACCCCCGACGTGATCGTCGTGGACGTCTCGTCGGTGTACGAGACCGAACCGGTCGGTGGCCCCGCCGACAGCCCGAGCTTCTTGAACCTGATCATCGTCGCCGAGACCACGCTGGAGCCGCGGACGCTGCTCGAACGGGCGCTGGCGATCGAGGATGCGTACGGCCGTGAGCGGGGGGAGAAGTGGGCTCCCCGCACGCTCGACGTGGACCTCATCATGGTGGGTAACACGTCCTCCGACGTCGAGGATCTGCGGCTGCCGCATCCGCTGGCGAGCGAGCGGGCGTTCGTCCTGCTGCCTTGGCTGGAGATCGACTCCAAGGGGGAGATCCCAGGCGTCGGCAAGGTCGCCGATCTCGCCGGTCGGGTGTCCGGCGACGGTGTCGTTCGCCGGGACGACCTGTTGATCGAAGCCGACTGACCCTGCCCAGTCCACTGACCCCGTCGTGACCGACCCTCATCCGGGTGGGTCGCAGTCCCCTCGCACCGGCGGGTCGATGACCACGACGACGCCCAAGGCCCTGGCCGTGGCCGCGATCTTCGGGGCGTTGGCCGGCTGGCTGGTCGTGGTCGTGGCGAATGCGCTCGATCTGGTTCCGCCGTACGTGCCCTGGACGGCCCCGGCGGCGCTGGTGGTCAGCGCGGCCCTGGTCGGGGCCCTCGCCTGGTCGACGCACCAGCGGATCCAGGTCCGCAAGGAACGGGTCGAGCCCGAGCGTGCGGTCGCGTTCCTCGTGCTGGGCAAGGCGTCGGCGCTGGCCGGCGCGGTGATCGCGGGTGGCTACCTGGCCTTCGCGCTGATGTTCGTCGGTCGCTGGGACGCCGCCGGCCCCCGGGAACGGGTGATCCGTGCCCTGGTCGCGGTGGTCGTGGCGGCGGGACTGTCGATCGCGGGGCTGCTGCTGGAGCGAGCCTGCCGGGTACCCGGTGGCGAGGACGACGACAGTGACTCGCACGCCTCGGGGGAACCTGTCAGCTGAGGCCCGCTCCGGCGCCGTAGAAGTGACGGTCCGGATGTACGTGAGGTCAATCTTTCACCTCTACCTCAGGGGAGCACGAACTGTGCTCTACTCCACTCACGGGGGCTCGGGGGTGCGCAACCGCCAGCGCCGGCATGCGGGCAACGCCCGCGTGCCGGTGGGCGATCAGACACATCCGCGTCAGCCCGGGGGCTGACCAGGAGGAAGTGCCATGCGCTCATCGGGGACCACCACAGTCCGTCGGCTGAGCCGAGGACGGCGCCTGTTGGCGGTCTTCCTGGCCCTGAGCTTCGGTGTCGCGTTCGTCGCCGCCGTGCCCGTTCCGGCCGCCGCGGCAGCGTGCGACGCACCCGTGGTGAACGAGGTCGCCTGCGAGAACACGAAGACCGGTAACCCCAGCACGGAGTGGAACATCACCGGTTCGGGCAGCGCGTCCATCCAGGGGTTCGCCACCGACATCAGCGTCAACCGGGGCTCCACCATCGGCTTCAAGGTGAAGACCACCTCGGCCAGCTACCGACTCGACATCTACCGGATGGGCTTCTACGGCGGTGCCGGCGCCCGCAAGGTCGCCACCGTGAACGTCGCGACGGCGACCACCCAACCCACCTGCCGCACGGAGGCGAGCACGGGGTTGTACGACTGCGGCAACTGGACCCAGACCGCCTCCTGGGCGGTGCCGGCCACGGCCGTCTCGGGCATCTACTTCGCCAAGCTGGTCGCCGGCACCGCCGCCAGCCACATCGTCTTCGTCGTCCGGAACGACGCCAGCACCTCGGACATCCTGTTCCAGACGTCCGACACGACCTGGCAGGCCTACAACGACTACGGCGGCAACAGCCTCTACGAGGGAAGTCCCGCCGGTCGCGCGTACAAGGTCTCCTACAACCGGCCGTTCGACACCAACGCCGAGACCCCGGAGGACTTCGTCTGGAACGCCGAGTACCCGATGGTGCGCTTCCTCGAGGCGAACGGCTACGACGCGAGCTACACCAGCGGACTGGACAGCGACCGTCGCGGCAACCTGATCAAGAACCACAAGACCTTCCTGTCCACCGGCCACGACGAGTACTGGTCCGGTGGACAGCGGACCAACGTGGAGTCGGCCCGGGATGCCGGCGTCAACCTCGCATTCTTCAGCGGCAACGAGGTGTTCTGGAAGACCCGGTGGGAGAACAGCCTGGCCAACGCCGGCAACACCCCGAACCGGACCCTGGTGTCCTACAAGGAGACCCACGCCAACGACACGATCGACCCGACGACCGCCTGGACCGGGACCTGGCGGGATCCGCGGTTCAGCCCGCCGAAGGACGGGGGCCGACCCGAGAACGCCCTGACCGGGACCATCTTCACCGTCAACTGCTGCACCACGAACATGGAGGTGGACGGGACCGACGGTCAGCTGCGTTTCTGGCGGAACACCCGGGTGGCCAATCTCACGGCGAACCAGACCACCGTCCTCGGCAGCGGCATCCTGGGTTATGAGTGGGACGAGAGCCCGGACGACAGCTCCCGACCGCGTGGTCTGCTCTATCTCTCCACGACCGAGCGCGATGTGTCGAGCTACATCCAGGACTACGGCTCCACCTACAGCGGCGGTTCGGCGACCCACCACCTGACCACCTATCGAGCGCCCAGCGGCGCCCTGGTCTTCGGGGCCGGCACGGTGCAGTGGGCCTGGGGGTTGGACAACAACCACTCCGGCGGAGGGTCATCGACCTCGGACACGGCCGTGAAGCAGGCCACCGCGAACCTGTTCGCCGACATGGGCATGCAGCCGAGCACGATCCAGAGCGGACTCACGGTCGCCACGGCCAGTGCCGACACCGCGCCGCCGACCTCGACCATCCTCACCCCGGCGGCCGGAGCGTCGCTGACCGCCGGGCAGCCGATCACGATCACCGGCACCGCGACCGACACTGGCGGCAAGGTCGGTGCGGTCGAGGTCTCGGTCGACAACGGCACCACCTGGCGGCTCGCCACCGGCCGGGGCAGCTGGTCGTACGCCTGGACCCCCAGCTCGGACAGCACGGTCACGATCAAGACCCGGGCCACCGACGACAGCTCGCGGACCGAGACCCCCTCAGCCGGTCGGACCGTCACGGTGGGGACGGGGACGCCGCCACCGCCGGGCACCTGCCCGTGCAGCATCTGGCCGGGGTCGGTGACACCGGTCGTCGCCAACGATCCGGACACCTCACCCGTCGAGGTGGGCGTGAAGTTCCGGGCCAGCCAGAGCGGCTCGATCACCGGCATCCGCTTCTACAAGGGAGCTCAGAACACCGGGACCCACGTCGGTTCGCTGTGGTCGAGCACCGGGACCCGCCTCGGCACGGCGACGTTCAGCGGTGAGAGCGCCAGCGGTTGGCAGCAGGCGTCCTTCACCACCCCGATCGCCGTGACGGCCGACACGACCTACGTCGCCTCGTACACCGCACCCGCCGGCCGGTACGCGGTCAACGAGAACTACTTCACCTCCTCCGCCACCACCACCGGGCCACTGACTGCGCTCCGGGAGGGGACGGACGGCAGCAACGGTGTCTACGCCTCCAGCCCCGGGGCGTTCCCGACCAGCACGTACCGGTCCAGCAACTACTGGGTGGACGTGGCCTTCACGACCGCGCCCAGCACGCCGGACACGACCTCACCCACGGTGACCGCCGTGCTGCCGGCGGACGGCGCCACAGGTGTCGCCGTCGGCACCACCGCGCGGGCGACCTTCAGTGAGGCCGTGGACTCCACCAGCATCACCATGAGCCTGACCGGACCCGGCGGTGCCGTGCCCGGCACCAGGACCTACGACCCCGCGAGCCGTTCGGTGACGCTGGCGCCGGCGAGCGCGCTGGCCGCCTCGACGACGTACTCCGTCAGCGTCTCCGGGGCCCAGGACCCGGCCGGCAACACGATGGTCCCGGTGACCTGGGTGTTCACCACAGCCGCCGCTCCGCCGGCCGACACGACACCACCCACGGTCACCGCCCGGACACCCGCGGTGGGGGCGACCGGCGTGGCCGTCGGTACGACGGTCACCACGACCTTCAATGAGGCGCTCCAGACCGGCACGGTGGCGATGAGCGTCACCGGACCCGGCGGCGCCGCTGTCACCGGCTCGACGAGCTACAACGCCACCACCCGGACGGCGACGTTCACGCCGGCCGCCGCCCTCGCCGGCACGACGACGTACACCGCTGTCGTCTCCGGGGCCAAGGACGTCGCCGGCAACACCATGAGCACCGTCACCTGGACGTTCACCACCGCGGCGCCACCCAGCAGCGGCTGCCCCTGCACCATCTGGCCGAGCACCGCCGTGCCGGCGGTGGTGGCCGACCCCGACAACGGCGCGGTCGAGCTCGGGGTGAAGTTCCGGACCACCCAGGCGGGACGGGTGACGGCCATCCGGTTCTACAAGGGCACAGCCAACACCGGCACCCACACGGGCTCGCTGTGGAACAGCACCGGCACCACCCGCCTCGGCACGGTCACCTTCACCGGGGAGAGCGCGAGCGGCTGGCAGCAGGCCACCTTCGCCACGCCGATCGCGGTCAGCGCCAACACGACCTACGTGGCGTCCTACTTCGCGCCGGTCGGCCGCTACTCGGTGAACGAGAACTTCTTCACCTCGGCCACCACCCGGGGACCGCTGACCGCGCTGCAGAACGGCACGGACGGCGCCAACGGCGTCTACCGGTACGGCGCCAGCGGCTTCCCCAACAGCTCTTATGCGTCCAGCAACTACTGGGTCGACGTGGTCGTCACGACCGACTGAGGCCTCACACCCACACGAGCAGTACGAGATTCGGGGGATCGCGATGACGTCGACGGAGACTTCTACGCCGGCACGGTTGGACCAGCGACGGATTCGGCGCGGGGTCGTCGGCTTCTGGCTGATGATGGCCCTGGGTCTGGGGGTCCTGCTGGGTCAGGCGCCGGATCCGGCGGCCGCCGCGACCTGCCCGTGCTCCATCTTCACCAGTGGCCAGACCCCGGCCAACCCGGCCGAGAGCGACACCGATGCGGTCGAGCTGGGCGTGAAGTTCCGCGCCGACCAGACCGGCTTCATCACCGGCATCCGGTTCTACAAGGGGGCGGGCAACACCGGCGCGCACACCGGTTCGCTGTGGTCCGCCGCCGGGGTCCGCCAAGCCACCGTCACGTTCACCGGCGAGACCGCCACCGGATGGCAGCAGGCACTGTTCGCCACCCCGGTCGCGGTCACCGCCAACACCACCTACGTGGCTTCCTACTACGCACCGGTCGGACGCTACGCCGCCGACGAGGGGTACTTCGCCGGATCGGCAGTGACGAACTCACCGTTGACCGCGTTGGCGAACGGGACCGACGGGGGCAACGGCGTCTACCGGTACGGCAGCGGCGGCGGGTTCCCCAACAGCAGCTACCAGTCGACCAACTACTGGGTCGACGTGGTGTTCGAGAGCAGCGCGGTGGACACCACCAAGCCCACCGTGACCGATCGGGCGCCGGCCGCGGGAGCCACCGGCGTACCGACCACCGGCACGACCGTGTCGGCGACGTTCAGCGAGTCGGTCGTCGCCGGCAGCCCGGTCGTCGGGGTCACCAACGGGAGCACGCCGGTGGCCGGCACCGCGTCCTACGTCGACAGCACCCGAACGGTGACCTTCACACCGACCGCCACACTGCCCGTGGCGACCCTGACCGTCAGCGTCACGGGCGCGCGAGACTCCGCCGGCAACGTGATGGATCCGGTGACCTGGAGCTTCACGACCGCGAACAGCAGCAGCGGGTGCCCGTGCACGATCTGGCCGTCCACTGCGACCCCAACGACCGCGTCGACCGCCGACTCCTCGGCCGTCGAGCTCGGGGTGAAGTTCCGCACGACAGTGGCGGGCTTCGTCACGGGCATCCGGTTCTACAAGGGAGCGGGCAACACCGGCACCCACACCGGGTCGCTGTGGAACAGCGGAGGCACCCGTCTGGCCACCGTCACCTTCAGCGGGGAGAGCGCGAGCGGGTGGCAGCAGGCCACCTTCGGGTCTCCGGTGCCGGTCGCCGCCAACACCTCGTACGTGGCCTCCTACTACGCACCGGTCGGGCGGTACTCCAACAACACCAGCTACTTCGCGTCCGCGGCCACCACCCGAGGCCCGCTCACCGCGCTGCGGAACGGGACCGACGGCGGCAACGGCCTCTACCGGTACGGGGCCTCGGGTCTGCCCAACAGCACCTACCAGTCCACGAACTACTGGGTAGACGTGGTCTTCGACACCACCGCGGTGGACACGACCGCTCCGACGGTGGTCGCGAAGTCACCGGCGGCGGGCTCGGACTCGGCCCCGGCCGGCACGGCGGTCACCGCCACCTTCTCGGAGAACGTCGTCTCGAGCTCGGTCAGCTTCCAGCTCACAGGGCCATCGGGCGCCGTCCCGGCCAGTCTCGGCTATGACGCCGGCACGCAGACCGCCACGCTGACCCCGTCGAGCGCCCTCGCGTTCTCGACGACGTACACGGCGACCATCACCGGCGCGCGCGACGCGGCGGGCAACGTGATGGCCCCCCTCACGTGGAGCTTCGCCACGTCCGCACCCCCGCCGCCCGGACCAGAGCAGGGGCCTGGCGGTCCGATCGCCGTGGTCACGAGCGCCGGTAACCCGTCCTCGACCTATCTCGCCGAGATGCTGCGCACCGAGGGGCTGAACGAGTTCAAGACCATCGACGTCGGCACCCTGTCGCCCGCCACCCTGGCGGCCTACGACGTGGTCGTGCTGGGCGCCGTGCCGGTCACGGCAACCCAGGAGTCGCTGCTGAGCACCTGGGTGTCGGGGGGCGGCAACCTCATCGCGATGAGGCCCTCGAAGACGGCGACAATGTCTACCCTGTTGGGGCTCACGGCAACGACCGGAACCACCACTGACGGTTATCTGACCGTGAACCCGACGGCACCCGCCGGAGCCGGCATCGTGCCCAACTCGATCCAGTTCCACGGTGCCGCCGATCAGTACACACTCACCGCGGGAGCCGGTACGCAGACCGTGGCCACGATCTACTCCAACGCCACGACATCCACCACTTTCCCGGCCGTCACCTTGCGAGACGTCGGCAGCTCTGGGGGGCAGGTGGCGGCTTTCACCTACGACCTGCCCCGGTCCGTCATCCAGACCCGGCAGGGCAACCCGGCCTGGGCCGAGCAGGAACGCGATGGTCAGGCCCCGATCCGCTCCGATGACCTGTTCTTCGGTGGCAGCTCCACCGACTGGGTCAACCTGAGCAAGGTCGCGATCCCGCAGGCCGACGAGCAGCAGCGGCTGCTGGCCAACCTGATCCAGGTGATGAACCGCGACCGGAAGCCGCTGCCGCGATTCTGGTACTTCCCGCGGAGCCTCAAGGCGGTGGTCATCGGCACGGGCGACGACCACGGCAACGGTGGCACCGCCGGGCGGTTCAACCAGTACCTGTCGAACAGCCCGGCCCAGTGCTCCGTGGCCGAGTGGACCTGCCCCCGCTTCTCCTCGTACGTCTACCCGAACACGCCGCTGTCCGACTCGGCCGCGCAGGCGTACACGAACCAGGGCTTCGAGGTCGGCGTCCATGCCAGCACCAACTGCGGGAACTACACGGCGTCGTCGATCGCGACGACGTACAGCACCCAGCTGGCGCAGTGGCGGACGAACTACCCGAGCCTGAGCAGCCCGGTCAGCAACCGGCTGCACTGCATCGCCTGGAGCGACTGGTCGTCCCAGGCGAGTGTCGAACGGGCCAACGGCATGCGGCTGGACACCAACTACTACTACTGGCCCGGGTCCTGGGTGCAGAACCGTCCCGGCTTCATGACCGGATCCGGGATGCCGATGCGGTTCGCCGACCCGACTGGCGCGATGCTGGACATCTACCAGGCGGCGACCCAGATGACCGACGAGTCGGACCAGACCTACCCGTTCACCCCGAACACGTTGCTGGACAACGCCCTCGGGTCGCTCGGCTACTACGGGGCCTTCACCGCGAACATGCACACCGACGCGGCCACCATCCCGCAGAACGACGCGTTGATGGACTCGGCGAAGGCTCGCGGGGTGCCGATCGTCAGCGGGAAGCAGATGCTGACCTGGATCGACGGCCGCAATGCGTCTTCCTACTCCGCCATCGCCTGGAACGCCAACGCGCTGACGTTCACGGTGGCGGTCGGAGCCGGGGCCACCGGACTGACCGGCATGCTGCCGACGGCCGGTCCCAACGGCACTCAGCTCACCGGAATCACCCGTGCGGGCAGTGCCGTGACGATCAGGAAGGAGACGATCAAGGGCTTGGAGTACGCGATCTTCACGGCTGCGGCCGGCACCTACACCGCGAGCTACGGTGCAACGGGCGCGCTGGCGATCGCGGCGGTCAGTCCCGAGACCGGTCCCGCGGTGACCGACCAGAGCGCGAGTCTGCGGTGGACCACCAGCACCGTGGCCACATCCGAAGTCAGCCTCGGTACCAGTGCCACGAGATTGACCACGACCAAGGTCAAGCGGGGGGCGACCAGCAAGCACGCGGTGTCGGTCGGCGGACTCAAGCCGGGGACCAGGTACTACTACCGGGTCACGTCGACGGACGGGAAGGGACTGAGCCGGACGTACCCGGCGACCGGCAGTGCGCCGGCCACCTTCGTGACGCCCAAGGCGGACACCAAGAAGCCGACATCCACCGCGCCGACCGTCACCGCCCTGCCGGACGGCTCGGCGAGGGTCGAGTGGACGACCAACGAGGCGACCACGGGAACGGTGGATCTTGGCCCGACGGCGAAGAAGCTGACCACCTCCGCCGCAGAGTCCGAGGCCACCCGTCGGCACAGCCTGGTCGTGACGGGGCTCGCCCCGAGCGCGACCTACTGGGTCCGCACGACCTCGACCGACGCCGCCGGCAACGACGTCACCAGCAAGAACCTCCGCTTCACCACCCCGCCCGCCGGGGTGGCGGAGCAGATGACCGCGTCGTTCCGGCGGGGTACGACCACCGGCCAGGCGACGATCGACGAGGCGCGACTGGGGAGCATCACCCTCGGTGGTGGCGCGTCGAAGGCGCGGCGCGGCACCTTCGCCTCCGGCGTCCTGGACGCGCGGGCGATGGTCGACTGGGACCGCATCGTGTCCGGCAGCCTTGTCCCCAAGGGGAGCACGCTCGTCGTGAGGGTCCGCACCGGAAGCACCGTGTCACCGGACCGGACCTGGTCGGACTGGAAGCCAGTGACGGGCGGGGGTCGGGTGACGGGGAGCTCGCGGTTCATCCAGTACGAGGTGGTGCTGACCAGCAGGGCGGGTTCGGCCGCACCCGAGCTCCGCGCCATCGGCTTCACCGCCAACGGCGCCCCGCCGGTCCACCAGGGGGAGACCCGGTAGGGCCCATCCGGGAAGCCTCAGTGTGGGACGCATCCGGGAAGCCTCGGTGGGAGGTGTCGTCGTCACGTGCGTCACTCGAGCCCCAGCGGACACGGCGCGACCTCCCCGGAGGTCCGGCTGGCTGTGCATAGGGTGATCGCCGTGACGACTGCTCCGGTGTCTGCCCCCGCCCAGCTGGCTCGGGCCGGCACGCCCGCGCGGAAGCAGGCGGCTCCGATGCGCCGGCGACTCTCGACCGCTGCCCTGGCGGTCGGCACCCTGCTCTCGCTCGCCTCGCTGCTCGGTCCGGACTGGGCGCTGCGGGTCGGCGTCGTGATCGCACTGGTCTCGGCGGTCGCCTCGTGTGCCCTGGCCTGGCGCGAGCTCCAGCTGACCAAGCGCCGGCACGCCCGCGACCTGCTCACCGTCGGCCGTCGGCACACCGAGGACCTGCGTGCCGAACGGAAGCACAACGCCGAGGTCCTCGACACCGTCCGTGGGCGGGCGGAGCGGTGGCGGTACGAGGTCGATCGGCAGCAGACCCAGATCGCCGGTCTGCGGGTGGACGTCTCGGCGCTGCGTACCGATCTGGGATCTGTTCGTCGCCAGCTGGTCCGGGCCGACGGAACCATCGCCGGGCTGCGGGAGACCGTACGCGAGCGGGACCTCGAGCTCGCTCTGGCCCGATCGGCCCCCGCGGCTTGGGACGCCGAGGTCCACGCGCTGCCGCGCCGGGTCCGTCTCGATCGGGCCGAGGTCGCCATGGCGACGGGCGGCGAGGACCGTACGGTCCTCGAGCTGGCGACCGAAGAGCCGGCGATGCCGAATTTCGAGGCGGACCGCCGCCGGGCTTGACCCTTTGGCCCGCGCGGCCGAAACAACCGGCCGGCCCGGGGGATCCGGCGGGATCGTGCAACTCGAGGCAGATCCCATAGCCGAGCGAATATCTGGTAAACCAGATGAAATGACTCCCCCGTTTTCGTTTCGTGATGGGTGTCGGGTGAGGTAGCGTCGCTTTCGTCAGATTTCTGTTCCGATGGAGGGTGAAGTGGCGCAGCGCGTCCAGATCATTTTGGAAGACGACTATGACGGCGGCGAGGCGGACGAAACCGTCTCGTTCGCCCTCGACGGCGCGGAGTACGAGATCGATCTCTCCACCGCCAATGCCACCGAGCTGCGCAATGCATTGGCTCCGTGGTTGTCCCATGCGCGCAAGGTCGGCGGCCGTCGGCGCTCCCGTGTCGTCGCCGCCAAGGCGTCGGCGGCGGACAGCTCCGGTTCCACCAGCGATATCCGCGCCTGGGCGCTCGACAATGGCATGGAGGTATCCAGCCGCGGCCGGATCTCCTCGGAGGTGCGGTCCGCGTACGAGCAGGCTCACGCCTGATCCTCGGCACTATCCAGCAGGGTCGTTGCGCCCTGGGCGAACACATGGTCGCCCAGGGCGCTCTGCTGTCTCCGGTCGGTGAGTGGAACGATCTTGTTGTTCTCGGGTCGCTGTCCGCAAGGATCTGTCGCCCGACCAGCCGCGACGACCGCCAGAGGGCGCTGCGCCTTCTGCCGAGGAGGTTCACGGACACCTATCGGTCCGCCGACGACCGATCGTCCCGCGAGGATCAGGTACGGCTTGATCCTGGCGAGACAGGCCGCGCGGACTAGAGTTGTGGCCAGCCGGTGCTGCCTCCTCGCGGGGGATCACCGACGCAGGCACCGCCAACGAGGAGAAGCCATGTTTGAGCGATTTACGGATCGGGCCCGACGCGTCGTCGTGTTGGCGCAAGAAGAGGCTCGCATGCTGAACCACAACTACATCGGGACCGAGCACATCCT
>DATDAP010000623.1:0-2698 GCA_036525335.1 Microlunatus sp. | reverse complement strand
GGCACCCTCGGCATCGCACTGAACCTCGACGTCCGGGAGATCGGCGTCGTGGTGATGGGTGACTCCGGCGGCATCGAGGAGGGCCAGGTCGTCAAGCGCACCGGGGACATCCTCTCCGTGCCCGTCGGTGACGGCTACCTCGGCCGCACCGTGAACGCCATGGGCGAGCCGATCGACGGTCTCGGTGAGATCACCGACATCGACGAGCAGCGTCCGCTGGAGCTGCAGGCCGCCGGCGTGATGGATCGCCAGGAGGTTCGGCAGCCGCTGCAGACCGGCATCAAGGCCATCGACGCCATGATCCCGATCGGCCGCGGTCAGCGGCAGCTGATCATCGGCGACCGCAAGACCGGCAAGACCGCGATCGCGATCGACACGATCATGAACCAGAAGGCGGCCTGGGAGACCGGCGACCCGGAGCAGCAGGTGCGCTGCATCTACGTCGCGATCGGTCAGAAGGGCTCGACCATCGCCTCCATCCGCAGCCAGCTCGAGGAGGCGGGCGCGCTGGCGTACACCACCATCGTGCACTCGCCGGCGTCCGACGCCGCGGGCTACAAGTACATCGCCCCGTACGCGGGCTCGGCCATCGGCCAGCACTGGATGTACCAGGGCAAGCACGTGCTGATCGTCTTCGACGACCTGACCAAGCAGGCCGAGGCCTACCGCGCCATGTCGCTGATGCTGCGTCGCCCGCCGGGTCGTGAGGCCTACCCGGGTGACGTCTTCTACCTGCACAGCCGGCTGCTCGAACGCTGCGCGAAGCTCTCGAACGAGCTGGGCGCCGGGTCGATGACCGGTCTGCCGATCATCGAGACCAAGGCCAACGACGTGTCGGCCTACATCCCGACCAACGTCATCTCCATCACCGACGGGCAGATCTTCCTGCAGTCCGACCTGTTCAACGCCAACCAGCGGCCGGCCATCGACGTGGGTGTGTCGGTGTCCCGGGTGGGCGGTGCGGCGCAGATCAAGGCCATGAAGAGCGTCGCCGGTTCGCTGAAGCTGGAGCTGGCGCAGTTCCGCGACATGCAGGCCTTCGCCATGTTCGCCTCCGACCTCGACGCCACCACCCGCCGGCAGCTGGACCGCGGTAGCCGGCTGACCGAGCTGCTCCGGCAGCCGCAGTACTCGCCGTACCCGGTGGAGGAGCAGGTCGTCTCGGTGTGGGCGGGCCTGCAGGGCCTGATCGACGAGGTGCCGGTCAACGACGTGCTCCGCTTCGAGCGCGAGATGCTGGACTACATCCGGCACCACAGCGACTCCCTGGCCAACATCAAGGAGTCGAAGGTCTTCGACGACGACCCCGCCGAGGCGCTGCGCAGCCAGATCTCCGAGTTCAAGAAGGAGTTCCAGACCTCCGAGGGGCACCTGCTCGTCGTTCGTGAGGACCACGAGCCCCTGGAAGAAGAGGACGTCACCCAGGAGCAGATCGTCAAGCAGAAGCGCTGACCGGGTGCCCGTGAGTCGAGGTTCAGTGATGCTGCGAGCCGAGAGGAAGAAGACATGCCAGCGAGCCTGAGGGAGCTGCGTCAGCGCCGCGCCGCGGTCACCACCACCAAGAAGGTGACTCGGGCGATGGAGCTGATCGCGTCCTCCCGGATCGTCAAGGCCCAGCAGCGCGCGGCGCAGGCGACGCCGTACGCCCGAGAGCTCACCCGGGCCGTGTCGGCGGTGGCCACCGACGCGCCGGAGATCGATCACCCGCTGACCACTCAGGTCGAGGACCCGCAGGCGGCGGCGATGCTGGTGATCACCTCCGACCGTGGCCTGGCCGGTGCCTACTCCTCGAACGTGCTCAAGCAGTCCTCCCAGCTGCGGGAGCTGCTCGAGCGCAACGGCCTCCGCGTTCAGCGGTTCCTCACCGGGCGCAAGGCGATCGGCTTCGCGAAGTTCCGGAACTTCGAGATCCACCGGCAGTGGGAGGGTTTCTCGGACTCCCCGACCTACGCCGAGGCCCGGGACATCGCCGACGCGCTGATCGAATCGTTCCTGAAGTCGACTGACGAGGGCGGGGTCGACGAGATCCACATCGTCTACACCCGCTTCGTCTCGATGCTGACCCAGACGCCGACGGTGATTCGGCTTCTGCCGCTCGAGGTGGTGCAGAGCGAGGAGAAGACCGAGCAGGCCGAGCTGCACCCGCTCTACGACTTCGAGCCCGATGCCGAGACGGTGCTCGACGAGCTGCTGCCGCTCTACGTGGCGAGCCGGGTGTACTCCTGCCTGCTGCAGTCGGCCGCCTCGGAGCTGGCGAGCCGGCAGCGGGCGATGAAGTCCGCGACCGACAACGCCCAGCAGCTGATCGAGCGGCTGACCCGGGAAGCCAACCAGGCGCGGCAGGCCGAGATCACCCAGGAGATCAGCGAGATCGTGGGCGGCGCCGCGGCGCTGTCCGAAGCCTCCGCCGGTTCCGACTAGCTCCACCGACCATCACCAGCACCGACACGACAGCGACACGAGGTAACGAGGGACTATGACCGCAGTAGCAGAAGAGACCACCAGCGACGCTCCGGCCGGCGGGATCGGCCGTGTCTCCCGGGTGATCGGCCCGGTCGTCGACGTCGAGTTCCCGGTCGACCAGATGCCCGACATCTACAACGCCCTGCTGGTGGATACCACCGTCAACGGCGTCACCCGGACGATGACGATGGAGGTGGCGCTGCAGATCGGCGACAACCTCGTCCGGGCGATCGCG
>DATDAP010000622.1:0-3826 GCA_036525335.1 Microlunatus sp. | reverse complement strand
GTTCGATGACCGAGACCGCTTCATCGATGTCGCTCTTATCGAGCAGGCCCGAGGGGGCGCCCTCGAACATGGCCAGGTCGAGCTCGCCGTCACCGTCGAAGTCGGTGACCTGCAAAGCCCCGACCGAGCCGTCGAGCTCGCGGCAGAATCCACAGATGTGAACTAGAAGAGATCACCCCATCGACTACGTGGTCGTCGAGTTCCCCGGTAGCAACATGACCGGAGAAGGGCTGCCGCTGCTGGTCGATCTGGTGGATGCCGGCATCATCCGGCTCCTCGATCTCGCCTTCCTGACCCGTGTTGCGACCAAGAACGCGTCGGCCAAGGAGACCCCGTTGGAAACCGGGTCGGCCGCCCATCGTGATGTGACACGCCGAGTTCGGCGACATCGTCGTCAGCCGGTACCAAGGCGGCCTTCGAGACCGAATCGAGACAAACCAATTGTGCTGAAGGATGCCGGTGCCCCCACAATCGAAGGGGCGGCGTCGACAAGGAGTTCCTATGGACTGGCTGTTGGTCGCCATCGTCGGCGTCATCGTCTTGGCGTTGCTGTTCGACTTCACCAACGGCTTCCACGATGCCGCCAACTCGGTGGCCACGGTCGTGGCCACCCGGGCGATGCCGGCTCGCTGGGCGCCGTGGTTCTCGGCGTTCTTCAACTTCGCCGCCTTCTTCGTCGTCGGTACGGCCGTGGCGAACACCGTGGCCAAAGTGGTCAAGCACGACGCCGAGGGAGTGGCGGTGGTCTTCGCCGCCCTGATCGCGGCGATCACCTGGAACTACATCACCTGGTACATCGGCATGCCGTCGTCGTCCAGTCACGCCATCATCGGCGGGCTGGTCGGTGCAGGTCTCGCCGCGGGCGGACTGGCGGCCATCAACTGGGGTGTCGTCCGCACCGCGGTGATCGCCATCGTCGCCTCACCGGCTCTGGCCTTCACCGTCGCGTTCCTGGCGATGGTGGCGATCGGGCGCCTCCAGCGCCGGTGGCGGGTGCACTCCGACGCGAAGGTGTTCAAGGGTCTGCAGCTCGTGTCAGCTGCCGCCGTCTCCTTCGGCCACGGAGCCAACGACGCCCAGAAGACGATGGGCATCATCGCCGCCTCGTTGTACGCAGGCGGCTACATCGCGTTGAAGCCCGACGGCAACCTGGAGATCGGCTGGTGGATCCCGCTGCTCGCCTACTCCGCGATCGCGGGTGGAACGATCTGGGGCGGCTGGAAGATCATCGAGACGATGGGGTTGCGGATCACCACCCTGCGGGCGAGCTCGGGTCTGGCCGCCAACGTCGGCGCCGTGACGGCGATCTTCGGTGCCACCGGCATGGGTGTCCCGATCTCGACCACTCATGCGGCAGCGTCGTCGATCACCGGCTCCGGAGTCGCCTCGGGTCAGGGGGTCAACCTCAGGGTCGTCGGCGAGATGGTGCTGGCCTGGGTGGTCACGATCCCGTCCACCCTGGTGATCGGCTGGGTGATGTTCCAGCTGACCACGCTGCCGGGGCCGGCCGCGTTCGTGGCCGTGGGTGTGGTGCTCTTCGTGCTGTTCGGCTGGATCGGCTGGGCGATGTCCAAGGCACTGCGAGCCGAGGATGTCGCCGCCGAGATCCCCAGCGTCGCCGAGCTCGCGGAGCCCGTTGGCGTGGTGCCGCAGATCGAGGCCCAGGGGCCCCGGATGTGAGCGACGCGCCGAGCGGCGACCGAGCTGCTGCCCGGTCGGATCCCTGGTGGCGACGCTTCATCCCCATCCTCGGCTGGTTGCCACAATACGACCGCCACCGGCTGCGCCCGGACCTGGTGGCGGGGGCCGTTGTCGCGGCGCTTGCTGTCCCACAGGCCCTCGGCTACGCCGCCATCGCCGGTGTCCCGGTGGAGATCGGGCTGTACGCCGTCCCCGTCGCCCTGATCATGTATGCCATCTTCGGTACATCGCGCCAGCTGGTCATCGGACCCGTCTCCACTGTCTCGGTGCTGTCAGGATCTCTGGTTGCCGCGATGCATCCGTCCGACGTCCTCCAGGCCGTGTTGTTCACGACTGCGGCGGCCATGTGGGTTGGCGTGATCTTGGTGGTCGCTGCGTTCCTCAAGATCGGGTGGGTGGCAGAGTTCTTGTCCAAACCGATCGTCACCGGGTTCGTGCTCGGGCTCACTGTGCTGGTGATCCTGGGCGAGCTGCCGAGCCTGCTCGGCATGAAAGTTGAGGCTCGGGACGTCGTGGGCCGGATCACTGGTCTGGTCACCGGCCGGGCTGAGATCGACCCGCTCACCGTCGGCGTCTCCGTCGTGGCGCTCGCGGTGCTGTTCGTCGGGTCCGCCCTGCTGCCGCGGATCCCGTGGTCCTTGGTGGTCCTGGTGCTCGGACTCCTCGGATCGAAGGTGCTCGACCTGGCGGCCCGAGGGGTCGCGGTGGTCGGGTTCGTGCCGGGCGGACTCCCTGCCCTGAAGGTACCGCTCGTGCCCCTCGATCGGCTCGGCGACATCGTGCTGGCTGCGGTCGCGCTGGCTTTCGTCGGGCTCGCCGAGGGGTTGAGCGCGGCCCGTCTGTTCGCGGTCAAGGGCGGGTACCGGATCCGCACCGATCAGGAGCTGCTCGCTGCCGGGGCCAGCAACATCGCCACCGGGCTCCTGGGAGGTCTCGCGGTGGCGGGCAGCCTCTCCAAGACGGCCGCAGCCGACCGTTCCGGTGGACGAACCCAGGTTGCCGGGCTGGCCGCCGCGCTGCTGTCGCTGCTGGCCATCGTGTTGCTCGCCCCGGCTCTCGGGGTGCTGCCGAGGGCAGTGCTCAGCGCGATCGTCGTGCACGCAGTCTGGGGACTGATCGACATCCCGGCCATGCGTCGGTACCGACATTCGCGACGGGTCGACTTCCTGTCCGCTTGCGCCGCGGCGATAGGTGTGTTGGTGGCTGGTCCGCTGCTCGGGCTGTTGGTCGCCGTGGGTTGGGCCATCCTGGGTCTGATCTATCGATCGAGCCGCGTCACGGTCGACGTGATGGGCAAGGTGCCGAAGGAGAAGGCGGCTTGGGGATCGCTGGAGAACCACCCCGAACGGATCACCATCCCAGGCGTATTAGTGCTCCGGCTCGACGAGTCGCTGTTCTGGGTCAACGCCGCGCGGGTCAAGGACCAGGTCCTGCAGCTCGTGGACGAGCATCCCGACACCAAGGCGGTCGTGCTGGACCTGGAGAGCACCGATCAGCTGGAGATCACCAGCGCCGACATGCTGAGCCTGCTCCTGGACCGACTACGCGGCGAGGGCATCGACATCTACTTCGTCCGGGTCCGCTTTCGTGTCCGGACCGTGCTCAGCAAGACCGGCGTGCGGGCCAAGCTCGGCGATGACCATCTGTGGCACAGCATCAGCCAGGGCGTGCGAGCCGCGCGACGTGACCACGGCCTCAAGTCGCCGAAGCCGAATCGGCCACAGTCCCCCCAGCCGCCCCAGTCCCAGTCAACCCGCGCGCCATAGCCGTCCTTCGTCTCAGCTCGGAGGTAGTGGGTGCAGGCCCCGAGGTCAGACGACAACGACGCGGAACGAAGACCAGGTCAGTGGCCGGATGAGAGGTCGCCACCACCGGGCGCTTCGTCGTCCGGTTCTGGTCGCTGCCAGGGCAGCGAGCTGTCGGCGGCTTCATGTTCGATCGCTTGTGCGGGTGTTTCCATCGGCTGCGCCGGCTCGTGAGCCAGGGCCCAGCGCAGGTAGCTCTCCTCGGCGACCGGCAGGGTGGCGAAGAGCATCTCCTTGCCGATGACATCGATCACCCCTGCTCGCACGAGCGGCTCGTAGACGTCGTTCTTCACACGAGCCAGACCCAGGTGGACACCGCT
>DATDAP010000621.1:0-6871 GCA_036525335.1 Microlunatus sp. | reverse complement strand
TGGGTCGCCACCTGCACGGGCTGGGTGTCGAGGTCAGGACGGAGGAGAGTGTCGAGCACCTGACGAGCCGGGTGGACGGCGTCGAGGCGCGGCTCGGGTCCGGCGCGAGCGTGCGGGCCGACACCTGCGTGCTCGCCGCTGACCCCGCCACGACCCGCCACCTCGGATCAACGTGTGAGTTCGTGGCCGATGTCGACCCCTCATCTCACACGCTGTGGCGCGAGCGGCTGGCCGCCAACCAGACAGCACCCCCCTTCGCCGTCTGGCGACTCTGGCTGGACCGGCCCGTCCGCACCGAGCGGCCGCCGTTCCTGGGCGCCAGCGGGTTCGGCCCCCTCGACAACGTGAGCGTGCTGGAGCTGTTCGAGGACGGGGCCGCCGGCTGGCGCCGCCGTACCGGCGGGTCGGTGGTCGAGCTGCACGCTTACGCGCTCCCGTACGGGATCGGCGACGACGCGCGCCAGGCGGCCACCCGCGAGCGCCTGCGGGCCGAGCTGGCCCGGGTCTACCCGGAGACGGCCGCCGCCCAGGTCGTCAGCGAGGAGTGGCTGGTCCGCGACGACTGCCCCCTGGTCGGCACCGGACCCTGGCACCTCAGACCGGGTGTGGAGACCCCCGACCCGCGGGTCGTGCTGGCCGGTGACGGCGTGCGCTGCGACTTCCCGGTCGCCCTGATGGAACGGGCCGCGACCACCGGCTACGAAGCGGCCAACGCGCTGCTGAGCCGCTGGGAAGTGGCCGGCCACGATCTGTGGACCGTGCCGATGGCCGGGCGCCGCCCGGTTGGTCGGGCCGCTGCCGCACTATCTCGCTGATCCCGCCCCGAGTGGGAACATCCTGGGGTCTTCAGCGACGCGAAGGCCCCGAGAACTTCCCTCTCGAACGGACGGACCGGCACCCGGAGCTCTGTCCACAGCCTTGTCATGCTCTGGAGCGTCATCCACAGACTCGGAACGCACTCTGGCGCACCTCGCCTGGGCGGCACACGCTGAAGCATGCCCGCCCACCGCGCCGTCCTGCCGGACGATCTCGCGACGCACCCGTTCACGTGGGCCGCCGGGACCTCACGCGGACTGCGCACCTCCACGTTCCGCAGCACCGCCGTCCGCCGGATCGCCCCCGGCGTCTACCAGTCGACCGGTGCGGACCAACCAGCCCTCAAGGACGTGGTCGCCGCCCACCTCGCGACGATGCCCGACGATCTGTTGGTCGACGGACTGACCGCGCTGCAGCTGTACGGCGTCGACCTCGGCCCCCGCACGCCGCTGAGGTTCTGCTCACCGAACGGCCGGGACGTTCGTCGGCGGGGTGTTCGCGTACGGCGCCTCTCGCGCACGCCAGCGGCGCAAGGCCGCGTGCTGGAACCGGCGGCCGCCTTCGCAAGTGCCGCCATGGATCTCGACCTGGTCGAGTTGGTCGTCGCGGGGGACTGTCTCGTCCGGCTCAAGAGAACGACTCCAGCAGCTCTCCAGGAACACGTCGGAGATCTGACCGGTCGGCACTGCGCGACCGTTCGTCGGGCCGCCGGCTTGGTCCGCGACCGCGTCGACTCGCCGCCTGAGTCACGGCTGCGCCTGTGCCTCGTGCTCGCCGGATTGCCCGAGCCGGTGCGCAACGTGGACCTCAGCGACGACGACTTCTTCATCGCCACCCCCGACCTCGCGTACCTGGTCTACCGTCTGCTGCTCGAGAACGAGGGTGACCATCACCGGACCGATCGGGCCCAGTGGCAGAAGGACATCCGTCGGGAGCGACAGCTGCGGAAGGCGGGTTTCGAGCTCCAACGCATCACGGCCGAGACCCGGCGGCGCCCCCGGGAACTCGTCCAGGACATCCACGCCCTGCTCGTGAAGGGCGGCTCCGACGGCCCGGCGCCCGTGTTCACCCCCGAGTGGATCACCTGCTTCGAAGCCAGCAGATCGAGTGGGAGGTCTTCGTGGTCTTCATCCTCGCGAACACCTCGAGAATCTCCTACTCGCCACCAGGCGAGCTGATCAGCCCGGGTACTCCCCGCGCATCCGCAGCTCGTAACGCCGTTCCGCGTACGCCAGGTCGTCCACCCACAGCTTCTTGGCCGTACGGATGATGCCCGGCCGCAGCACCGGCGTGAGCCACTTGGCGACCTGGAAGCCGGGTCGGTCGGAGTACGCGATGGTCGCCTCGGTGACCATGGTGATCGGCCGGCCGCGCTCATCCACCCCGGTCGGGGTCGCGTGCGTCTCGACCACCGACGCGGTACCTTCCCCGTCGGTGATCCGCATCACGATGGTGCGGGTGTCGGGGCAGGTGAACTCGGCCCGCACCGGTACGCCCCAGGTGCGCGAGAGCCGGAACGTCACGTCCACCACCAGGCGGCTGGAGTCCGAGGCGTCGTCGTCGACCACCAGGTGCGAGAACGCGTACGGGTGGAACCAGGCCCCGTGCCAGGGGTCGAGCCGGTTGGCGATCACGTCCTCCGGCTGGCAGGTGCCGGGCTCCACCATCACCGCGCTGACCGAGCCGTCCAGCGGCGGGCGGGCCGACACCGCGGGGCGCTCGGTGAACGTCTCGCCTTCGGTGGCCAGCCGGACCCAGATCAGCAGCCCGTCGTCCAGGGCCGCGTACGGGCTCCAGGTCCGGTCGCCGCGTGCGGTCAGCGCCAGGCCGTGCCAGCGGCAGTACATGGTCCCGTCCAGCACCGGGCAGGCGTCCATCAGCGCGCCCAGGTGCGGGCAGGCGCCGGGGCCGGCGATCAGGGTCCCATCGGCGTCACGCCAGAACACCACCTCACGGCCGGCGATCGTCCGGGCCACCGACTCCGTCGCCCCGACGTCGGTGCTCTGACCGGCCACGAACCAGCCGCCGGAGTTCTGTGCCTGGGCGACCGCCAACGCGGCGGCGATCCGGCCCGGCTTGGCCTGCCGCCAGGACGCGGTCATCCGGTTCTGCCGGGGCTGCGGCACCCGCTGGATCGGGATCCGCGACCGGACCTGCTCGGGCAGCCGTCCCAGCAGACCCGTCTGATCCGGCAGGTCGTCCCGGAGACGCAACGACATGGCTGTCCTCTCTGGCGTGGTCGAGCAGATCTCTGGCGTGGTGGAGCAGGCCTCTGTCGAGTCGAAGCGGGTCAGGCGGCGCTACGGATCCGCGGTCCGGTCACCATGATCCGCCCCGCGGTCAGCGCCTTGCGCGCGGTGGGCACCCGGGCCCGACCGTTGAACACGTTGTAGTTGGCCCGCTCGATCCGGTCCAGGATCTGCGCGTAGAGCACCCGGGCCGCCCCCACGCACCGCGCGGAGCGGGGCGGCAGCATGGCGATCCCGGTGTCGGCGAACTCGTAGAGCGACCGGTTCCGTTCGATCTCGTACGCCATCAGCGCCCGCCACTCCGGCGTGGAGCGCCGCCAGCGCAGGTCGACCCCGAACCGCCGCAGATCCTCCTGTGGCAGGTAGACCCGGCCGCGGTCGAGGTCCTCGTCGACGTCGCGAAGGAAGTTGGTGAGCTGGAAGGCCAGGCCGAGCGCTCGGGCCGGGGCCCTCGCCTCGCGGGTCCGCGGCTCGAGGACGGGAAGCATCATCTCCCCGATCACCGCGGCCGAACCCTCCATGTAGTCGCAGAGATCCTCCCACGACTCGTACGTGCTGGTGGTCAGGTCCATCGCCATCGCCCCGAAGAACCGGTCGAAGCACTCGGGGTCGATCTCGCAGGCGCGGGCGGTCGTCACCACCGCGGCGATCACGGGGTCCTCACTGCCGCCGGAGGTCAGTGCCGTCCGGAACGTGTCCGCGAAAGCGCGCAGCCGCCCGGCCACCTCGCTGTCGTCGCCGACCGGCCCGGCGGCGACCGCGGGAGGCTGGGTCGCCGAGCGGGCGCCACCCAGCCCGGTGCCGGGCACGAAGGTCTGCCCTGTCGATCCGGTGGTGGGAGGCAGGTCGACGATGTCGTCGGCCAGCCGGCAGAGGGCGTACACCGCGTAGACGTGCTTGCGTTGCCGCCGGGGCAGCAGCGCGGCTCCCCAGAAGTAGGTGGTCCCGAACTGGCGGGTCAACCGCCCGCACTCCCGGTAACCGGCCCGCAGGACGCGCGGGTCGATGGCCTGGGTCACGCTCATGACGAGAGCCTCCTGGTGGACCTGCGTGAGATCGTCCTGCCCGCAGACCCGCCCCCCAGGTACGCCTCGACGCGATCGGCCGACAGCTTCCCGGAGATGAGCACCATGGGCACCCCGACCCCTGGGACAGTACCTGAGCCGGAGAAGATCATCCCCGGCACTCGCCGCTCCACGTTGGGCGGCCGGAACGGGCCCGTCTGGGCGAACGTGTGCGCCAGCGCGAACGGAGTTCCCGCGGCCATCCCCTGATCCTGCCAGTCGAGCGGGGTGACCAGCTCCTCGGTCACGATGTCGGTCGGATAGCCCTCGGCCGCCAGGAAGGCCAGCAGCCGCTCCCGCATCGGACCGCGCTCCCGCACCCAGTCGATCCGACCGTCGGCGAGGTTCGGCACCGGCTCGAGGACGAACAGGGTCGAGCACCCCTCCGGCGCCAGCGACGGGTCGTCCAGCGACGGGATGGTGACGAGCCGGGACGCATCACCCATCAGGGTGCCGCGCTTCAGCAGGTCGTCGAAGGCGCCACCCCACTCGTGCCCGAAGTGGATGTTGTGGTGCGAGACCTCGGGATCGGGCAGTCCGCGTACGCCGACGTGCCAGACCACGGCCGACGGCGAGTACCGCGGCCGGCGCAGGGCGCGCGGCGGGGTCAGGTCGGGTAGCAGCTTCTCGTACGCGGCCGGCAGGTCGAGGGTGCAGACGACAGCGTCGGCGGTCAGCTGCTCACCGGAGTCCAGTCGTACGCCGGCGACCCCGCCGTTGTCGGTCCGCCGTAGCACGTCGGTCACCGAGGCACCGAAGCGGAACTGGGTGCCCGCCTTCTCGGCGGCCGTGGCCAGGGCGACCGGCATGGCGTGCATGCCGCCCTCGGGGAACCAGACGCCCTCGATGCTGTCCATGTACGTGATCACCGCGTAGATGGCGAGGGCCTCGTCGGGGGCCAGGCCGGCGTACATGGCCTGGAAGCTGAACAGCCGGTGCAGGCGGTCGTCGCGGAACCGACGCCGGATGGCGTTGCCGAGCCGACCGAAACCACCCAACCGGACCAGCCTGGCCGCGACACCGGGTCGGGACAGCAGATCGAGCGGGGAGTCGAAGTTGCGGTCGATGAAGTTCGGCATCTCGGCGACGTACAGGTCCTGCAGCCAGCTCACGAAGCCGTCGAAGGCGGCGGCGTCCACCGAGCCGCAGGTGTCGGCGATCTCGTCCCGCATCGCGTCCCGGCCGTAGCGCACCCGGATCGTGGACCCGTCCGCGAACCGCGCCCGGTAGGCCGGGTCCAGGCGCTGCATCGGCAGCAGCTCGTCCAGGTCCGCGTCGACCGCGCGCAGGGCGTCGGCGACCAGATCCCGCATGGTCAGCACCGTCGGGCCGGTATCGAAGGTGAAGCCGTCGCGGACCAGCTGACCGTTGCGCCCGCCGGGGATGTCCTCGCGCTCGATCACGGTCACCTCGTACCCGCGTCCGGTCAGGTGGCAGGCGGCGGCCAGGCCGGCCAGGCCGGCTCCGATGACGACGACTCTCACGCAGGACTCACTTCGATCGAGGGACAGGGCGTTCCCGGCTACCTCACCACAGACGGCAAACTCACCGCAGACGGCAAAGTTCGCAGGTCTCGTGTTCGGGACCGGGACCTCGCCGGGATGCAGGAACGCCCCGCTCGCGCTCTCAGCCGACCACCCGAACCCACTTGGCGGTCGAGTACGTGCCCTTCCCCTTGCCCTTCGTGTCCACGACCATCACCTGGTAGTACCCCGGCGGCATCGAAGCCTTGGCCAGCGTCAGCTTGACCTTGCTGCCCTTCTTGATGCTGAGCGTCTGGAGGTAGCCGCCCGCGTTCATGCCGTGGGTGCTCGCGTCCGGTGCCCGGAACACGAGCTTGTCGCCGCCCTTGCGCTTGATCTTGATCGTCTTGCCCCGGGTGACGGTGCCGGCGATCTTGGTCAGCTTCGGCCGCTTCCCGCGCAGCGCGGGCGGGGTGAAGTAGAGGACGGACATGCTGCGGGCCTGTTCCCTGGGGTTGGATCCGAAGCTGGCGATCCGGCCGTCGTCGAGGAAGAGCAGGTTGCTGTGGTACTGGCGGTGGTTGCCGGCCGGCAGCGGGTTGAGTGCGGTGGGTGCACCGCCGAACCGCTGGAACATGCTCGCCTCGTACGAGGCACCGGGGATGGAGTTGCCCGAGCCGCCGTTGGCCTCGAACACCGCGCCGGTCGGCAGGGTGAGGCAGCTCAGGTTGTCCTTCGCCGCCCGCAGGCCCGGGGCCGGTCGGTACCGAGGCTGCGCACTGTCGATGTCGATGATGTCGACCAGGCTGTTCGCCACCGGGCCGCCTCCCATCACCATGAGCTGACCGTCGTCGGCGTCACCGAAGAAGCAGCTGGCCGCCGAGGCCCGCTGGACCGGTGAGCGGAGACCAGCGACCTTTCGGGTCGCGCCGGTCCGGAAGTTCCAGAACATCGGTGACACCCGACCGGTGTAGCCGCCGTGCGCGACGCCGGTGAAGAAGACGACATTCGGGTTGTCGGTCAGGACCTGACGCGGGTACGTCGGCAGCTTGCCGTCCTTCACCCCCAGCGCGTACTGCGTGATCAGCCGATGGGTGTTGTCGCGATAGTTGAACAACTCGGCCGAGGCGGTGAACTTGCCCTGGTCGTCGATGCCGCCGGTGATCAGCGTCTTGCCGCCGGCGACCGTGATCAGCGACGGGTACCACCGTCCCACCTCCATCGGCGCGAGGTGCTCGTAGGCGTTCGTCCTGGGGTTGAACGCGTACAGGTACTTGGC
>DATDAP010000620.1:0-2987 GCA_036525335.1 Microlunatus sp. | reverse complement strand
CCCGCTCCCGATGGCCAGACCGGCCGCCACCCCCAGCAGCAGACCCTTCGGTCGAAAGTTCAGGATGACGGCCAGTCCGAAGGACGGTCGCGGTCCGAACGACCTGACGGCGCTCAGCCACTTGGCGCCCTGGGCCGGGGTGGGTTGGCGTACCGCTCGCAGGCCGGAGACGATCCCGAAGATCACCAGGGCGGCGCCGATGACGATCTCGGCGATCCCGAACGCCGTCTGCTGGGTCCGCAGCGAGGTGATCGGCAGGGCCTGGGCGCCGAAGGTGGCGGCCAACACCACGATGGTCAGTCCGGCCACCCAGCCGATCAGGAAGGCGGCCCCGGAGATGTTCCGCTTCGGCGACAACAGGATCAAGATCGTGGCCGTGATCGGGACCGAGCTGAAGGCGACGGCGACAGCGATCGGCAACACCTGTCCCAGTGCCGACAGCACAGTTCAGCTCCTCGTGAGGTGTCACAGACGACGGCGACAGCGTAGCGGCAGCCAGGGGGTCGCCACGGCGACTGAGACCGTGTCAACCTCGGACAGCGTCGAGGACCTACCGGCGGGGCGGTCAGCGTTTCGGCAGGTACCGGCTGCCACCGATGACCAACGTGACGCTGGCGTCGACGTCACTCAGTCCGGCGGCGTCCAGCTGGTCGCGCAGGGAGACCGCGTCGATCGAGGGCGGCGGACCGAGAGCGACGATCCTGAGGGCGTCCTGCCGATAGCTGATGTCGCTGATCTGCCAGCCCTGCGACGAGGCCCAGGACTGGGCGACGGGACGGGCCAGGGTGATGGTGGCCTGCTGCTGAGCGACCTGCACGCTGCCGATGCCGAGCGGCACGGCGACGAGGACGACGGCGAGGGCGATCACGGCCACCGTCGGCCCGCTGAGTCGTCCGACGGGTCTGCCCGCCGCGGACGCCGCGCCGCGCAGCTGGTAGAGGCTGAGCACCACGACACCGGTGGCGATGATGGCGGTGACGTTGGTGCCGAACAGCAGCAGCGCGCCCAGGGCCTCATCGGGAGCTCCTGATTCCAGGGTCAGCCCGACGACCGCCAGTGGGGGCACCAGGGAGATCGCGATGGCGACACCCGGCAGGGTGTCCGACAGATCCGAGCGTACGAGGACGAAGGCGCCCACCACTCCCGTCGCCAAGGCGGCCACCAGGTCGATCAGTCGGGGACTGACGCGGCCGGCGATCTGGCTGTTCGTCTCGGCCAGCAGGGGCGTCGGGTGGGTCAGTCCGATCAGGTAGCCGATGACGATCACGAGCAGTGCGCCGCCGACCACGAGTCCCAGGTTGATCAGCATCCGATGCCGATCGGTGAGGACGACGGCCAGGGCGGTGCCGAGGATCGGCGTCATCAACGGTGCGACGATCATCGCTCCGATGACGGTGGCGGTCGAGTCGGCCACGATGCCCGCGCTCGCGATCACCGCCGCCAGCACCAGCAGCGCCCAGAAAGCCGACCACTTGTCGTGCCGGTCGGCACCGACCGTGACGTACAGAGCGGACGTCATCCGGTCGAGGTCGTCGGCGGTCACCCGGGTCCGCGGGGACTCGTCCTGCGTCGGATGGGTCATGGACGGAATCCTTGCAGCCCCAGCCGGTGATCGTCGTGGCAACCTCGGCGGCTGCGACAGACCGCTGTGAGTCGGACACACAGGTCGCCGACCATCCGGCTGACGGACGAATGGGTGGCCGCGGAGGTGCGAGAAGTGCGAAACTCACGTCGCCGACAACGGTGGGAGGTCGATCGATGGCGCGAACGGCGGGGCGGGATCAGCTCAAGCCGATGGAGCGGCTGATCAGGATCCTGATCTGCCTGGCCGACGGTGATCGCCGCGGGGTACCGATCGGTCGGCTGCTGCGGATGGCCGACCTCACCGAGGACACCGACGCCACCCGCGCCCAGCTGCGACGGGACCTGTCGGTCCTGAGGCAGGGCGGCTGGGACATCCGCAACGTGGCCGCCGAGGGCGAGGACGGCCGGTACGTGCTGCACGCCCGAGACAACAAGCTCGCCCTGCTGCTGACCCCGGGGGAGATCGCGGCCCTGCGCGAGGTGTGGTCCGCCGCCAGCATCGATCACGCGAAGCCGCCGCCGTTCGTGGGCCGACTGCACCACGCCGTACGGGATCGCAGCCTGACATCGTTCGGCTACGACGGACGACGACGGGTGGTCCACCCAGACGCGCTCTACTCGACCTCGTCGGGCTGGGTGCTCCTGGCTCGGGAGCAGGAAGCGGATCCGCCGAAGGAGTTCGTGACCCCGTGGATGCACGACCTGGTGGTCGACGAACCCGGGACGGCGAGTCCGGTGCCCGAGCTGGCGGCCGAGCGGCTGAACCCGATGCGGTGGCAGCTGGATCCGCCGATGCGGGTACTGCTCGGTGTGCCGTCGCCGTTCGTGGAGGACGTGTTGTTTCTGCTGCCCGGGGCGGAGGTCGTCCTGGCCGGGACCGACGAGTCCAGGCCGGACGAGATGCTGGTCGAGCTGGTGGTGACGAACCAGGCGGCTTTCCGGTCGCGGCTCTACGCGCTGGGGTTGCGGGTGCGGGTGCTCGAGCCGGCGTCGTTGGTCGAGGAGATCGTGGCGAACCTGCGCGCCGTGGCCGGGAGCGGATCGTGAGGAGGGCCGATGGCGATCTACGGTGACCGCGTAGCCCTGCTGCCGCAGCTGCTGCAGATCCTTCACTACCATCCGGAGGGCATGCGGTTCGACGACCTGGCGGACGAGGTCGACCGCAGCGAGGCCGACGTCCGGGAGACGCTGAGGGTCTATCACCTGACCGATCTGGCCCACTACCTGCCGAACCTGGTGGTGCGACCGGACGTGCTCGAGTTCCTGGCCGACGACCCTGAGGACGATGGCGACCCGTCGGTGGCGACGAAGGTGCGGCTCGGGGATGTCTCCCCCGGCGCAGAGCTCGGGGTGACTCACGTGAGGGTGCGGGACCTGGCCCGGCTCTACCGGGTCGCGACCGA
>DATDAP010000619.1:0-8468 GCA_036525335.1 Microlunatus sp. | reverse complement strand
AGTCGACCCGGTCACCCAGCTCGTCGGTCGCCTTGCCCTTGCCCTCGTCGCCCCACTGGGCTCCTACCACCACAATGCCCGGCATGTGATCGCCGCCTCTGTACTCAGCAGTGAAGTCCCCGGGCAGCCGTTGCCGCAGGGACTCTTACTGCGTCACTGTAGCGGGAAGGCGCTGGTCAGCGCCCGGTAGCCGGTTTCGGTGGAATCTCGCAGGAACTGGGCGCAGCGTTCGTACTCCACGTCGTCGCCGATCCGCTGGGCGGCCCGGGCAAGTGACCACAGGGCGCGCAGGAAGCCCTGGTTGGGCACGTGCTCGTACGGGATCGGTCCCGCGCCCTTCCAGCCCGACCGCCGCAGGGCGTCGAGACCGCGGTGGTAGCCCGTCCGGGCGTACGCGTACGCGGTCACGTCGGCCTCGGCCGTGCCGACCGCCAGTGCTTCTTCGGCGAGCTGGGCCCACGCCCGACTGCCGGCCGGCTCGGCCACTACCGCGGCAACCAGCTCGGCGTGACTGGCGTCGTCGGTGACGGTGGGTCCGATCACCGGCAGCAGGCTGGGGGTGGGTCCCGCTCCAGCGGCGGCCAGCAGATTGCGGTGGGGGCCAGGTTCGCTCACTCCGTCACCCTAGGCTGTTGCTGGGACCTCGACGAGTCAGGCCCCTCGAGCTCTGGCAAGAAGCTCGCGTCGACTGTTCACCGCCGTCTTGGCGAACACTGCCTTCAAGTGATCTTGAATGGTGTGTGCGGAGAGGTGGAGCCGGGCCGCCAGTGCGCGTGTCGTCACCTTCGGCGAGACAGATCACGATCTGGGTTTCGCGGCCGGTCAGCCCATGGGCGCGGCAGAACAGGATCCAGCGCTCTCGTTGCTCGACCGGGCCGAGGGTGACGGCGATGTCCTCGCCCAACCGTGCCGCCTGCACGCTGATCCAATGACCGGGCGCGATCATGGTCCTCGCCAGCAGGCGATGGGAGTCGATGCCTGCCTCCGCCGCGAGAAGCTGGGCAGCGACGTTGTACGCCGCGGCCGGAATCGGGCGGCGGCTCTCCTCGGTCGGCAGCAGGGCCCGCAGGTCCGACTCGGCCTGCGGTGTCTGATGACGCACCGTGAGCTCGGGTCCCAACAGCAACACCGCTGCCCCGTCGGCGACGCCCGCACCTGCTGGTCGTCGAGGTGGAAGGTGGCTGCTCTGGACCGGACGATGAGGAACACCTGGCGGCTCCTCCGTCCAGCGGCGACCGCTGGTGTAGCGCAGAGCCGCCAGGCGGGAAAGCCGGTCCAGGCACGGAACGTCGGCGAGCGGTGCGGCACCCACCGTGGTCTCCGGGTCCGTCAGCAGCCAGGCGAACGCATCGAAGGGAACGGCCCGGCGAAGCTGTTCCACCACCGCGCGACGCAGGACACGGTCGTCTTCGAGGTCGATCAGCGATCGGCGTACACCCGCCATGAAGGTCAAGGGGGACACCGGATCATCGTAGGTGTCCCCACCGGTCGAACCCCAACAACCTGGGATGGCCTGCGTGACGCCTCACCCACACGATGAGGTCATGATCGCAACCCTGCATATCGAGCACGAGATCACCGACTACACGACGTGGAAGGTGGCCTTCGACCGCTTCGCCGACGCCCGCCGGCAAGCCGGTGTCATCGACCACCGGATTCGGCTGGAGGAGGACGACGACCACCACATCGTCATCGACCTCGACTTCGACTCGACCGCACGCGCACGAGCCTTCGCGGCGTACCTGCACGACACCGTGTGGGGAACCACGAAGGCGCCTGCCTTCCTGGGCACACCGATCACTCGCGTTCTGGTCGCAGCGGACGTCGGGAGGACGTGATGATGCGCGAGCGACGCAACATCGAGACCAGTGCCGGACGGCTGACGGTCCGCGACATCGGGAACGGACCGGTCGCCGTTCTCTGGCCGAGTCTCTTCATGGATGATCGTTCCTGGGAACGGATCCTGCCCGCCGTGACACCGCAGCGGCGGGTGGTGATCATCAACGGCCCCGGGCACGGCGGCAGCGGCGATCCCGGCCGCCGATACAGCCTCCGTGACTGCGTGACGCCGCGGCGCAGATTCTCGATCAGCTCGCGATCAGCGATGCCGTCGACTGGGTGGGCAACGCGTGGGGCGGCCATGTCGGCTTGCGGTTCGCCGCGGCTCAGCCGGCACGGTGTCGCAGTCTCATCACGCTCGCCACCCCGGTGGCAGCACGGTCCCGATCGGAACGACACCGCATCTACCCGCTCCTGATCATGCATCGGGTGCTCGGACCCAACGAGATCGTGCTCTCGGGAGTGACGACGGCGATGCTCTCCGCGCACACCCGTGCGCTGGACCCGGATGCCGTCACGCTCGTCCGCGACAGCCTGCGCCGATCGCAGAATGCTCCGCAATGCCATCAGATCGATCTCACTGGGCCGCGAGGGCCTGACCGCGCTCCCTCCTCAGATCTCAGCCCCGACCTTGATGATCACCGGCGCCGACCACACCGGATTCACTACCGCCCAGGCCGAGGCCGCAACCCACCTGATGCGAGATGCGCGAACATCCACCGTGCCCCATGCGGCCTACCTCGTGCCACTGGAGGCGCCGACCTTGACGCCGGCCCTCATCGGCGAGCTCTGGACACACTGCACCACGCCCGGCTGGTCGAGCAGCCCGAGGGAGTAGGTGTGCAGGTGGCCACCGGTTGGCTTTGACTCACCATCAAGGTCCTTCACCTCCGGCAGGCCCAACGGATGCGCGGGGCGGGCCCGGGCCCACCCCTGGTGGCGAGCGCATCCGGATCGCCTCTGCGGCTCGAAGAAGGCAACGACCAACCAGCCGACCCGGGTCGATCCCGGCGGAGATCAAGGAGGATCGAGATGGTGCTACGCCACATCGCCAAGATGGGGGCCGCCCTGCTCGTCGCGGGGGCCCTTGCCATCGGAGCCGCCCCGCCGGCATCCGCCCACACGTCGTCGTCGGGGAATCGCAGCCTCGCCACCGTGCTGGCCAAGGACGGCAGCGGATTCGACCGCAACTGGAACGACTTCGACATCGTCGACAACGCGGTGCAGGCCGTGCTCGAGGCCAAGCCTGACAGCGCGGTGAAGGTGCTGGCCGACGGCAAGACGCCGGTGACCGCCTTCCTGCCCACCGATCGTGCCTTCCGGTTGCTGGTCAAGGACCTCACCGGCACGTCGTACCGCAGCGAGAAGAAGGTGTTCACCGCCGTTGCCTCGCTCGGCATCGACACCGTCGAGGCCGTGCTGCTCTATCACGTGGTCCCGGGCGCGACGATCAGCTACAAGCAGGCCCTGCGGTCCAACGGCGCGGCGTTGACCATGGCCTCCGGCGGGACGGTGACCGTCAAGGTGCGGTCGCGCGTGTTCGTCAAGCTGGTGGACGCCGACACCGACGACGCCAATCCGTACGTGGTCAAGGCCAACATCAACAAGGGGAACAAGCAGATCGCCCACGGCATCGACCGGGTGCTGCGTCCGGTCAACCTGTAGGAACCCTTCAGGGCAAGAGAATCAGAGCCAGGGAGCGGCCACGGCACGGAACCCCGTGCCGCTGGCTGCGACTCGGTGCACGGCCTCCGTCACCCCGCTGACCACCGGGTGCACGTCGGCCGGTTCGGCCCCGGTCACCGGCTCCCAAGTCACCAGCGAAGGGTCGATCGGGTGGGGGTCCGGCGCCAGCCGTACGGCTTCCATCACGGCCATGAACGCCCCGTTGTCGGCCAGCGGGTTGAGCAGCTCGGCCTCGCCTGCTCGCGCCGCCAGCAGGTTGCCCAGCAGGTCGACGCGCTCGTACGTGGTGACCACGGGCTCCCGACCGTCGAGCTCCAGGCTCACCTCGTCGCGGGTGTAGAAGAGGCGCACCAGTCCGGCGCTGCCGTAGACGGCCACCCACGGATCGGTGTTCACCGGTGCGCACAGGGTCAACGCGGCGGAGATCGTCGGGCCGGTGGTCGATCGCAGCACCAGGCTGGAGGTGTCGTCCGCCTCGATGTCATTGGCCCGGTACAGCTCGAGGTCGATGTCGACCACATCATCGACCCGGCGGGCGTCCGCCAGCCGGAGCGCGGTGGCCGTCGCGTGGGCCAGCGGGTTGGTGGTGACACCGTCGACCACCGGACGACCGCCCAGCATCCGCTTGCCGGCCCAGGGGGCTCGCCGGAAGTAGGACGTCGCCCGCACCCAGGTGCCGGCGACACCGATGTGCGACACCTCCCCGATGTCTCCACGGGTGACGACGTCCGTCACCGCGGCCAGGGCCGCGGAGCCGAGACTCTGGAAACCGACCTGACAGATCCGCCCGGTCTCGGCCTCCACCGCCAGCAGATCGGTGAACTCGGCCATCGTCGTGGTCGGCGGCTTCTCCAGCAGGACGTCGATTCCGGCCCGCAGCAGGGTCGTGGTCATCGGTGCATGCGTGGGCAGCGGCGTGCACAGGATCGCCACATCCACACCGACCGCGGCGGCCAGGAAGGTGTCGAGGTCGGCGTACCAGGCGATCCCGGCGACCTCGGCCGGCGAACCCTCGGCCGGCGGCCGCGGATCGACCACCGCGACGAGGCGACCATGGGTCAACGCGTTGCGGACATGTGACGCCCCGTGGCCGTGGATGCCGACGACGGCGATCGCGGCCCCGTCGGTCGACGTGTCGGTGCTCATCGGACGCCGCCCCCCGCGAACCAGCCGACCGGCTTGTCGCGGTCCCGTGGGGCGCTGGGGACCACCAGGGTCGGCGGGGCGTCCGGCGTCACCCAGTGGACCGCGTTGCGCAGGATCTGCTGAATGGTCGGGTCGTGGTAAATGGGGTACTCCTCGTGTCCCGGACCGAAGTAGAAGACCTTGCCGCGGCCACGGCGGAAGCTCAGCCCGGACCGGAACACCTCGCCCCCGTCGAAGCCGGAGATGAAGACCGTCTCGTCGACCTGGCCGACGTCGAACGGCTCGCAGTACATCTCCGAGTCCGGCACGATCACCGGGTTGGGGATCCCGTGCACGATCGGGTGCCCGGCGGTCGCCGTCCAGACGAGCTCGCGGCCACCGTGCCGGAAGCCGAAGCTGCGGCCGGTGGTGCCGACGACGGCCCGGAAGGGCTTGGAGTTGAGGGCGGAGTGCAGCGCGACGAGCCCCATCCCCTCGCTGACCCGGCGCCGTACGGTCTCGGCGTGCGCGTCGTCGACCTCGTCCTGCACCCTGTGGCCCCACCACAGCAGCACATCGGTCTCGTCCAGCAGACCGCCGCCGAGACCCTGCTCGGGCTGGTCCTGGGTGGCCGTCCGCACCGCGAACGCCGAGTCGCCGGCCAGCGCCGCGGCGATCGTCCCGTGGATCCCGTCGAGGTAGAGAGCGGCGACCGGTGGGTCGTGGCGTTCGTGGTGGTTCTCCGACCACACCGTCACTCGGACGGTCACGATCGGGGCCGTTCCACCGACGCCGTGGGTGTGGCAACACCCGCGGAGTCGGGGTCGGGTCGAGCGATGATGCGCCTGGTCATGTGGCTGATGGCTCCTTTGCGTAAGCGTTTGCGTCCTCAGCGTAAACGGTTTCTGACCTCTTGTCCACGACGCGTCACGGTGTCACCGGCGCCCGACCCGTGCTGCCCCGGACGACCAACCGCGGGCGCATCAACCCCTGTCCGTCCGCCAGCTCCGCCGCCGGTTCCCCGGCCAGCATCGCGGACAGGCGCTCCCACGCCAGGCGTCCCATCTGCTCCTGCGGGACCCATGCCGTCGTCAGCGGGGGCCAGGTGTAGGCCGCGAACGGGATGTCGTCGAAACCGACCACCGACAGCTCGCCGGGCACGTCGGTGCCCAGCTCGTGCAGGGCACCCAGTAGTCCGAGCGCGGCGACGTCGTTGAAGGCGACCACCGCGGTGACACCGGCATCCAGCACCCGTCCTGCAGCCGCGTGTCCGTCCGCGAACATCGCTCCGCAGGCGATCTTGACCACGTCCACGTCGGTTGCAGCGTCCAGTGCCAGCTCCCGAGCGCCGTTGGATCGGCTGGCCGCCGGACCCCGGAGATACGCGATCCGCCGGTGGCCGAGCCCGGTCAGGTGGCGCACCAGATCACGGATCCCGGACGCCCAGTCGACGTCGACCTGCGGCAGCCCTGCGCCTGCAACCCTGCGGTTGAGCAGCACGGCGGGCTGCAGGTCGGGCAACAGCCGAGCCAGATCCTCCTCCGACATCCGGGGGGCGACCAGGACGACAGCATCGCATCGGCGCCGGGTCTCCAGCGCCAGCATCGGCTCCCCCTCGGCATGCTCGGCGCTGTCGGCGACCAGCACCCGGTAGCCGTGCTCGGCGGCGGCTTGGGAGAGTCCGCGCAGCCCGCCGTGGAAGGACGGGTTGGTGAGGTCCGGCACGACGTACCCGATGGTCTGAGTCCGCCCGAGAGCCAGACTGCGGGCCACCTGGTTGGGGCGGTAGTCCAGCTCGACGGCGGTCGCCCGGACCCGCTCCGCAATCGCATGGTCGACGCTGGCGAGTCCGTTCATCACCCGGGAGACCGTGGCGCGCGACACTCCGGCATGGGTGGCGACGTCACCGATGGTCGACCGGTCGCGAGTAGGCCGTCGACCCATCGAACCCTCCTCGTCGCAGCCATGAGAAACCATTTCTCAGTGACTGCCCCGACCCTAGTCGGCGATCCACAGTCTGTCGAGACGCGAGCACTCGATTGCGCAAGGGCTTGCGTCATCGTGTCGACGAGGCTTAGGGTGGAAGCCGAGAAACCGATTACTGACAGAGGAGCACTGATGGTCGACGAACGTCGGCGATACGCGATCGTAGGCACCGGGTCTCGAGCGAGGATGTACGTGGGGGCGCTGACCGACACCCACGCCGACGTGGGCGAGCTCGTCGCCCTCTGCGATCCCAACCCGATCCGAATGGACTACTACCGCGAGGGCTACGGCGCGGCCGAGGTCCCCACGTACGTACCCGAGGATCTCGACAAGCTGTTCGAGGAGACCCGGCCGGACGCTCTGATCGTCACCTCACCCGACGCCACCCACGACGTCTACATCGCCGCCGCCCTGGAGCGCGGGCTCGACGTCATCACCGAGAAACCGATGACGATCGACGAGAGTCGACTGCACCGGATCGTGGACGCCGTGCACGCCTCGCCGGGCGATCTGACGGTCACCTTCAACTACCGCTACTCCCCCCGCAACTCCGTGGTCCGGCAGCTCATCGCCGACGGCGCCATCGGCGACGTGACCTCGGTGCACTTCGAGTGGCTGCTCGACACCGCCCACGGCGCCGACTACTTCCGCCGCTGGCACCGGCTCAAGGACGTCTCCGGCGGCCTGCTCGTGCACAAGAGCACCCACCACTTCGACCTGGTCAACTGGTGGCTCGCCGACGTGCCGACGCGGGTGTACGCCAGCGGTGGCCTGAAGTTCTACGGCAAGGCCAACGCCGACGGCCGGGGACTGGGCGCGCGCACGCCGCTCAGCCGCGACAACGACCCCGGCGACCCGTTCCGGCTCGACATGGCCGCCGACCCACTGCTCAAGGGTCTCTACCTCGATGCCGAGTCCGTGGACGGCTACCAGCGCGACCTGGACGTGTTCAACGACAGCATCACCATCGAGGACAGCCTGAACCTGATCGTCGACTACGCCCGCGGTGCGACCATGTCGTACTCGCTGAGCGCCTTCGGACCGTGGGAGGGCTACCGGGTCTCCTTCAACGGCACCGAGGGGCGGATCGAGCTGGACGTGGTCGAGCGCGGCTCGCTGGTGTCGGTCAACGAGAAGAAGGGCTCGGTCGTCGACCCGTCGGCCGTGCACGACGCCGCGAGCGGCGACGAGCTCCGGCCCATCGGCGAGCGCGTGCTGCTCCAGCGACACTGGGAGAAAGCCCAGGTGATCGAGATCCCGGTCCGCGCAGGAGGCCACGGCGGCGGCGACGCGATGTTGCTCGACGACCTGTTCCGGGGCGCGGTCGACGATCCGTTGGGTCGCTCGGCCGGTTACCTGGATGGCATCCGTAGCGTCATCGTCGGGGTGGCCGGCAACAAAAGCCTGGCCGAGCGACGTGCCGTCGAGACCGCTGAGTTCGGACTCGCACTGGAAACCGCGCCGCCGAGCGCCACCGCCTAGGAGCTGTCGATGTCATCCCTCAGACTCGAACCCGACCGGGCCCTGCCCTTTCCGGCAGAACAGCGCACCATCGCCAGGGAGATCTACAGCGAGACGAAGGATCTGCCTCTGATCTGCATGCACGGGCACGTGGAACCGGAGGTGTTCGCCGACGACCTCCCCTTCGCCGACCCGGCCCAGCTGCTGATCGTCCCCGATCACTACGTCTTCCGGATGCTTGCCTCTCAAGGCATCGACCCGTCCCGTCTCGGCGTGCCACGGGTCGACGGGGGACCGGTGGAGACCGACTCCCGTACGATCTGGCGCACGTTCTGCCAGAACTGGAAGCTGTTCCGCGGCACTCCTTCGCG
>DATDAP010000618.1:0-35472 GCA_036525335.1 Microlunatus sp. | reverse complement strand
TGCTGGCCGAGTGGCTGACCGCGGGATCGGCCAGTCCGAATTCTGAGTGGTCCGCGGCCTGGTTGTCGCTCGATCAGGGCGACAACGATCCTGCGGCATTTTGGACCTACGTCGTTGCGGCGTTGCAGACGGCGGCACCTGCTGTCGGCGCGGACACGCTCACACTCCTGCACGAGCCTCAACCGCCCCAGATCGAATCGGTTCTGACATCGCTGCTCAACGATCTCAGCGCCCTCGCGAGCGACATCGTGTTGGTGCTCGACGACTACCACGTCATCGATGCGCACGAGGTGCAGGACGGGATGGCATTCTTGCTCAACCATCTGCCTCCGCAGCTGCATCTGGTGATCGCCAGCCGCGCCGATCCCGCCCTGCCGCTGGCCCGGCTGCGGGCCCGCGGAGAGCTCACCGAGATTCGCGCGGCCGAGTTGCGGTTCACACCAGGCGAGGCCGCGACGTATCTCAACGAGGCGATGGGGTTGGCGCTGCCGGCACAGGATGTGGCAGTCCTGGAGGGACGCACCGAAGGGTGGATCGCCGCGCTCCAGCTCGCGGCGCTGTCGATCCAGGGGCGAGACAACGTCGCCGAGTTCATCACCGGCTTCGCCGGGGACGACCGCTACATCGTCGACTACCTGGCCGAAGAGGTCCTGCAGCGCCAACCCGTGCAAGTTCGAGATTTCCTGCTGCAGACCTGCATCCTGGACCGGCTGAGCGGCCCGCTCTGTGATGCGGTCACCGGAAAGCCGGGTGGGAAGGCCATGTTGGAGGCATTGGATCGGAAGAACCTGTTCCTGGTCCCGCTCGACGATCACCGTGGGTGGTATCGCTATCACCACCTCTTCGCAGACGTGTTGCGGGCGCGGCTGGTCGACGAGCAGGCCCACCAGGTGCCGGACCTGCACCGGCGGGCGAGCGCCTGGCATGAACAGCACGGTGAGCTGTCCGTTGCCATCCGGCACGCGCTGGCCGGTAAGGATTTCGAGCGAGCCGCGGACCTGGTCGAAGTGGCTGTCCCAGCCATGCGGCGGAACAGGCAGGAGACCACGTTGCGTGGTTGGATCGAGGCGTTCCCTGACGATCTGATCCGCGAGCGGCCCGTGCTCACGGTTGGCTATGCCGGGGTGTTGCTGCTCGGCGGCGAGCTCGATGGCGTCGAGTCGCGCCTGCAAGATGCCGAGCGGTGCCTGCACCCCGGCGCAGGCATGAGCGAGGGACGGGGAGCCCTGTCGACCGCGATGGCCGCGATGGCCGACGGTGAGTTCCGCCGTCTACCGGGTTGGATCGCCATCTACCGGGCCGCCTTGGCGCAGGCGCAGGGGGACGTGGTGGCCGCTGTGGCATCTGCGCTCCGGGCGCTCGAGCTCGTCCTCGAAGGCGACCATCTCGGGCGTGGAGCGGCCGCCGGGTTTCTTGGACTCGCGGCTTGGACGAACGGGGACCTGGAGGCAGCGCACCGGTCGTATGTCGATTGCATGGCAAGTGTGCGGCGGGCAGGTCATCAGTCCGACGCCCTCGGTGCTGCGGTCACGCTGGCGGACCTACGGGTCGCGCAGGGTCGGCTCAGGGACGCGTTTCGCACCTACACGACGGCATTGAAGCTGGCGTCGACCCACGGGGGCGTCCCTCTGAGAGGAACGGCAGACATCCACGTCGGCATGGCCGAGCTCTACCGTGAGCGGAACGATCTGCAGACCGCCGCGGAGCATCTGCTGAGGAGCCAGCAGCTGGGCGAGCACACCGGCCTACCGCACAATCGGTATCGCCGGCCCGTGGCCATGGCGGGAATCCGCAGGGCCGAAGGGGATCTGCACGGTGCACTCATCCTGCTCAACGAGGCAGAGCGTCTGTACATCCGCGACTTCTCTCCCAAGGTGCGGCCGGTTCCGGCGCTGAGGACACGGGTCTGGGTCGCGCTAGGGCACCTGGATGACGCCCTCGACTGGGTGCATGAGTCGGGTCTCTCCGTCGAAGACGACCTCAGCTACCTGCACGAGTTCGAGCACATCACCCTCGCCCGAGTGCTCCTGGCTCAGCACACAGCAAGAACTGCGGAAGGCTCCCTCCACGATGCGACCCGACTCCTGGAACGCCTCCTGCCAGCCGCGGAAGCGGGCGGAAGGACGGGCAGTGTCATTGAGATCCTGGTGCTGCAGGCGGTCGCCCACCAGGCGCGGGCCGACCTGGCTGGTGGTCTGGCCCCACTTCGACGCGCGCTGACCCTGGCCGAGCCGGAAGGATATGTCCGAATCTTCGCCGATGAAGGACCTGCGATCGCCGCCCTGCTGAAAGTCGCGGCGAAACAGGCAACCGCCCCTGCCTATGTCCGGCGACTCCTGGCAGCGGTCAACACGATCGGGAACGCGGCGCCCGTCCAACCGGGTCTGGTCGAGCCGTTGAGCGAACGCGAGCTGGACGTTCTCCGGCTGCTCGGCACTGACCTGCCTGGCCCTGACATCGCCCGCCAGCTCAGCCTGTCCTTGAGCACCGTGCGGACTCACACGAACAGGATCTATTCCAAGCTCGGGGTGAACAACCGCCGGGCAGCGGTCCGTCGAGCCACCGAACTCGATCTCCTGACGCGAACCTCTGACCGTTAGCGCGGTGGCCGTTCGCGACCTGGGCAGACGACAACCGGCGAGTTTTCTGGCTCTCAGACGTATCGTCAAGGCCACCGGAATGTCGGTGATCGCCGCTCGCCCGCAGCAGAGGCCCGCCCGCCAACCAGTGGCCGGGTCTGACTCGAGCATCTGCCGCCAAGGTCTGTGGCGCGGCCTAGCGTCGCGGGCGCGCATCGTCTGGCTGACCCGCGGTCCGGCTGCGTGACGCCGACACCCTGCCGGCCTGGTCCGTCCAACGCTCGCATCGTGGTGATCGGCCCATCATCACCTCCGTCAACACATGTGCTGATGCGCGCTCATCAGATCTCCTTCTACCTTTCGATCAATTCCAGGGTCTCCGTCGGCAACGCGGCGGATATCCATCGAGGGAAGCATCACCGGCAGGAGCACCATGAGCGAGACGTCCACCGCCAGGCATCACGGGGCCGGACGGTACGAGATCCGTATCAAGGGGCAGCTTCATGCCCGATGGGCCGCCTGGTTCGACGGCTTGAGTCTCGCCAACGAAAACGATGGCACCACCATCCTTTCCGGCCCGGTCCGCGACCAAGCCGCCCTGCACGGTCTGCTCCAGAAGGTCCGCGACATCGGTCTGCCGCTGATCTCGGTTCAACAGATCGACCCGGACAAGCCCGGCGACCCCACCGTCGCACCTCGCTAGCCGCTCACCCTTCCACCAAGGAGACCGACATGACCATCACCGACCGAACCGCAACCAGGAGGCGAGTTCCGATGAGCTCGTTGAGGAAGACCGCTCTGATCGCCGGCGTGATCTACCTGATCACCTTCATCTCGATCCCCACCCTCACCCTCTACGGCCCAGTGCGCGACGACCCGACCTACCTCCTCGGCCCCGGGCCCGACACACCCGCCATCATCGGCGCCATCCTCGAGATCATCGTCGCCCTGGCCTGCATCGGCACCGCCGTCGTGCTGTACCCGGTGATCAAGCGACAGAACGAGGCACTGGCGATGGGCTTCGTCGGGGCACGAGTCCTCGAAGCCGCCACCATCTTCGCAGGCGTCGCCAGCCTGCTGTCAGTGGTGACGCTGCGGCAAGCAGGGGCCGGAGCAGATGCGCTGATCACCGGCCAGGCCCTGGTCGCACTCCATGACTGGACGACGCTGCTCGGACAAGGCTTCCTGCCGGCCGTGAACGCCCTCCTGCTCGGCTCCCTGCTGTATCGGTCCCGTCTCGTGCCCCGGATCATTCCGCTGGTCGGGCTGATCGGAGCGCCCCTGATCATCGTCTCCGTGATCGCCACGTTGTTCGGCCACAAGGAACAGCTGTCTGTGCTGTCGGGACTGGCCGTACTCCCGATCGCGTTGTGGGAGTTCTCGCTCGGCGTCTACCTCGTCGTCAAAGGCTTCAGACCCTCATCCGTCACGGCGGGAATGACCACAGCCAACACCCCGCACCCCCATCAGGACGCCCTGGTCTAGCCACCGACGACGCCGATGTCCGCAGATCCACTCGCAAACTGCAGGTGTGCTGCACGGTCCCACAGATAGTCGGAGGGCGTGCAGGCGAAGAGGCAGTTCCCCTGCGGACCAGGCTGCAGCAGAACCTCTGCACTTGATCAACGCACCTGATCGACAACAAGGGTCCGTGCTTGTCCTGTGTTTGAGCGCCTGGGCCGCCGGCCCGGAGCTGGTATCGATCGAACCTATCGGAGGAAGCCATGTCCCGTCCCGTCTCCGCCACGCTCTATCGCATCTGCGCGGCGGCTGGCTGCGGAAGCGCCGTCGTGCTGCTCATCAACGCCGCCAAGCGTGCCGAGATCATCCCGACCTCGGCCTTCACGCAGCTGGTCGCCCCCGTCGCAGAGATCCTGGCGCTGGCCCTGATCACCGCCCTGTATCTGGCATTTGGTCGCCGTACCGGCATCTTCGGCCTGGTCGCATTCCTGTTGAACGCGTTTGCCCTGTCCGCACTGGTCGGGGTCGAGTTCGTGATCAATCTCGTCTTCAAAGACCTCCCGGCCGACACCGGTGCGGCGCTCCGGACCGGCTCGCTGGGCATCGCCTTGACCGCGGTCTCCATCCTGTTCCTCGTCGGCAGCCTCACCTTCGTCGCCGCCATGCTCAGTACCCGCGAGATCCCCACCACACCGCTCGTCCTCTACGCTGTCGGCGCCGTGCCGATCTCGCTGCGAGCCTTCGTACCCGAGACGGTGCTGGACCTCGGGCTCGCCGCCCTCGCCATCGGAACCGGCTGGCTCGCGATCTGGCTCTTCAACAACTCCCATCACATCGCCACCTCGACCATGACCCACACCCCGCAAGCACACCGCGTCGCCGCCTGAACGTCGAGGAACGGCCGCGAGGTCGTCGGCCGCATCCACGCGGGCCTTGGCTCGCGCGGCTACCGAGGACCGGCTCCCGTCTTCGGAGCCGAGTGGTTCGAGGTGTTCGGCTGACGCTCGCCTCCACTGGTACCTGGTGGTCGTTTCCCGGGGCTGCGAAGTAGCCTCCAGGCACCAGTGGGTGAGCGTCGGGGTCAGCGCCGCGCGCGTTGCTCGATCGGGTCCGGGATGGGGACGGCGGCCAGCAACGCCTCCGTGTACGGGTGACGCGGACGTCCGAGCACCGTCGCCGTCGGTCCGGACTCCACGGCGCGACCGTCGCGGAGCACCAGCACCTGGTCGCTGACGCTGTCCACCACGGCGAGATCGTGACTGATGAACACGCAGGCGAAGCCGAGCTCGGTACGCAGTCGGGCGAACTCGGCCAGCACCGCGGCCTGCACCGACACGTCCAGCGCACTGGTCGGTTCGTCGGCGATCAGCAGATCCGGCCGCAGGGCGAGAGCCCTCGCCAGGGCGACGCGTTGGCGCTGGCCGCCGGACAGCTCGTGCGGCTGCCGTTCGGCGTACCGGCCCGGTAGGGACACGCTCTCCAGCAGCTCGCCGACCCGTTGCCGCAGGCCACGGCCCGACACCACCCGGTGCACCTGCAGCGGCTCGGCGACGCTCTCCCCCACACTCAGCAGCGGGTCGAGGGTGCTGGCCGGGTCCTGCGGGACGACGCCGATCCTGCGCCGGATCCGCCGGAGCTCGACGCTGCCGGCTGCACCCAGGTCCCAGCCCGCCACCTCGACCCGACCGTTGCTCGGCCGGAGCAGACCGAGGGCGGCCCGACCGAGGGTCGACTTGCCCGACCCGGACTCCCCGACCACGCCGAGCACCCGACCCGGTGCCAGCTCGACGGTGAGCTCGTGCAGGGCCCGGAACGACGGACGGCCGAGCCGTCCGGGGTAGTCGACGCTCGCGTCCCGGAACGCCAGGACCGGCGTCACGGAGGGATCGTCGCGTACGGTTTCCGGATCGATCCCGGCCCCGGCAGGGTCGGCCTCCACGATGCGCAGGCGGGGCACCGAGCCCAGCAGCTGCCGGGTGTACTCGGTGAACGGCCCACTGAACAGTGACACCACCTCACCGCGTTCGACCATCCGACCGTTGCGCATGACCAGCACCCGGTCGGCCAGGTCGGCGACCACCCCCATGTTGTGGGTGATCAGCAGCACGGCCATACCGAGTCGCTCACGCAGCTCGCCCAGCAGCCCCAGGATCTCCGCCTGGACGCTCACGTCGAGGGCCGTGGTCGGCTCGTCGGCGATCAACAGCGCCGGATCGTTCGCCAAGGCCTGCGCGATCACCACGCGCTGCTTCTGGCCACCGGACAGCTGGTGCGGATAGGTATCGACGCACACCCCCGGCTCGGGGATGCCGACCAGGGTCAACAGCTCGATCGCCCGCTCCCGTGCGCGCCGGCGCCCGATGGGCTGGTGGGCCCGCAGCGCCTCGACGAGCTGCCAACCCACCGTCTTCACCGGATTCAGCGCGGTCTGCGGCTCCTGGAAGACCATGGCCGCCAGCCGGCCACGCACCCCGGTCCACGCGTCCGGTCCCGACCTCCCGGAGCGGCCCGAGCCGCCGGCGAGCAGATTCGGTTCCTCGTGCGCCGGGCGTTCCGCCGGGTCGTCGGTCAGCTGAACCGAACCCCGCGCGGTGGCCGAGCCGGGCAGCAACCCGAGCACGGCGTGGGCGGTCACGGTCTTCCCGGAGCCGGATTCTCCCACCAGGGCGAGGATCTCGCCACGGTCGACCGAGAACGACACCGAGTCGACAGCCACCGTCCGACCGAAAAGCACCCTCAGCTCACTGACCCGCAGGACGGCATGGGGGCGTACTGGTCGCGGGCCCGGCACCTCCGCGTTCACGAGCAGGTCCACCAGCGGCTCAGTCATAGATGGTCACTCCTTCGGACCACACGCGGGCCCGTTCGGCGGGCGCCTCAGCCGACAGCGGTCCGGGCGCGTAGCGGACGGCGTGCAGCACCCCGGTGAACGGGTGGCTGCGCGCTCGCCGATGCACCTCCCAGTCGACCGGTCCGCCACGATCGGCACCGACGCTGATGCCGGTGAACGGCGCCATCCCGACGAGCTGCGGCAGGTCGGTCAGGGTGGTGGCGGCCCGGCCGTCGGTCAGCAGCACGTTCAGCCGGAAACGTGGCCGCACCTGCAGCTGGACAAGCAGCTCGGACTCCCCCAGGGCCAGCCCGATCGGCGGCGTACGGTGCACGACCCCGTACGCGTTGACGCCGAACCAGGCGATCGGCTCACCGCGGTGATCGGTGTCGATGACCAGCACGTACCCGCCGCCCTGGTCGCCGTGGGCGACCAGGACACCCGCGTCGCCGGCGGCCAGTCGGAAGGACGCCGTGATCGCGACGTCACGGTGCTGGACCAGCTGCGCCGACCGCCAGCGCTCGATGGTGCCGGCGAACGGCAGCAGGGTGATCGGATCGGCCCACCGAGCATCGCCGGGTCGTCGCAGGGCCGAGGCCGGGCCGTGGTCGTCCAACGGGAACACCCGGTTCGTCCAGGCCGCCCGTTCCCAGGACGCCGCCAGGGTGGCCACCACGTCCGGCCGTACCGCGGCCAGGTTCTGGATCTCGGTCGGATCGCTGCCGAGGTCGTACAGCTGCCACTCGGTGTCGTCGAAGGCCCTGCCCGGACGATGGTGGGTGACGATCTTCCAGTGACCGCTCTGGTACGCCCGCTGACCGGCGGTCTCGGTGTACTGCTCACCATGGACCGCGGCGGCGGCCGGATCGCGCACGATCGTCGCAGCGCTGGTCCCGTCGAGGTCCGGCGCGTCCAGACCGTGGCGATGTCGCAGCGGCTCGATCGCCAGCAGGTCCAACAGAGTGGGCGTCAGATCGGTGACGTGCACGTACTGGCGACGCAGTCCGTCGTCGCCGTTGCCGAGCAGCTCGCCGGCGGGCCAGTGCACGATCAACGGTGCGCGGATCCCACCGGCGAACGTGTTCGCCTTGTAGAGCCGGAACGGGGTGTTGGAGGCCTGACCCCAGCCCCGCGGGTAGTGCACGGTGGTCTGCGGGCCGCCGATCAGCTCGAGATCGCGGTCGACGTCCCGGTCCCAGTCGGGCGGCAGCCCGTCGACGTGCGCGAACTGGCTGTAGTAGCTGCGGGTGCCCTCGGCACCCCCCTCGGCGGTGGCGCCGTTGTCGGAGGTGAACACGATGATCGTGTTGTCGAGCTCGCCGAGTCGCTCCAGGTGATCGATCAGCCGCCCGGTGCTGGCGTCCACGGCCTGGACCGCGGCCGCGTAGACCTCCATGTAGCGGGCGAAGCGGCGTTGTTGATCATCGGTCAGCGTGTCCCACGGTGGCACGTCCTGGCCCGGCTCGTGGTTGGCCGGCGGCAGCTCCGTCTCCGCACCGAACAGACCCAGGGCGATCTGCCGCCGGAACCGCTCCGAGCGGATGTGATCCCAGCCGGAGTCGTAGACCCCGGCGTAGTCGGCGATGTCGGACTCCTTGGCCTGCACGGGTCCGTGCACGGCCACGTGGGCCAGGTAGAGCAGGAACGGCTTGCGGGCATCGGCGGCCCGCAGGGTGGTGATCATCTCGATCGCCCGCTCGGTCAGGTCATCGGTCAAGTAGTAGCCGTCCGGAAACTCCTGAACCGGGTACGGGGAGTTGTCCCAGACCAGGCGATGCGGGGCGTGCAGGGAGGTGAAGCCCTCCAGGCTGCCGAAGTAGCGGTCGAAGCCGCGCTGGCACGGCCAGGACCCGTTGTCGGCTCCGTCGTGCTGCAGGCGATCCCCGGCGAGGTGCCACTTGCCCAGCGCGAACGTCGCGTACCCATGATCACGCAGTGTCTCGGCGAGAGTGGGGGCGTTGTCCGGTAGGGAGAACGCGTACGCCGGGTAGCCGGGGTCGGCGTTGGCCGGGAAGGCGAAGCCCGCCTTGTGGGGGTTGAGCCCGGTGAGCAGCGCGGCCCGACTCGGTGAGCAGAGCGGGGTGGTGTGGTAGTCGGTGAAGCTCACGCCGTCGCGGGCCAGTCGATCCAGGTGCGGCGTGGCGATCTCGCTGCCGTACGGGCCGGTGTCGGCGAAGCCGAGGTCGTCGACCAGGATCACCACGACGTTCGGGCTGCCGGCGGGCGCGGTCGGCTCCCTCGGCCAGGCGGGCACGGACTCGGAGATGGTCCGGCCGATCCGACCGGGGAAGCCGGCATAGGCGTCAGCACGTGAATCCGGAGTGGTCATCGCGTCACCCTCCTCGCCGCACCCAGTCCCTGGGCGATCAGCTGCAGACTCAGGACCAAGATCACGACCACGACCAGCGGTCCCAGCACGAAGCCGAGGTTGCTGTCCACGTAGTCGATTCCGTCGGCGATCAAGGAACCCAACGACGGCTGCGGCGGGTGGACGCCGATACCCAGGAAGCTCATCGCGGACTCCACGAACACCGCCAGCGACAGCGACAGGGCCAGCTGGACGCCCAGCGGCTCCGCGGCGTTGGGCAGGATGTGCCGGCGCAGGACCCAGGGCCGGCGGGCCCCGATCGCCTCGGCGGTCTCCACGTACGGCAGCGAGCGGACCTTCAGGATCGAGCTGCGCAGCAGTCGGGCGAAGATCGGCGTCTCCAGCACCGCGATCACGATGATCACCGTGACCGCCCCGGGACCGATCACCGCGGTCAGACCGATCGCGAAGATCAACGTCGGGAACGCCAGCAGGACGTCGAACGTCCGCTGCAGCGCCACGTCGACGAAGCCCACCACGGTGCCGAGCAGCGCAGCCAGGGTGCCGATCAGGGCCCCGATCGGTACGGCGACGAAGACGATCACCAGGTCGGTGCGGATCCCGTACAGGGTGCGGGAGAACACGTCCCGGTTGACGTGGTCGGTGCCGAGCAGGTGGGCGGCACCGGGCCGCAGCAGATTGGCTCCGGGGATCTGCTCGTTCGGAGGGTACGGGGCCAGCCACGGGGCCAGCAGCCCGGCCAGCACCAGCAGCCCGAGCATGATCAGGCCGGCCAGCCCGCGGCCGCGCAGCAGCGCCCGCCAGCGCCCGTGCCGACCCGGCTCGGTGTCGACCGCGGGGCCGGGCAGCAGGCTGGCCGTCGGCTCGCTGGTCACCACCAGCGGCTCCTCGCGGAGCTCCACCACGCTCATGTGAGTCCTCCGATCCGCACCCGCGGATCCAGGTGGGCGTGCACCAGGTCGGTGCTCAGCTGGATGATCACGAACACACCGACCGAGAGCAGCAGCAGGATCTGCACCACGGGGTAGTCCCGCCGGTCGATGGCCTGGGCGGCCAGCTGGCCGAGACCGGGCCAGCTGAACACCGCCTCGACCAGCACGGCACCGCCGAGCAGGGAACCCGCCTGGATCCCCAGCGCGGTGAGGTACGTGGGCAGCGCGGCCGGCAGCGCATGGGCCACCAACAACCTCCGGGGACTCACCCCGGACGCGCGCGCGGTGGTCACGTACGGTGCCGCGAGCTCGGTCCGCAGGCTCTCGGCCAGGAAACGGGTCAGTCCCGCCGAGGCCGGCAGGGCGAGGCAGACCGCCGGCAGGATCAGGTACTGCACGGCGATGTCCGGATCGGCCAGGAAACCGTTGGGCGGCACGCCGCCCGTCGGCAGGATCGGCAGCAGCAGACCGAAGACCAGCACCAGGATCACGCCGGTGACGAAGGTCGGCAGGGCGAGGGCGACGGTGTTGAACCCGGTGAGGGCGGCGTCGAGCGCCCGCGAGGGAACCCCCACCCAGAGCAGTGCGGTGACCACGCTGCCGACGATGGCGAGCAGCAGCGCGGCACCGGTCAGCACCAGGGTGTTGGTGAGCCCGGCCGTGACCAGATCGGCGATCTGACCACCGATCAGGTAGGACCGGCCCAGGTCGAAGGTGAGCACGTGGACGAGCCAGCTGAGGTACTGCGTGATCACCGGCTGGTCGAGCCCGAGGTCGTGCCGGATCGCGGCGATCGTCTCCGGGGTGGCGTCCGGCCCGGCGAGCGTGCTCGCCGGATCACCGGGCACCACCCGGAGGATGGCGAAGATCAACACCGAGGCCGCGAACAGCACCGCGACGGCCGACGGCAGCCGGCGCAGCAGATACCGGCCCACGATCAGGCCAGCCAGGCGTCGGTGAGCAGCAGCTCGGACCGCTTGGTGTAGCCGGCGCCCTGCAGCTTCGCCGACGTCGCCCACTGGCGGAGCTGGACGGCGATCTCGGCCAGGAACGCCGCGTCCAACAGCTCGTCGGACACCTTGTGGTAGGCGGCGATCGCTTCGGTGGAGCTGCCGTCGGCGATCTCCCAGGCCTGGTCGGCCGCCGCGATGTAGGACGCGGAGTCGTACTTCGACGCGTTCTTGTGGGCGTTGAACGGGTAGGCGCTGACGGTGAGCGTCGACGGCGTGTACTGCGCCCAGGAGTGGTAGTTGATCCACAGCCCCTTGAACTGGGCCCCGATCAGCTGCTTGACGAACTGCGGCCCGTCGACCGGGTCGAGCTCGACCGGGATGCCGATCTCGGCGAGGTTGGACTGCACGATGGCGGCCAGTGCGGCGATGGTGGGATCCGGGCTGTAGGTCAACGGCAGCGTCGGGATGGTTCCGACCTCCGCGATCAGCTGCTTGGCCTTGTCCACGTTCCGGCTGTAGGTGGCGTTGGCCGCCTCGTCGAAGGCCGGTGAGTACTTCGGCCAGGGCAGGCTGATCGCATAGCCGGACCCCCGGAGCACCTCGGTGACCACCCGGTCCTTGTCGAGCGCGTACGCGATCGCCTTGCGCACCCGGACGTCATCCAGGGGCTTGACCGTCACGTTGGAACCCACGTAGAGCTGGAGCTCGGCGCCCTCGAGCCGGATCTTGTCGAAGCCGTCGGTCTTGACCAGGTTCTCCACGTCAAGGTTGCTGATCCCGTTGGCGAACTGGATCTGCCCGGATTTCAGCGCGGCCAGCAGGGCCTTGGCGTCGCTGATGATCTTGACCTCGACGGCGTCGGCGTACGGCCGCTCGGGCACCCAGTAGCTGTCGTTCCGGACGAAGCTGATCGAGGTGTTCGGCTGCCAGCCGGTCACCTTGAACGGGCCGGTGCCGACGAACTTCGCCCCGGTCCGCAGGTCCGCGATGGTCTCGGAGTCCAGGATCGGCACCGTGTCCAGCAGATCGAAGACGTTGCCCAGCGGGTGCTCGAAACCGAGGATGATCTTGTGCTCGGCCGAGGTGTCGAACGAGGTGATCGCGGCCGCGGTGCTGCGCAGCTGGGCCGTCCACAGCGGGTCGGCGTAGGTCTTGATCGAGAACTCCGCATCACGCGAGGTGAAGGGTCGCCCGGAGTGGAACGTCACGTCGTCGCGCAGGTCGAGCGTCAGGCTCTTGCCATCCGCACCCAGCTCCCAGGCGGTGGCCAGGCTGGGTGTGGGCTCGACTTGAGAGTTGGGGTAGCGGATCAGCGTGTCGTAGGCCAGTCCGACGATCGTGGTGATGCCGTCGCTGGAGTTGGTGAGGAAGTTGCCCGGTACGACGTCGCCGCTGATCCCGGCCTGGATGGTGCCGCCCCGTTGCGGAGTGCTGGTGTCGGTGGCCGAGCTCGCCTGGCTGACGGCGGACTCGCAGCCGGCGGCGCCGAACAGGGAGACTCCGGCGCCGAGGGCGGTGAGGCCTTGGAGCAGCGAGCGTCGGCTCACGGTGCCGGACGACAGGGGGCGGATGGGGGTCGACATGAGGTGGCCCTTTCGAGGGTCTTTCGGGCACGCAGCAGCGGCCCGAGAAGCTGAGGCTGGTCAAGAGGACGGCACGAGTTCCAGCAACTGCGCGTGTGTTGCAGCACCCGCGGAGTCGAGTTCCAGCAACTGCGCGTGTGTTGCAGCACCCGCGAAGTCAGGGTCGGGGCATCTGGCGGCGGGCCGCGGAGTCTCCCCCGCGACCCGCCAGGCGCGGGGAGGGCTCAGGCCAGCGACGAGAACGCCGAGGCGTCGCCCTTGCGCGGGGTGGAGGCGATGCCGTCCACGCTCACCGGCACGTCACCGGCCAGGGTGATGCGGTGCAGGACCCGCTTCTGGGTCCCGTAGTCGTCCACCCCGTAGTGCTCGGTCGCTCGGTTGTCCCAGATCGCCAGATCCCCCGGCGACCAGGTCCAGCGGACCGTGTTCTCCAGCCGGGTCACGTGCCGCTGGATCAGGTTGAAGATGTCGGCGGAGTCGTGGGTGTTCAGACCGACGATCCGCCTGATGAAGTGCCCGGCCAGGATGGCCCGCTCCCCCGTCTCCGGGTGCACCCGGACCAGCGGGTGCTCGGTCTCGAACACCTGGGAGGCGAACTCATCACGGTAGGCCTGCTCAGCCACGTCGATCCCGCCGATCCGCTTCTCGTCGCGCTCGGCCACATAGTCGTACAGGTTGGTGTGCACGGCCCAGAGGCGGTCGACCAGTGCCTTCAGCGCCGTCGACAGGCGCTCGTACGCCGTCACGGTGTTGGCCCACGCGGTGGTGCCGCCGTACGCCGGCAGCTCGATGGCCCGGAGCACGCTGATCGCCGGGATGCGGTCGACGAAGGTGACGTCGGTGTGCCAGCTGTTGGCCTTGCCGTGGTCGGAGTTGATCGGCAGCACGCCGTTCTCGTTGCCCCGCACCGTCGGGTGCGGCAAGGTGGGGTCGCCCAGCAGGCTGGCGAACTCGTACTGACCGGCGTCGTCGAGATGATCTTGACCGGAGAAGAAGATCACCTTGTGCTTCAGCAGCGCGTGGCGGATCTCGGCCACGGTCCGCGGAGCGAGGTCGCCACCGAGCCGGACACCGCCGATGCGGGCGCCGATCGACTCGGACACCTTCTGTACGGTGATCGTCTCGTAGTCGTCGCGGGCGAGGTCGAGATCGCCGATGCTGAACGCGGCGCGGTCCTGGGTGATGGTCATGGGGGTCCTTTCAGGAGAGATCAGGTTGAGGTGGTGTGTCTCGATCTGTTGCGGTGACCGAGGTCGTCCGGGCATAGTTCCGCCGAGCGGACGAGGGCGAAGAAGGGCGCGGCCTTCGAGCGGCCCGGCGCGGTGGAACGGGAGGTTGTCAGTCGGTCAGCGACGACAACACCAGGGCTGCCCGCCCAACCGACACATTCGGCCCGCGATTTCCCTGGTATTCATGCCTACACACTAGGGATTGTCGGCAATTCGCTCAACCCAATCCCGAATGACGAGACAGGCTCTCGGATGACGAGACCTGGCGTGATTCCGTACGATGCGGCTCGTGAAGATGCCGGCGGCCGAGATCGACATCTCCACCGACCTGGTGGACCAGCTCGTCCGAGCCCAGCACCCCGACCTCGCGGGCCCCCTCCGCCGAATGACGAACGGTTGGGACAACGTCATCTTCCGACTGGGCGACGATCTCGCCGTACGCCTGCCCCGGCGCGCTGTCGCTGTCACCCTGATCGAGCACGAGCAGCGATGGCTGCCCGTGCTTGCCCCACGGCTACCGATACCGACACCGGTGCCGGTACGGCAGGGCGACCCGGACGACACGTTCCCCTGGCCCTGGTCGATCACCCCGTGGTTCGACGGTCACCCCCTGGTCACGCTGCCCGTTCGCCAACGTCGGCCGTACGCAGGAGGACTGGGGCACTTCCTGGCCCGACTGCACATCGCGGCCCCGCCGGACGCGCCACCCAACCCCGTCCGCGGCATCCCCCTCGCGGAGCGCTCGGAGGTGTTCGCCCGACAGCTCGAGACCATCGCGGTCGATCGTCCGGACGTGCTGCGGGAGCTCTGGGAGATCCTGGTCACCACACCGCCGTGGTCGGGACCTCCGCTCTGGCTGCACGGCGACCCGCACCCGGGCAACGTGCTCGTCCACGCCGGGACCCTCGCGGCGGTGATCGACTTCGGCGATCTGACCGCGGGCGACCCGGCCACGGATCTCGCCGCGGCCTGGCTCACCTTCGATTCCGCGACCCGCCAGCAGCTCCGAGCCGCGTACGGGCGCGGCCGACCGCTCGATGACGACACCTGGACCCGGGCGCGTGGTTGGGCTCTCTGTCTGGGTGTCGCGTTCACGGCGAACAGCGACGACAACCCGGCGATCGCGGCCGTCGGGCGCCACGCGCTCTCCGAGATGCTGGCCGACGACCGATGAGTCGGCGACCCCTGCGTGGTCGACATCATGACGAGTGGTCGACACCATGACGACCGACCCGCCCTACCGGAAGGTGATCACGATGTCCTACCAGGCCTACCTCGACGCACTCGCAACCAAGACCGGCAAGACGCCGCAGCAGCTTCTCGATGACGCCGCCGCCCGCGGCTACACCTCGAGCACCAGGGCAGGTGAGTTCGTCGACTGGTTGAAAGAGGACTACGGCGTCGGGCGTGGCCACGCCATGGCGCTGTTCGGCGTGCTCAAGAACGGCGCGGTGGCTCCGGAGAAGCACGTCGGATCGACCGGCGTGCACCGCGACGAGTCGGCGACCCTCCGCCTCGACGGGGTCGCCGCGCGCAGCTGATCGACGGGGCCGCTCAGCTGACGACGCGTTCGCCCCGCCAGCTGTGCTGCGGCTCGTAGCCCAGCAGCCGCCGCGCCTTGGCGATCGACAGCAGCGTGTCGTGCGGACCGACCTCGCCTCGCACCTCGACCTCCGGGAAGCACTCCACCAGCAGCTCGGCGTTGGGGCGGTCCATCACGGTGTCGGCGTTGGCGATGACGAAGATCTCGCAGCCGCTGATCGTCGACTCCAGAGCCAGCCGGACCGCCTGGGCACCGTCCCGGGCGTCGATGTAGCCCCAGAGGTTCCACTTCCGCAGGGTCGCGTCGTCCTGGAAGTCGGCGAACCGGCCGTAGTCCTCGGGGTACATCACGTTGGAGAACCGCAATCCGATCATGCTCAACGTCGGGTCGCGTCGGCACAGCTGCGCGGCCATGGTCTCCTCCATGGTCTTCACCAAGGAGTACGTCGACTCCGGCCGCGGCGGATACTCCTCGTCCACGGGCACGTACGGCGGCGGGGTGTCGAACGGCAAGCCGAGCACGGTCTCGCTGGAGGCCCAGACGATCTTGGTGATGCCGGCCCGCCGGGCCGCGCTGACCACGTTCCAGGTGGCGTTCATGTTGTTCGCGAAGGTGGCGTGGTCTCCCACGATGCCCGGCGCCGGTACGGCGGCCAGATGCACCACCGCGTCCACCCGCTCGTAGCGCTCCTCCACACCGAGCATCGCGTCGATCACCTGGCCGTAGTCGGTCAGATCCACGGGCACGTAGATGGCCTCGGCGTCGGCCCGGGCCCGGTCGAACACCACCACCTGCCAGCCGTGCTCCACCAGATCCGTCACGCACGCGCGGCCCAGCTTGCCCGCTCCCCCGGTCACCACCACTGTTGACATGCCGTGATCCTCTCCTACGAGACCAACACCTTCGGGCCGGCGGCCACGGGCCAACCGCTACGGGGCCAGCGACGCATCCCCGTCGACCAGCTGGTCCGCCGGGACGTCCACGTGAGGATCGGTGCCCCGCCATCCGGCGATCGCCCGCATCCCGTGGTAGATCGCCAGGGCACCGAACGACCCGACGCCGATCGCACCGAGGTTGAAGTCCCCGAGCACCAGACTGAAGCCACCGATGCCCAGGATCAGACCCACACCGGCGGTCAGCAGGTTCGTGGGTGAGGAGAAGTTCACCCGGTTCTGCACCCAGATCCGCGCGCCCAGCACCCCGATCATCCCGTAGAGCACCACCCCGGCCCCACCCAGCACCCCGCTGGGGATCGAGGCCGCCAGCTCACCGAACTTGGGACACAACCCGAGCAGCACGGCGAAGCCGGCGGCCACCCAGTACGCCAGCGTGCTGTACACCCGGCTGGCCGCCATCACCCCGATGTTCTCCGCGTACGTCGTCGTGGCCGTCCCGCCCCCGGAGCCCGCCAGCGTGGTCGCGACACCGTCGGCGAACAGGGCACGGCCCAGGTAGCCGTCGAGATCCTTCCCGGTCATCGCGGCCACGGTCTTCACATGGCCCACGTTCTCGGCCACCAGCACCAGCACCACCGGCAGGAACAGCCCCCAGGCGGCCGAGGTGACCTGCGGCGCGTGGAAGGTCGGTAACCCGATCCACGGGGCGGCTTCGACCCGGGACAGATCGACCGACCCGTTGATCGCGGCAGCCACATAGCCCACGGCCACACCGAGGACGATGCCGAGCCGGCCGACCAGACCGCGGAACAGCACCGTGATCAACAGGATCGCGACGATCGTGATCACCGCCTCGATCGGGCCTGAGTCCACATTGCTCTTCGCAGCCCCGGCGAGGTTGAAGCCGATCAGGGCGACGATGGTGCCGGTGACGACCGGCGGCATCACCAGCGGGATCCAACCGGCTCCGGCCAGGTGCACGACCGCTCCGACCAGCGCCAGCGCGACCCCGGTGATCACGATCCCACCCAGGGCGAGGGAGATCGACGGACCGTCCAGCGCGGCCTGTCCCTGCGCGAGCGGCGCGATCGCCGCCACGGGGGCGAGAAGGGCGAAGCTGCTGCCCAGATAGCTGGGCACCCGGTTGCGGGTGATCAGCAGGAACAGCATGGTCCCGACCCCGGAGAAGAACAGGGCGGTGGAGGTGGGGAACCCCATGATCACCGGCACGATGAAGGTTGCGCCGAACATGGCGACGACGTGCTGCAGACCGATGCCGACGGTGATCGGATACGACAGCCGCTCGTCCGGAGCCACCACGGTGCCCGGCGAGATGCGACGGCCGTCGCCGTGCAGCCGCCAGGTGAACAGGTTCTTGATCGTCACGATCGGTCCTCTCGAGGTCCGGCTGGGCGAGGAAGCTGCGGGTCGCTGACCGTCTGCGGACGGAACAGCAGTCTCTCCCTTCGCTGCCGTCCACGCCTGTCAGACACACCTAGCCCCGGCGGCGCGCCACCAGTAGCCTTTCGTACGGCACGCGTCGTTGTGGTGATCACACCCCACGGCTCGGCCTAGGGGGCGGCAGGATGGCGTGGGAACTGCACATCCAGACGATCGACGTGGGTCAGGGCGACTGCGGGCTGATCGTGGCGGCCGACGGGGCGACGAACACCCAGCGGTCCCTGCTCGTCGACGGCGGGCACAAGAACTACGCCTGGATCATCCACGACACGTTGCGGGTGCTGAATCTGGATGGTGTCGACGCCATGCTGGTGACGCACTACGAGGGCGACCACATGGGCGGCATCGTCGCGTTGCTGGAGGCCGACAACATCTGGCACATGAGCGACACGATCGCCGGGGTCGCCGTCGGCGAGGCCAACGGGGCGTCGCGGGCCGAGCAGCTGGCGGCGGTCGCTGCGGCCATCGTCGCCGGGTCCTACGGGGCGATCGGCCCGCTGTTCGCGCCGCTGCTGGATGACGCCGTGCGGAGGGCCCGCAAGTACGTCAAGAAGTCGATGAACGACGTCCGGGCGGTTGACGTCGGCGTCACCCAGGCGGAGACGGTCGACTACGCCGGCGCCCCGACCGTGCTGCCCCGCGGATCGGCGCGGGTGAAGAAGATCGCCACGGTGGGCGCCGTGGCGGCGGCAGCAGCGATCGCCAAGGGCCATTCGCCCGCCCGGATCCGGGCGTCGATCGGCAAGGCGATCCGGAACCAGCTGTTCCTCGCCGTCGACGCCGGCTCACGCTTCGACACCGGCGGTGTCTACGGCAACGTGCGGGTGATCGACAACGGCGACTACCTGGCGCCCGACAAGTACGCCGAAATCGTCGGCGGAAAGATCCACGACGGCAATACGACGTGGCCGGGTCGGGGCACCAACCGAACCCGCGTCACCGCTGCCCTCGGCACCGAGGTGCTGTTCGGCGGAGCCGCACTGCCGGCCGAAGCACCAGGTGCCGTCGTCGTCGCCGCGGGGGCACGGGCCTGGCAGGGGGTGGGCCAGCGATCCGTGGCGATCGCCAGCACCCAGCGCGGCAACGACCAGAGCATCGGCTTGGTGGTCCGCTTCGGCGCCTTCTCCTACTTCGCCGCCGGTGACCAGCTGAGCGAGGGCGAGGACCTGATCGCGGCCGCCGTCACCAGTCAGCCGCTGCCGAGGCCCGGCGGGGGCACCTTCCCGCTGCCCGCGAGGATCCCGTACGTGAAGTGCAGCCACCACGGCGGAGCGACGTCGACCAGCGCCACGTACCTGGCGACCATGAAGGCCCGCGGCATGGCCATCTCGTGCGGGAAGCACGGGAAGTACAAGCACCCCAGTCTCGCCGTCGTCACCGAGCTGTACGCCAGCGCCCCCCTGGAGTACTTCTATCTGACCAACTGCAACTTCGACACCCCCGGCATCCCCGGGTCGGGCACCGACAACCAGCTCACCGCGGCGAACAACAAGTCACGGGTCTGCGGCGACAACGAGAACGCCGACAACCGGCTCACCACCCGTCACCGGGGGGACATCCGGCTGCGGATCGCGCGGGCCTGGGCAGACCTGGCGGTCAATCCGTACTTCGAGGTCGACTACTGGGAAGAGGATCAACCACCGGTGGCCGGTGTCCGTACCCAGCAGTCGCACTTCTAGGCCGTCGCCGTGGACCTGCCCGCACTCAAGGCGTACCTCGACTCGCTCGGTCCGCATGCCACCCTGACCGCGACCGACTCCCACCTGCCGCCGCCGCTCCAGACGCTCCTGGCCTCGATGCCCGCACGGAAGGCCACCCTCGACCTCGGCCCGGACGGGGTCTCGCTGTCCGGCACCACCCTGACCGTCTCCGGCACCACCACCCAGGACTGGCCGGTGACCGGCATGGCCGGGGTCAGCATCGCCGTGGCCGGCGTCGTCCTGGTGGTCCGCGACGGCTCGCCCCAACCCACGGCCACGGCCACGGTGACCGGCGTCCTGCCGCTGGCCGGCGCCCGCGCCCGGGTCATCTGCACGTCGACCGCGCAGCCGGTCACCTCCGCGCCGCCGGTGACGGCCCTGGCCGCGGGCTGGGTCGCGGCCCTCGACGGCACCGTCTCGGGGGTCACCCCCGAGGCCTTGGTCCTGCTCGGCTCCGGCCAGACGGAGTTCCCCTTTCCGGTGCCGGCCTCGCTGGACGTACTCGCCGCCGAGGTGGTGGTCCAACCGGGGTCGTTCGCCCTCACCTTCTTCCCCGGCACGACCTACGGCACCCGCTACCAGTTCGCGCTCACCGATCCGGCCGCGTCCTGGACCCTCATCCCCGACCTGCTGGCGATCACGGGCATCGACCTGGGGGTGCTGGTGCTGCGCTCCCCGGGCCCCGCCGGGGACAACTCGCTGTCGGTCCAGCTGACCGGCCACCTCGCGGTGGACGGGGTGCCCGTCGATCTCGTCGTCGGCCTGTCGTCGAGTCCGCTGTGGACCGTGACCGTCCGTCCCGGCTCCGGCCACACCGCGTTCCCTGGCCTCGCCTCGCTGGTGCGCTGGCTGCTCGGTGGTGCCGCGTCACAGGACGCGGTGACCGGCTTCGGCGACGTCGGGTTCGGCGTCAGCGGTTTCGACGCCGCCATCGAGTCGGTGTCGATCGCGTACGACTGGAAGGCCCGGGCGCTCAACCAGTTCCAGATCGTCTCCCTGCTGACCCTCGGCGCCCTCCGGCTCGACGTCGCCGTCACGTTCCCCGCGGTGACCGTGGTCGGCGGGCTGCACGGCGGTCCCGTCGGCGTGCCCGCCGTGTTGGAGGGTTTCGGGCTGCCGAGTGGAGGCGTTCCCGCCACCCTGCAGATCAGCGACGCCTTCTTCCACGCCGATCCCACCGAGGGCCGCTACCTGGCCAGTCTCACGGTCGCCGACACGTGGCCGGCCGGTGCCGTCGCGCTGGAGAGTCTCACCGTCAGCGTGGGCCGCGATCCCGCCCTGGGCATAGAGGCCGAGATCTCCGCCCGGCTGCTGATCGGCACGACGGTGGAGATCGCGCTGGTGGCCGGCTACGGCGGCGCCGACCTGGGCTGGGAGTTCGCCGGGGGTACCGCGGCCGGCAGCAAGCTCGACATCGGAGACCTGATCACCGAGCTCTCCCGAGCGTGGGGCATCCCGTCGGTGCCGGCGCCCATCGCCGCCCTGGAGCTGACCGCGATCCACCTCGCGTACGCATCGGTGCCCGGGCACTTCGCCTTCACCTGCGAGGCCGACACCTCGGTCACCGGCACCCCGGTCGGGGTGACCATCAGCATCGACGTCAAGAAATCGACCGGGGGCGGCGGCAACGCCGACGGCACCATCGTGGGCACCAAGGGCTACTCCGCCACCTTCGCCGGCAAGGTCACGATCGCCGAGCTCGAGTTCGACCTGGTGTTCGACGTCGAGTCCACCGGCAACGACATCTTCGTCGCCACGTTCTCCGGCAGCGGCGGCGCGACCACCGTGGCCCTGGCCACGCTGGTCGCCGATCTGTCGCCGAGCGCCGGGGCGTTGGTGCCGGCCGACCTGAGCATCGACCTCGTCGACGTGAAGCTGGCGCTGGTCAAGCCGGACGGCCAGCCCGGCGTGTTCGCCGTCGGCCTCGACCTGACCGCCACTCCGCTCGACCTGTCGCGGCTCCCCGTGGTGGGCGACAAGCTGCCACCCGGAGAGGCGTTGACCATCCACGCCCTGCAGGTCGTCTACAGCTCGGGCCCGCTGGACCGGGACCTCGTCGACACCGTCAACAAGCTCTTCCCGCCCAAGGTCGTGGCGCTCCCCAGCGCGGGACTGGCGCCCGGCCCCGCCCTCACCGCCGACGTCCGGATCGGGACCGATGTCGACCACGTCGTCGTCGGCGTACCGACCGCCCCGGCAGTGGCTCGGTCTCCGCAGCCAGAGTCCGCGCCAGTGCCTGCCATCTCGGCCGGGGTCGCCCCGGAGGCGCCAGCCGCCTCGGCACCGGCCGCCTACTGGATCGACGTCCAGCGCCAGCTCGGAGTCCTCCAGATCGACCGGATCGGCCTGATCTACCAGGCGAACAGCCTGCTGGTCGGCTTCGACGGCGGCATCAGCCTCGGCCCGGTGGAGTTGTCGCTGCAGGGTCTGGCGGTCGGCTCCTCGCTGTCGTCCTTCTCGCCCAGATTCAGTCTGGACGGGCTCGGTCTGTCGTACGTCAGCAGTGCCCTCACCATCTCGGGAGCGCTGCTGCGCGTGCCGGGCGGCGAGCTGGCACCCGACGTCAGATTCCAGTTCGACGGCTTCGCCGTGCTCCAGGCCGAGGGCCTCGGTCTCGCCGCGATCGCCTCCTACGCGCAGCTGAGCGACGGGCAGCCGTCGCTCTTCGTGTACGCGCAGCTCGAGACACCGCTCGGTGGGCCGCCCGCGTTCTTCGTGACCGGGCTGATGGCCGGCTTCGGGCTCAACCGCTCGCTGAGCCTGCCGCCCGTCGACCAGGTGGCGGGCTTCCCGCTCGTCGCCCTGGGCGCCCCGCCCGCGCCCGGCACAGCGGCCCCACCGCAGACCCCGACCCACGTCCTGGACGTGCTGGAAGGACGGGCGGCGATCCCGCCCAGCGCCACCCCGGTACGGTGGATCACCCCAGCACCCGGACAGTACTGGCTGGCGGTGGGACTGGAGTTCACCTCGTTCGAGGTGGTGCGGACGCGGGCCCTGCTGGTCGCCGAGTTCGGGCACGAGCTCGAGCTGGCCCTGCTGGGCACGTCGACGCTGCAGCTCCCCGAGCTCGGGGAGTCGAGCGAGACCTACGCCTACGTCGAGCTGCAGCTGGAAGCGGTGTTCGCGCCCGCCCAGGGGTTCTTCGGAGTGACCGCGGAGCTGGCCCCGGCGTCGTACCTGCTCACCGAGGCGTGCCACCTGACCGGTGGGTTCGCCTTCTACCTGTGGTTCGAACCGGCCCCGGCGGACCGCATCGGCCAGTTCGTGGTCACCCTCGGCGGCTACCATCCCGCGTTCACGCCGTTGCCGTGGTTCCCGAAGGTGCCGAAGCTGGGTTTCAACTGGAAGGTCAGCGACGAGGTCTCGATCACCGGCAGTGCCTACTTCGCGCTGACCACCAGCTGCGTGATGGCCGGAGCGGCCCTCGACGTGGAGTACAGCTCGGGCAATCTCGGTGCCTGGTTCCGAGCCAACGCCGACATGCTCGTGTCCTGGCGGCCGTTCTTCTTCACGGTGCAGATCGGGGTCAGTGTCGGCGTCTCGTACCGGCTGAGCGTCTTCGGCATCCAGAAGACGATCAGCCTGTCGCTGTCGGCCACCGTGGACCTCTGGGGACCGCCGACCGGCGGTCGGGTGACCGTCCACCTGTGGATCCTGTCGTTCACGGTGGACTTCGGCTCGGCCGGCGCCGGGACGTCCGCGGATCCGCTGCTGTGGAAGGAGTTCGCCGGTCTGCTGCCGCCGCCGGCCAGCACCGTGACCGTGCTGCCGGGATCGGGCATCACCTCGATGCACGACGCGAGCGACCTCGCCCGCAGCACGAGCGGCAAGGTCTGGTACGCACGAGCGGCCGGTCTCACCTTCTCCACCCAGTCGTCGCTGCCGGCCAGCACCCTGTCGTACGGCGCCGTCGCCGACCCGCACCCGGCGGATGTGGCCGAGGGAACCCTGGCCATCCGGCCGATGAACCTGACCGGGATCAGCGCGGTCCACGAGATCACCGTGCGTCGTGGCAGCCCGACGGCGCAGGCGTTGGACGTGTCGAGCTGGTCGCTCACCCCCCGGCGCCAGAATCTGCCGGAGTCACTCTGGGGCGCGCCACCGAAGCCGTTCAGCCAGATCCCCGGCCGGCCCTCGGCCGATCTGGTCGCGGGCGCCCTGGTCGGCTACGACCTGGTGGTCCCCGCCGCGGTGCTCGGACCGACACCCGGAGCGATCGCCATCGCCGAGTACGCCGAGGACCCGCTGCCGCCGGGCACGCACCCGCTCGATCCCCGCACCCCGGCGTCCACGGACTACGTACCCGCCGCCGACGCCACCTCGGTCCGCGCCATCGTCGGTATCGCCGGCGCTCGGGAGGCCCGGGACGCGCTGGTCACGGCGCTCGTCACGGCGGGCGTGTACGGCGGCGCGAACGGCTCTCTCGACGCCTTCGCGGCCGCGGCCGGCCATGCGTTCAGCGCCGCCCCGATGCTGGAGCCGACGCCGTGACCGACGCGCTGACCCGGGTCGTCGGCGCCCAGGCTTCCGGGCGACCCGGCGGTCCACCCGATCCTCCGGGCCCGCCCGTGCCGGTGCTGCCCCCCGGTGACATGGCCTTGTACGACAACGACGTTCCCCCGCTGGCCGGTGGCGAGTACCACCTGCAGGTACGCCACACGATCCAGGGAGCCGGACTCCCGTCGGCCCCCTTCGCCGCCGACCAGGAGATCGTGGTGGTGGCCCCCCAGGTGGCGCTCGACCCGGGTGCGGTGCAGTCGACGTTCCCGCCCGACACCGCCTCCGGGACGTTCGCCGACGTGCTGCCGCACGTGGTGCTGACCGACCCACAGCTGCCCTGGGAGCGGGCGCTGACCGACGCCGCCGCGGTGCACCGCGCACCCTGGCTGGCGCTGCTGGTCTTCGCCGCGGGCGAGCTGCAGGGCGCCACCAACTCGCCGACTCGCGTCACGAGCACCACGGTCGAGGTCTTCCTCCGCCCCGAGGTCGCCGTCCGGAAGCCGACGATCACGCTGGAAGCCGATGTCGCCCCGACGGCACCCTGCACCGTGATCCAGGTGTCGACCGAGACGTTCCGGGCCGTGATACCCAGGTTGAGCGAGCTGCCCTTCCTCGCCCACTGCCGCCACGTCCACGTCGGTGACAAGCCCGATCCGGGATCGGCGACCAGCGGTCTGGTCTCCGTCGTGGTCGCCAACCGCTTTCCGGCCGCACCGCCGGCCGGCAGCCGGCCCGGGTCGGTGGCCTCCTCCATCGTCCATCTGGTGTCGCTGGAGGGCCTCGACGACCTGCTGGTCGAGACACCCGACTTCCGCGGCGCGACATCGGTGGCCCTGCTGTCCCTCGCCGCCTTCACCTTCTCGACCCAGGCGGAATCCGGCACCGACTTCCGTGATCTGGTCGCCGGGCTGGTGGCCGACGAGACCCGACGGGACGGCAGCCAGAACCCCGAGGCCCTGCGGCTACGCCTCCGGCCCAGGCCCGCACCGGTCACTCCCCTAGCACCGGCCTCTGCCGCCGGGGCCGGCGCCAGCGCTGCAGCAGGCGCCGAGGTGCTGCGGCGACTCGAGCAGGGCTTCGTCCCGCTGGAGTACCGGACCCGCTCGGGCGAGGCGACCGTCGGCTGGTACCGCGGCCCCCTGACCCCGATACCGACCACACCGATCGCCGGCGCACCCGCGTTCGCCACCGTAGATGCCGCCCTCGCCTACGCCCCCGCGTTCGGTGTCTTCGACCTGTCGCTGGCCGGTGCCTTCGCCACCGGCCGGGCGCTCGCGATCTCCGACCGGCTCTTCGGCCAGGCGCTGCTCGATCTGCGCCGACGGCTGCACGAGACCGCCGATGCGCTGCTCAACAAGCTGGTCAGCGACCACTTCGCCGCCACCCGGATCGGGGAGGCGGTCGGCGCGGGCAGCGTGAACGACGAGCTGCTCGCCGTCTTGGACCATCGTCTCCTGGCCGATATCGGGACGGTGTCGACAGCTGCCGCCGGTACCCCGACCCCGCCGATCCCGAGCGGCCCGGCCGACCGGAACGACCCACCGACCAACGTCGATCCCAGGACCCACGCCGACCCCACGACCACGTTGGCTGCCATCCTGGAAGACCCGCGCGCCCAGTCGGCGATCCTGGCGGGCGCCGAGGACGACCTGGTCATCGTGGCCCGCTGGCTGAGCAGCCTGCTGCTGCTCGGCCCGGTGCCGTTCCCGAGCCTGGTCGCCGCTGAGGCCATGCTCCCGGTCGAGTCCCTGCGCTTCTTCTGGCTCGACCGCTCATGGCTGACCGCCCTGGTCGACGGCGCCCTGAGCATCGGCGTCGACTCGAGCCGGACCGGCCGGTACGCGGCGCTGACCCGGGACCTGCTCCATGACCGGGCGTGGCAGGCGGCCCGCCGGCAGCGCGACGGCCTCGCCGCCGGAGGCCGCACCCCGGCCGACGACGACACCTCGATCACGGGGTTGTTGCTGCGCTCGGCTCTCGTCTCGGGTTGGCCCACGCTCCAGGTGCACGCCACCACCAGCACCGGTCAGCCGGTTCCGCTGCTGCGCAGCTCCCGGGTCGCCCCGACGGTCCTGCTGTGCCTGTTCGGCGGCGTCCCCCACGAGATCGAGGTGGCGCAGCCGACCGAGGGACTGCGCTTCGGCACCGACGACAGCGGTGCCCTCGCCCTGCGCAACCCGGTCGCCGGCGTCGGCCGTCCCGCGCTCGGAGCACCGCTGCCCGGAGCGGCGCCGTTCGACGTCATCGACCTCTCCGGCCACCAGGCCCGACAGCTGCGAGACACGACGCACCGCGTCCTCAACCTCGCCCCCGACTCGCCGGACGGGATGCTGACGACGCTCACCGCTCGGCTGTCGGCCGCCGTGGGATCGACCGTTCCCGCGCTCGGCCCGGCCGACCTGGCCGTGCAGCTGCTGGCCTCGCCGGATGCGGTGACGTTCCGGGCACCACCAGCGCGGCAGGAGCCACCCGATGCCTGAACCCACGCTCGTCGTACCCGTCACCCTCGACGCCCTGGTTGTGGACGCCGCGGTGCTCGCCCGTGACGGCATGCGCTGGTGGCCCTTCAACTACCTGGCCCTGCGGCACTTCCGCAGCCCGGAGCCCGAGGCCTTCGACCGTTCGGTGGGTGGCCAGGGTCCGGGGGTCTATCTGCACTGGGAGCTCCCGGCCGCGCTGCGCACCGGCGCCCACGACCCGGCGACGGGCGAGGTGGACTATCCCCTCGTACCGAACCGCTGGCTGGTGGTCCGCTACCAGGGCACCACCTCGCGCACCGCCACCGCCTGGGTGATCGAGAGCGACTGCCCGTTCACCAGCCAGGTGCGGATCGTGACCAGCGCGCAGACCAGCGCCTACCTGGCCGATCCGGCACTCATCACCGCGTGGAAGGCCAGTGCCGACGTGTGGCGCAACACCGTCGGACTCAGTCCGACGGCGACGGACCCGCAGGTCGCGAACATCGGCATCCCGTTCGAGCTGCAGTCGTGGAGCGAGCGGTCCGCGGAGTCGATGTTCCTCACGGCCGTCGCACCGGGCAACCCCTACTTCGGCACCTACGTCCCCCACAACCTCGGGGTGTTCTCGTTCTACGACGCCGTCACCGGGATCGACGTCGACACGCTCAGCTACTCGGTGATCGGGTGGTACTCCGATCCCGCCCACGACATCGCCGCCGAGTGGACCCGTGACCAGACCTCGCCGGACCCCTTCGCTGCTCTGCTGACCCGGCTCGACTGGGATCTCGGCGGCTCCACGGCTCGCCCCACCCGCAGCCTGTACGAGGGTGCCGCGTTCGGGGTGCCGTGGCGCCGAGCCGCCACCGCCGCACCGTCGCCCGACCCGCTGCAGGCGGTCCGCGACCGGGGCCGACTCGACGTGGCCATCGCCAACACGACGGTCGACGCGTTCCTGGCCCTGCTCACGGCGCAGATCCCGGCCGATCGGCCCGACCTGCGCCAAGTGTTGACTCTGCTCCGTACGTTCCTCTACGACCTGCTGCCGCTGGCGGGCCAGCCGGGCGGCGACGGGCTGGTGGCGCGCACCATCGAGCAGTCGTGGTTCGGATCGTCGCCCGGTGGTCGTCGCTGGGCGGTCGTGCCCCGACCGAGCCGGCCGCCCAAGCTCCCGGTGGGCACGACGAGCGCGGAGATGGTCGACGGCACCGCCTCCGACGGCGAGTCACTCCCACCGGACGCCGAGCCCCGGTGGGTGGCCTCGCTGAACGCCACGCAGGACGCCCTCGACGGCCTGGTGGGCCAGCTGTTCGAGGCCCAGTGGCGGCTGATGGGGACGTGGCACAAGGACAGCCTGCTGGCTGACATGCCGTTCCCTCCGGACGAGGCACCCACTCAGGACCAGCTCGACGCCCTGCTCGACCCGGCCAACGCACACGGCGTCGTGGCCCCGGTGTTGACCCTGCTGGGCCAGATCCAGGGTCTGCTGGCGAAGCTGCCCCGTCCGGTGGCCGCCGCAGGCGATACACCCCAGGGCGCCTTCCTCGCCGGGGTCGAGGCGTACGCCGCCAGCAAGGGTGGCCTACCCGCCGACCAGATGCTCACCGCCCGTGGCCGGTCCGCCTTCCGGACAGCCAACAACCCTGTGATCGTGCTCTCGGGCGTCTCCGCCCCGACCGGGGCCGTACCGGCGCCCAGGCTGCCGGTCCGGACCATCGATGAGGCGATCAGCACCCTCACGGTCGACCACCGGCCGGTCGGTCACGCCACCGCCGCCGCCGCGTTCCCCCTGACGGACAGGCTCGCCGCCCTGCCGGCGGGAGTCACCACCCTGGTGGCCGAGCTGGTGCTGCTGGACCCGTCCGCGGCCCCGTCGCTCGCCTCCGCCTCGGGGCTGGCGGCGGCCGACGTCACCCGGGCCGTGACCGCCCACGACCCAGCGAGCTACCCGGGTGGCCGGCTGCCCGCCCTGCCCCTGGACCCGTGGACCCAGCCGTGGCAGCCCTTGTTCCTGGAGTGGCGGGTGTCCCACCGCAGCATCGGGTGGCAGACCGCCGGGCACGCCAACTGGGCGTTCGACGGGGTCGACTACCACTACGCGCCCGGACAGAACACGCCCGCCACCGACGTCCGTACGGTAGGGGGCATCTCGCTGCTCGGCCCCGAGGCGCAGTTCGTGTTCCGCAGCCGGCTGACGCGGTACGTCGAGCAGTTCGGCGGGCCTGCCGAGCTGGCCGAGCTGGACGCGTGGGTCGAGCAGGTGGACGGCTGGCAGTTCCTGGCCCAGTCGCTGGTGGGCTTCGGCGACCTGCTGGCCTGCCGGGACGGGCGGGCCTTCCGACGCCCCGCTCCGGGCGATCTGGTCGGCACCGGTGCGCACGGCTACCCGGTGGCATCGTTGGCCGGCTTCACCGGAGCACCCCAGGTGCCGGCGGCGACGCTGCCGATGACGCTGCAGGGGCAGGTGACGTCGGTGCCCTATCTGCCGACCGGGTCGGCGCCCGCCTTCCACGGTCTCCGGTCGGGGCAGCTGCACTTCACCGACCTGCTGCTGTACGACAAGTTCGGCCGGGTGCTGCTGGTGATCGAGTCCGGCCAGTCCGGCCTGTACGACCCCGAGAACTTTCCTTTGGTGGTCGACCCGGCTCTCACCCCGCGTACCAAGATCGACGCCGCGGTCGCCTCGGTGGTCGAGCTGCCACCCCGACTGCTGCAGCCGGCCCGTCTCGACGTCGACCTGCTCGACGGGAGGGGCGGTCCCGGGGTCCACGGGCTCGACGCCGGAGTCAATCCCGTCGGTGGCTGGGTGCTGCCCAACCACCTCGACCGCAGCCTGCTGCTGTACGCGCCCGACGGTCAGGCGCTCGGCACCTACCGGTTGACGGTCGCTCCGGACGGCAGCCGGCGCGGCACCTGGCAGCCGCCCCCGCACACGCCGATGGACGAGGCCCGGGTGGCCGCGCTGGCGCCGTTGGTGGCGAAGGTCGTCTTCGACCCCGGCTTCTCGACCGGAGCCGCGTTCGCCACCTTCCTCGACGTGGTGGACTCGGCGCTGTGGACCGTCGACCCGCTGGGCGGCCGCGCCGACCAGAACCTGTCGGTGCTGGTCGGTCGCCCTCTTGCCCTGGTGGCGGCCCGGCTGGCGATCACCCTCGGCGGCCCGCCGCGCACCGACCCTGGCTGGGCCGCGACCCTCGACCCCCCGGCACCCGACTACCTGGACGACGTCTTCCCCGTGCGACTCGGTGACCAGTCGGCCCGCGACGACGGGTTGATGGGCTACTTCCTAGCCGGCGACTACGCGACGTTCCACAGCGTGGCCGCCCCCGACCCCCGAGTGAACCAGTCCTACGTACGCCGGATCGGTCCGCCCGGGGCGATCCCGGGCAACTACGTGCCGCTGACGTGCGCTCCCGGCAGCTCCGTCGGGGTGACGCTGCTCATCGATCCGCGGGCCGCGGTGCACGCCGTCACCGGTCTGCTGCCGGTGGTGACCACCACGCTGCCGGCCGAGGTGGTGGGACGGGCCCTGCGGGCGATCGAGATCACGTTCAGCGGGGGTCCCCTGCCCACCGTGGTCGGCCCGACCCCGACGCAGGCGGGGGAGATTCCCGCGTTCGGGGAGGCGGTGACCTATCCCCGGCCGACCGAGCAGCACGGCACCTGGTCGTGGTGGCAGCCGGGCACCACCCCCGGCGCGGCCACGGGCTACGACCTGGTGGACGCCGTTCCCGACGCCCAGTTCCGCGGTACGCCCGTGGTGGTGGTCGAAGGAGCACTGCAGCTGCTGACCGACCTGTCGCGGCCGACCGGAGCGACGACCGACCCGACCCAGGAGACCGACGCCGATGCCGCAGACGATTGACCCACTCGACCCGTGCCTGCTCACGTACGGGTTCTCGACCGCACCCGCCCCGCTCGCGATATCGACCGCGGGCGCTACCGGGCAGGGCCGGATCAACCTGGCGGTGTTCAACGCCGGCAAGACCGTCTACTGCTCGGAGCTGATCATCGCCGTGCCCCTCGGAGCGGGCGCCACCGACCTCTGCGAGACGTCTCCGGATGCCTCGGTCAGCACCGGCCGGTGGGCGATCACCAGCGTTGCGGTGGTGGACGGAGGGACCGTCGGCCTGGGCGCCGGTCCCGTCGCCGCGATCACCTTCGATGCCCGCACGTCCGCGGACCAGCGCATCGACTACCCACTCGTGCTGGGGTTGACCGTGGAGGTCAACAGCGCGCCCGGCACCGTCGCCTGCGTCGTCCGGGAGCGTTCCGGCACCGACCCCGACCACCTCGCGTTCAAGAGCGCCACGTTCCCCCTCGACAAGCACCCGCCGGTCCTGTCCGTCGGAAACTTCCTGGCCACTGCCCCCGAGGCTCCCACGGTGCCCCGGGCTGCCTTCGGCAACGGCCAACCGATCCGCCTGTCCTGGGAGAGCAACGGCACCTGGTTCCAGCTCTACCGCGGCGACGACACCCGGCCGATCTACGCGGGGCCGGCCAGCAGTCATCTGGTGAGCGCGGGCCTGACCCGGGACTCGACCTTCGTCCTCGAGGCTTCGGTGAGCTCCGGCCCGGCCGGCGACGGGTCAGGTGGCTTCCGACCGATCTACCAGTACGTGACGTTGTCGCTGGACGTCACCAACCCGGACCTGACGCCTCGGTCCGTGACGGCGAGCGGGGCTGTCACGGCCGGGTCGCTGTCGACCGACAGCCTGGGCGCCGTCGCTGCGACATTGGGTGCCACGTGGGTGCTCACGTCGCTGAACGTCGGACCGCAGGCGCCCGGTCCAGGCATGGACGCAGACGTGCCGGTCGGGCTGCTGGGCAAACCGGCGAGCCTGAACACCGACCGGCAGTACCGAGCCCCCACCGACGGCCTGGTCATCGGCACGATCAGGGAGACGAGTGGCCTGCGCGAGCCAGATGTCGGCGAGATCTTCATCGCGACCGGCGGCTACAGCGTGACCGCCACGGGCGGCAACCGGCTCGTCACCCTGTCCGGGGACCGGACCGTCGACGACACCCAGAGCATCCTGCTGCCGGTGCGATGCGGTGGCGTGTTCGCCACCGGTGGCAAGGACTACAAAGGACGGTGCGAGCGGACCTTCAGCTGGGTACCGTTCGGCGTCGGCAGCCCGAGCCTCGACGTCGCCGACACCGAACTCACTCGCCTGCGCGCCGAGGACGAACGCCTCACCGAGGAGCTGTGATGGACGAGCCCGCGCTCCCGCCCTGTCTGCTCACCTACCGCTTCGCCACCGCGCCAGCCCCGCTGGCCATCGCCCTCGGTCGCACGCCGGCGACGGGGGTGATCACCGCGGAGGCGCTCGCCGGGGACGACTCCGTCTACTGCTCGGAGATCCTCGTCTTCGTCCGGATCGGTCCCGATCCCGTCGACTTGAGCGAGACCACGCCCGACGCCTCGGTCAGCACCGGCCGGTGGGCGATCACCGACACCAGGATCGTCCATGGCGACGACCTCGGCCTGTTGACCGGCGACTACGCGCAGTTCACCTTCGACGCCCGCGACCCGGCCGACTACCTGATCGACTACTCGCTCGTGCTCGGCCTCACTGCGGCGGTCAACCACGCGGCGGGGACGTTCGAGTACCTGGTCCGCGAGACCTCCGGGGCCAGCCGGGACGCCATGATCGAGCGCCAGACCAGCTTCTCGCTCGAGAAGCGTCCGCCGCAGTTCTTCCTGCAGAACCTGGTGGCAACCGCCCCCGAGGCGCCCACCGTGCCCCGTACCGCCTTCGCCAACGGTGCCCCGGTGCGACTGTCCTGGGAGAGCAACGGCACGTGGTTCCAGCTCTACCTGCCGTCCCAGACAACCCCCCTGTACGCCGGCGCCGCCACCGCCTACACGCTTCCGGCGGGCCTGACCTCGGACACCACGTTCGTGCTGGCGGGAGCGATGACCGGCAACTCCTCGGGCGACACACCGTCCGGCGGGTACCGGACCCTCTTCCTGTACGAGGCCCTCACCCTCGGCGTGTCCGGTGCCGATCTCGCACCGCGGTCGGTGACGGCCACCGGAGCACTGGCCGGCGCGACCGTGACCGCTGCGTCGGTCGCGGCCGGCTCGGTCGCCACCGGCACGGTGACTGCATCGGCCCGGACGACGAGCCAGGACCTCACGGTGACCGGCACCGCCGACCTGCACGACCTGAGCACCACCGGCACCACGACGCTGGCCGACGCCACGGTGTCCACCCACCTGGTGGGCGCGACAGCCGACATGTCGTTGATGGCGCAGCCGATGTTCCTGCCGAACCGCAACGCCTGGTACCAGGCACCGACCGACGGGTTCGTGGTCGGCTGGGCCAGCAACCAGGGTCATGACCTCGCCTGCGCCATCTCCGCCTCCACCGGCGAGGTCCGGGCGGCGGCCACCGCCGCCTGGTTCATCATGGCCAACCCGATGCGGCCCGTGTACGGCGACGCCAGCTTCGTGCTACCCGTGCGCAAAGGCGACCGCTTCGTGGTCAACGGCCCCAACGACCGCGACGTGCGCTTCGTGTGGCAGGGCCTCGGCGCCGGGGTTCCGGTCCAGGTGGGTCTGGCCGCCGAGCCCGAGGCCGGCACGGCGGAAGCGCCGGAGAGTGCCGTCGTGGCGTTCGCCCAGCTGATCGAGCAAGCCGACGGTGACGGAGCGGCCCGGCTGCGTGCCGCCCTGGCTCGGCTGCTGGAGGAGTCGTGACCGGGTTGGTGGGTCGGACCGCTCAGCCCAACCGCTCGTGCACGTAGCACCAACGCCAGGTCTCTCCGACTTCGAAGCTGCGCATCACCGGGTGACCGGTCTGCTGGAAGTGCCGGGTGGCGTGCCGACCCACCGAGGAGTCACAACAGCCCACGTTGCCGCAGGTCAGACACATCCGCAGGTGGACGGGTCGGGTCCCCTCGCGGACACAGTCCTCACAGAGGTCGGAGCGGGGCGGGGTGTCCGCTGGAGCATCGTCGAGGTCGTGGCACGGACCTTCCTCGACCCGGGGCACCTCGACCGGCCCGCCCTCGTCCAGGAGCTCGGCTCGCTCACTGGCCAGCGTCAGCATCGACTCCTCCACGTCGAGAGAGCCGAGCACCTCCTCGATCACGGCGTGGTCGATGGTGCCGGTCGAGCGGATCCGCAGCACCTCGGCCCGCTCGGTGGTGATGGTGGCCAGCCGCAGCCGCCGGTACTCCTCCGACGGCGTCTGTGACTCGTTGGCCCCGAGCCGCTCCCACAGGGCTTCCGGTCGGGCGGCGACCCGATCCCGTACCCGCTGGATGACGTCCGGGTCGTCGTCGGGCCCTGTGATCGCATCGAGCTCGGTCAGCGCCGCGTTGCTCGCCGTCTGCAGCACCGTCGCCGCCTGCAGCGCGTCGGACCGGGGGTCCGGGCCGCGCAGACCGAGTCGACGGACCAGGTACGGGAGGGTCAGCCCCTGGATCAGCAGGGTGCCGGCCACGACGACCATCGCCCCGAACACCAGCACGTCCCGGTCGGCGAGGTCGATCGGGATCAGCAGCGCCGTCGCCAACGTCACCACGCCACGCAGGCCCGCCCAGCCGAGCACGATCGAGTACGACCAGGGCGGCGGTTCGCGGTCGTTGCCGCGGGACAGCAGCGGCGCCCGGCCGAGGATCACCCAGACCATCCGGATGATCATCACCCCGAACAGCACCGCCAGGCAGAAGGCCACGATCCGGCCGGCCGGCAGGTTGCTCGTACCGATGCTCAGGACGATCTGCCGGGCCTGCAGACCGATCAGCAGGAACACCGTGTTCTCCAGCAGGAACTGGATGGTGCTCCAGTTGACCCGCTCGCTGAGTCGTGACAGACCGCTCTGCACCACCGCCGACTTGTGGCCCAGGATCAGCCCGGCGACGACGGTCGCGATCACCCCCGACCCGTGGAAGTCGCCGAACTTGATCTGCTCCGCCGGCAGGTAGGCCGCCCACGGCACCATGAACGAGATCGCCGTGTCGAACACCGGCTGCGTGATGCGTTTGCGCACCGCGGTGGCGAGGGCCGCGACCGCAAAGCCGACCAGGACACCACCCACCGCCGCGACCGCAAAGCCGGCCGCCACATCACCCGCCGTCACCGTGGTAGCGATCGCCACCAGACCGACCCGGACGCAGGTGATCGCCGTCGCGTCGTTGAGCAGGGACTCCCCCTCCAGGATGGTGACGAGCTGGCGCGGCATCCCGATCCGGCGGGCGATGGTGGTCGCCGCCACCGCGTCCGGCGGTGCCACCACGGCGCCGAAGGCGAAGGCCAACGCGAACGGCACCGGCAGGATGAGCCAGGTGACCAGGCCGATGCCCACGGCGGTGACGATCACCAGGAGGATCGACAGATAGCCGATCGGTCGCCAGTTCGCCCGAAAGTCCATCACCGAGCTGCGGATCGCCGTGGCGTAGAGCAGAGGCGGCAAGAAGCCCAGCAGCACGATGTCGGTGGTCAGCGCCGGCTCGTGGATGAACGGCACGAAGGAGGCGCCGATGCCGACCAGCATCAGCAGGAGCGGCGCCGAGAACCGGATCCGCTCGGCCATCGCCGTGACGGCGACCACGGCGGCCGCGATGGCGAGGATGCTGAGGGCGGTGTCCACGTGGTCATGCTGTCACTCACGCGATCCCGCGAAATCTCCTCCGGCAACGCTGGGCGTCAGAGCAGATCGCGCTGCTCGGTGCGCACGACCTGAGGATCCAGACCCGTGGCCTCCGGCGGCGCACTTCGCCAGGTGCCGAGAATCGACCCGACGATGATCAGCGGGAAGCCGAGGATCAGCCCGGTGGTGATCGGCTCATCGAGGACCAGGGCGCCCAGCAGAATGGCCACCGCCGGATTCACGTAGGTGATCAGGGTCATCCGGGCCGGGCCGGCCTCGGCGATCAGAGCGAACATGACCAGGAACGCGCCCGCGGTGCAGACCACGGCGAGAACCACCACCGAGCCGAGGGCGGCCTGACTCACCGTGGCCGGCCGCCACACGAACGCGAAGGGCGCGTAGACCACCGCGGCGATG
>DATDAP010000617.1:0-11654 GCA_036525335.1 Microlunatus sp. | reverse complement strand
GGGCGCGTGGCTGGAGACCAGGGGGACGACCGCCATCGTCGGACGAGGATCGGTTCCCTCGGTCATCAACCGCCCGGCCTCGGCGAGCGTGTACTGATCCGGCACCCGTGCCCACCCGTACGCCGGACCGGCGTAGCCGAGCGATCGGGAGTCGCGGATCTCGTCGTAGCAGTAGACGTCGCCGTCGGGCCAGGCGGAGGTGTTGCCCGGCATCACGCCGATCGTGCGCCAGCCGGCCCCGCCGAACGCGCGGGTCAGGGTGAGCCGGTCGCTGGCGACCAGGTTGCGGTAGCGCTGCTGGCTGTCGATCCAGAGCCCGGACAGCAGGGTGGCGTGGGCCAGCCAGCTGCCGCCCCCGGCGGTCGGGGAGGTGAGATAGCCGCTGCGGGACTGCCACCCGGCGGATCCGAGCCGCCTCGTGCCGTCGTCCAGCAGCGCGGTCACCGTCGGGGCGATGTCGGGATCGGTCAACGCCACCCGGCCGTAGCTCTCCACGAAGATCACCAGCACCTGCTTGCCCCGCAGCCCGGTCAGCAGCCGATCGGCGGGGACGTCCCGGAACCGGTCCCGCGCCAGCTCGGCGGCGAAGCGGTCCTGGTCGACCAGTCCCTCCCGGACCGCGCCGACCTCGCCGACGATCTTGGCCGTGCTGGACGCCGAGGCCACGGGGTACGGCGGCACTGCGCGGACGCCGGCGGTCGCGCAGCCGAGCCAGCAGGCACCGAGCGCGACCAGGACGGGGACGGCTGCGGCGGAGCGCGTGTGCAGCAACCGGGCCAGTCGCAGACTGGCCCAGGTGGCACCGGTCAGAATCGCCAGCACCAGCAGACCGGCCCCGGCCACGATCAGCGTTGCGGTGCTGCTACCGAGCGAGGTGTGGAGCAGCTCCCAGACCCCCGGTAGCAGGGTCCAGTCCAGGACCAGGTCGAACGGCCGGGCCAGCGCCCCGTAGAAACCGACGTCGACGATCTTGAGCACGGTGAGTGCGCCGAGCGCCACCCCGAGCGCGGCGGCCACCGGCTGCCGCGCGCGGTCAGGCAGGACCAGCAGCAGAACTCCGCCGAGAACGAGCTCCACGGGGATCGCGGCGAAGGATCCGAGGTCGGAAGGGGTCAGTCGGTCCGGCAGCAACAGCAGGGCGAGCAGGACGGCCAGAGCGAGCAGATCGCCGGGGACCGTGGAGTTTCGTTCGGTTCTCACCGTGCCCCCGGTCAGGTGTTGTCGGCGTATCTGCTGGGCGTCAGTCGACTATGGCATGACGCCCAGGAGTGTTTCCAGCGCGAAGCCGACCCGTCCGTCGCGTGAGGAACGCGTCGGAAGTGCCCGCCAGTCCCGCAAGATCCGCACACCTCGTGCCTCGGGGGGTGGTGCCGCTTCCGTCACCCGCTTACGGTGCAAGCGCCCTTCCCCCGGCCCGTGAGGTGTGCCCTGATGCTGTTCGCCGTCCCCCAGAGGACGATACGACGTCTGGCGCTGTCGCTCGCCGTGGTGCTGGCGGCCGTGGGGCTGTCGACGCTGGCCGTGCCGCCGGCCCACGCGGCGCAGTCAGGTCGCTGACTTCGCCCTCCGGGCCATCCTGCCGGTACCGGCGCGGTGCGTGATCCGGAAGGCAACCCGGTGGCGGGGGTGACCATCACCCTGGACCCACCGGGCTCCGGACCGGCACGGACGGCCGTGACCCAGAGCGACGGCACCTACCTGTTCGGCAACGTGCTCGCCAGTGAGGGCTACACGCTGACCGCGACACCGCCCGAGGACACCACCGTCGACGGTCCGATCACCTTCACCGTGCCGCCGGACACCGAGGACCCGATCACCGATCAGGACTTCGTCGTGACCCCGAATCCGACTGGTACAGCGTCGGGGAGCGTCACCGAGGGTGACGAGAACGGGCCCGGGCGGTCGGGTGTACGCATCGACATCGTCGGGCCGGACGACGCCAGGACTCGGTGGTCACCGACGACAACGGTGTCCGGTCGCTGCCAGATGCCGCCTGGGGATTACACCGCGACCATCACGCCGCCGAGCGGCACCGCGGTCGTCGGTGTTGCCAGTCGTGACTGCACCATCCCGCCCACGGGCGGCGCCGCCCCGGGGCAGAACTTCGTGCTGGTGCAGACCTACAGCGCGGGTGGCAGGGTGACCGACGACGATGATCAGCCGATCGCAGGCGTCGACGTGGTGATCACCGATCCCGCGTCGAACACGTCGCAGACGGTCACCACCGACCCGGACGGCGAGTGGGTTGTCGACGGGTCTGCTGCCCGGAAGCGGCTACGCGGCTACGGTGACGATGCCCGACGGCTATGACCCGATCGGTGACAGCGCGCTGACCTTCACGGTCGACGATGACGACGTGACCGGACTGGCCTACGAGCTCACGCCGGAGGTGGCGACGCCGGACCCCTCTCCGACGAACACGTCCCCCGCGCCCGTTCCGACCGTCACCGAGACCGCCATCGAGGTGGTCTCGGGCGGATCCGGGTCCGGTTAGTTAGGGATCCTCGGGATCGTCGGGAAGTCTGGCCAGCACTGGTGGGCCATCCCTGCTGATCGGTCTGGGAGGCGTTGCGCTGCTGCTCGCCGGTCTGCTCACTCTCGGCGCGCGACGTCGCGTACGGCGGTCGTAGCGGATCGTGACCCCTGGTCCTAGATGACATTCATTGTCATCTATACCGACCGGGCCGCCCGTTCGAACAGCTGCTCGTGGTGGCGCTCAGCGGGGGCCGGACCACACCCCGGCGAGCAGTCCTCGTCGATGGGCGACGGCCATCAGGATCAGCCCGATGGTGGTGAAGACGGCTCCGCCGACCACCCAGAACAGTGGACAGTCACCGAGCCCGACGAAGACGCCCAGCGCGAACCCGATGTGCAACCCGGTGTGGACGCCGACGGCCGCCCACAGGGAGCCGGTGAGGATCATCAGCGCAGCAGCCGCAACCTCTCGCACTAGCTGCAACCAGTGCAGGAAGCTCGATCCCGAGCGAGAAGGGGGCGGATCACTCGGCGCATGACTCGTGCGGCCGTCAGCCCTTGAGCCCGCTGCCGGCGAAGCCCTCGACGATCTGCTTCTGGAAGATCAGGAACAGGATCACCAGCGGCAGCGCGCCGAGGATCGAGGATGCCTGGATGTCCGACGCCCGCTGACCGAAGGAGCCCTGCACGGTCGCCAAGCCGACCGGGATGGTCATCAGGTCCGGGTTCGTCAGCACGAACAGCGGCAGGATCAGGTTGTTCCAGACCCCGACGAAGGTGACGATGGCCATCGCCGCGATGACCGGCCTGGACAGTGGCAGCACGATCCGGGCGTAGATCGTCCAGAATCCGGCACCGTCGATCCGGGCCGCCTCCTCGAAGTCCCGCGGCAGCCCGTCGAAGAACTGCTTGAACACGAACAGGGCGAGCACCGACGGCACCTGCGGGAAGATCACCGCCCAGTAGGTGTTCAGCAGCCCGACCAGGTTGAGCTGCTGGAACACCGGCACGATCAACACCTGCGGCGGGATCATGATGCCGCCGATAATCAGCGCGAACACCAGCCGCCGACCGCGGAACCGGAGCCGGCTGATCGCGTACGCCGCCATCGACGCGAAGATCACCGTCAAGATCACGGTCACGACCGAGGTGAAGGCGCTGGCCAGGTACCAGTTCCAGATGTCGCCGCCGCTGAGGATCGTCGCGTACGGCTCCAGCGTGAGATTCCAGTCCTTCAGGATCGGCCCAGCACCGAGGGCGGACACCTCGTTGGGGGTGAGCGAGGTCTTGATCGCCCACAGGCTCGGGATCAGCCACAGCACCGAGAAGAGGATCAGCACCACCCACGCCGTGATGCTGAAGGCGAGGCTGGAGGACCGGCTCTGGTTCGGGTCCTGTTGAACGGTCGCCGCGGGGGCGGCCATGGAGACTCCGGTGGCCATCAGCTCTCTCCCCTCTCCTGGGCCCGGCCTATCAGCTCGCGGACCGCCGTGACCAGCAGGATGACGATGAACAGCAGTACCGAGGCGGCCGACGCTGCCCCCACCCGGTAGTCGGTGAAGGCGGTGTTGGTGACCAGCCCGAGCACGACCTGGGTCGAGGTGCCCGGCCCGCCGGCGGTCATCAGGTAGACCTGGTCGAAGATCTTCAGGCTGGCGATGATCTGCAGCAGCACGACCAGGGTCGTGGTCCGGCTCAGCATCGGGATGGTGATCCAGCGGATCTGCTGCCAGGGAGTGGCGCCGTCGACGGCCGCAGCCTCGTACAGCTCACGCGGGATGTCCTGCAGCCCCGCCAGGTAGAGCACGAAGTTGAACCCGATCGTCCACCAGATCGTGGTGATCGCGATGCCGATCATGGCCAGGTCCGGGCTGCCCAGCACCGGGGTCGGCTCCTCGACGCCGAGCAGGGTCTGGAAGGAGTTCCACAGCCCGGTGGTCGGGGAGTAGATGAAGTTCCAGATCAGCGCGATCGCGGCGGACGGCAGGATGAACGGCACGAAGAAGGCCAGCCGGAAGAACCACTGGCCGTGCAGCACCCGGTTGGCCAGCACGGCGAACACGAACGCGAGGACCACCAGCGGCGGCGTGGTGTAGAGCGTGAACTGGATGGTGTGCCACATGGCCTCCCAGAAGTCCTCGCGGGTGAACATCTCGGCGTAGTTCTCGAAGCCGATGAAGTCGCCAAGACCGGTGCGGACCAGCGTCGTGTCGAACAGGCTGCTGATGAACATGTAGATCACCGGCCAGATCAAGAACAACACGAAGAAGATCCCGAACGGGGCGATGAACAGCCACGCCGGTCCGGCTTCGCTGCGGCGGTCTGCCCGGGGCGGGGCAGTCTCTTTGGTGGGTGCCCCGGTCTCGACGTCTGCGGTGCTCACCGTGTCACTCCTTCGTTCGCGGGGCTCACAGGGGACTCTCCGTGTTGGTGTACGTGGTCAGCAGGTCGTGCGCGGCGGCGAGCCCGTTCTCGGGTGTCTCCAGGCCCTGGAGGATCAGACCGAACTGGGCGCCTACCGTGTTCTCGAACGTGGAGCCGGAACCTGAGTACCAAGCCTCGGCGTCGTAGACGGCCGTGTCGGCGGCAGTGGCGTAATTGGACTGCGGTGTGAGGCTCTTGAAGGCCTCGCTGTTGAAGGTGGGCAGGTAGGTCGGGATGTGGCCGCCCTCGGCCCAGGTCATGCTCTGGTCGAGCATCGACTTCACGAACCCCATCGCCAGCAGCAGCTGGTCGTCTGTGCGCTCCATCTGCGGCAGCACGAAGGTGTGCGAGTCGGCCTGCTGAGCCGGCTTGTCGTAGATGGTGGGCACGGTGGTCATGCCGAACTCCAGGCCCTCGATGCTCTGCGCCGTGGTGATCTCCCACTCGCCCTGCAGGTAGAAGCCGGACTGACCGGTGAACATCAGCGTCTGCGAGCCCGCGTAGTCGGTGGTGGTCGGCATCAGGCCGCTGGTGGTGAGCTTCTGCATCCAGTGCAGGGTGTCGAGGGTCAGCTCCTCGTTGTACGTGAGCTTCTCCCCGCCCTCGGCCAACCAGGGCGTGTTCCCGTCTCGCTGCGAGTAGAGCGTCTGGAACCAGCGCCAGGGGGTGGCCAGCTCGCTGACAGTGGCGACCGAGCCACCGTAGGCGCCGGTCACCTCCTTGGCGGCCTGGAGTGCCTGCTCCCAGCCGTCGGTGCCCTTGATCTCCTTGAGCGACCCGTCGGAGTTGAGCAGGCCTGCCTTCTCGCAGACCTCCTTGTTGTAGTAGAGGACGAACGGGTGGGTGTCCAGCGGGATCGCGTACGACTTCCCATCCACCTTCTGGGTCTCCCAGGCCGTCTCGTTGAAGTCGGCGGGGGACAGCCCGACCAGGGCCAGCATGTCGTCGGTGATCTCGGTCAGCAACCCGGCCCGGGCCAGGTTCTTCTCCCTGGTCAGGTGGGAGACGGCCACATCGGGCGGGGCGTCGCCGATGGTGGCGAGGGTGACCTTGGTGTAGTACGGGTTGCCCCAGGTGAAGGTGGCCGCCTGCAGGGAGTCCGGTCCGCCGTGCTGGTCGGCGTAGGCGTCCAGCATGAGCTGCAGCCGGGCCCCGTCACCGCCGCCGAACAGGTTCCAGAAAGAGACGGTTCCGGGCGCGAGCTCGGACCCGGTGAGGCCGGCGGAGAAGGCGGTGCCACAGCCGGACAGACCGCCGACCAGCGCGGCCCCGGCCGCGGTGCCGATCGCTCCCTTCAGCAACGATCGTCGAGACAGCCGTCCCGTTCCGATGTTCGGTGGTGACACGAGCAAACCTCCTGGCCGACGCTGGCAATAGGTCGACCATAGGCAGATCAACGCCGAGAATTCAACGTTGTAAGCCAGAAATGTTCACGTTCACCTGAGCCAGACGCGTGTCTTTGCTCGGGATGCTGCTTCTCGCATCAGCTGCAACCAGTGCAGGAAGCTCGATCCCGAGCGAGAAGAGGGATGGCCATCTGGGGGTGTGGTCACCGGTGGGGATCGGGTTGAGAAGGCAGCAGCGGACCCAGACTTCTGGATCCGCTGCTCACGTGGTCGGGGTGACAGGATTTGAACCTGCGACCTCGTCGTCCCGAACGACGCGCGCTACCAAGCTGCGCCACACCCCGCCGGCCTCCGTGAAGGCCTCGCACACTCTAGCCGAAACGCAGCCAGACCTCACATCGCTTCCCGGGCCGGATCACGCCCGCGGGGCGAGCGTCATCAGCGTGGCTTCCGGTCGGCAGGCGAACCGGAACGGCGCGTACGGCGATGTCCCCAGCCCGGCGGAGACGTGCAAGTAGGAGGTGTGACCGCCGGCGCTGTTGGTCGAGAGTCCCTTCACCCGCCGCGCGTCCAGATCGCAGTTGGTGATCAGCGCCCCGTAGACGGGCACGCACACCTGGCCGCCGTGGGTGTGACCGGCGATCACCAGCTCGCAGCCGTCGTACGTCATCGCATCGATCACGGTCCGGTACGGGGCGTGGGTGACCCCGAGGACGACGTCTCCCTCGACCGGGTGGTCGACCGGCCCGGCCACCCGGGCGTACTCGTCCCGCCCCAGGTGGGCGTCGTCGACCCCGCGGAAGCCGAGCCGGGTGCCGTTGATCTCCAGCGTCAGTCGGCGGTGGGTGAGATCGACCCAACCGGAGGCAGCGAACGCCGCGCCGAGGTCGCGCCACGGGAGCTCCTCCGGGTGCGCACTACCCATCCGACTCGGCCGGGTCAGGTAGGTGAGCGGGTTCTTGAAGGTCGGTGCGTAGTAGTCGTTGGACCCCCAGACGAAGACGCCGGGCTTGCCCAGCAGCCGTCCGAGGGCTTTCGTGACCGCCGGTACGGCGTCGGGGTGGGACAGGTTGTCGCCCGTGTCGATCACCAGGTCGGGCTCCAGCCCGGCCAGTCGCGACACCCACGCGATCCGCTGGTGGTTCCGTGGCGTGAGGTGCAGGTCGGCGATCTGCAGCACCCGGATGGGCCGAGCACACGGCGGCAGGATAGGGACCTCGACCCGGCGCAGCACGTAGGCGTTGACCTCGTACAGGCTCGCGTACGCCAGCGACCCCGCCCCGACGGCCCCGACCCCGAGCACGGTCCTGCCGAGCACCCCCGCAACAGACATGCCGAGCAGGCTACCCATGCCCGCCTTTTGTGCTGAAAACCTCGCCAGTTTCGGCTAGCGGCACAAAAGTCGGGTGAGGGTGCCCGGCCCGGCCTGGGAGACTTGCCACCATGACCGACCAGACAGGACTCAAGCAGCAGCTCCGCACCGACCTGACCACCGCGATGAAGGCCCGGGACAAGGTCCGTTCCGGCACGCTCCGGATGGTCCTCACCGCGATCAGCGAGGCCGAGGTGTCCGGTCGTGAGTCCCACGAGCTGACCGAGCAGCAGGTCCTCGACGTGGTGATCAAGGAAGCCAAGAAGCGTCGCGAGGCCGAGGAGGCGTTCGCGAACGCCGACCGAACCGAGCTCGCCGAGAAGGAGCGGGCCGAGGCGGCGGTACTGGCCGACTACCTGCCGCAGCAGCTGACGGGTGAACAGATCTCCGCCCTGGTCGCCGAGGCGATCGCCAGCACCGGCGCCGCCGAGCTCGGGATGAAGGGGATGGGCAAGGTGATGGGCGTGGTCACGCACCAGACCAAGGGCAAGGCCGACGGAGGCGCCGTTGCCGCCGAGGTCCGCAGACAGCTGGCCGGCTGAGCAGCTGCCGAGACGCGAACCGGGCCGGACCCCATCATGGGGACCGGCCCGGTCTTCGTCTCGGCGTAGCAGCGACTAACCGCCGCCCTCGGCCCGCCTCCTGGCCTCTTCCTCGGCCTTCTTCTTGGCCTCGGCTTCGGCCTTCTTCTTCTTGGCGGCCGCTGCCTTCTTCTTGGCGGCCTTCTCGGCCGCGACCTTCTCCGGGTCGCGGCCCTTCGAGTAGAGCTTGTAGATCGTGCTGTACTGACCGACCCGCGCCCCGCTCCCTGGCGACCAGCCGGCGAAGCCGCCACGCGGCACGTTGTCGCTGTAGACGTACTGGGTCTCGACGCCGAAGCCCGCCTTCTCCAGCTTCTTGGTGTACGCCTTGATGCCCAGGCCGAAGCGGCTCGGCACCGGCACCATCTTGCCCCGCTCGATCCGGCTGGGCGGGCTCTTGAAACTGGTCCTCGGGACGTCGGCCAGGTACTTCTCCATGGTCGGCTTCCAGATCTTCATGCCGGAGTCGCCGCTGCCCGAGCCTTCCAGGTAGGTGCCCGTGGACGGCACCCGGTAGCCCTTCACACCCTGGCGGCGGAACTCCCCGGCCGCCTTGGCCGCCCCGCTCTTGATGAACGGCTTCTTCCGGTTGTCGATCGAGATCATGGCCACGCCGGCCACGTCGGGGGTGTACCCCGCGAACCAGACCGCCTCGTTGGAGTCGATGGTGCCGGTCTTACCGGCCTGCGGGCGTCCGTCGGCGGTGCGGGCCCGGGTGCCGGTGCCGTTCTTCATCACCCCGGCGAGCAGCTTGTTCATGCCGTCGGCGACGTCCTTGCTCATCACCCGCCGGCAGTCGCCGTCCGGCACCTCGAGCTTCTTCTTGGTCCGGGTGGTCACCGACTCGATGATGATCGGGTTGCAGTGGATGCCCCGGGCGGCGAAGGTCGCGTACGCCTCGGCCATGGACAGCGGACTGACCTCGACCGATCCCAGCGTGAAGGACGGCGTGTGCTGGTAGTAGTCCACGATGTCCCGGTCCGATGTCCCGAGCTTCACGCCGAGCTTCTTGGCCATCTTGGTGACCCGGCACATGCCGGTGTTCATCTCGAGCTGCACGAAGTAGGTGTTCACCGACATGGCGGCGCCCTTGTACATGTTCATCCGGCCGTTGGTGCCGGTGGAGTTCTTGACCTGCCACTTGCCGTACACCTGCTCGCGCCCATCACAGGCCTCGAACGACTTGCCGCCGAAGTTCATGCTCGCCTTGGCGTTGTAGCGCTTGGAGAGCGGAATGCCCTTCTCCAGCGCGGCCGCCGCGGTGAACGCCTTGAACGTCGACCCCGCCTGGTAGCCCTGGATGCCGCCCATGGCCGGGTCGACCGCCAGGTTCCAGTAGGTCTCACCCTTCTTGGCGTCGCTGCCCATCACCGGTCGGCTCTGCGCCATGGCCAGGATCAGACCGGTACCCGGCTGGATCATGTTCATGGTGGAGATCAGCGGATCCTTCGCTGCGACCACCTTGCTCACCGCCTTCTGGGCGGTGTCCTGGGTCTTCGGGTCGATCGCCGTCTGGATGGTCAGGCCACCCCGCTTGATGTTGTTCTCGCGCTCCTCGACGGTCTTGCCGAGACTGGGCATGGTCTTCAGGGTGCGGTACACGTAGTCGCAGAGGAACGGATAGCGGGTGCCCACGCAGCCGTTCGGGGTCGGCTTGACCTTCGACTTGTCGAACTTCTCCTGCTTGGCGGCGGCGGCCTGAGCCACGGTGATGATCTTGAGGTCGGCCATCCGGTTGAGCACCACGTCGCGGCGGTCGTCGGCCGCGCCCGGGTTGTCCACGGGGTTGTTGGCGTCCGGGTTCTGCACCAGACCGGCCAGCATGGCGGACTCGCCGAGATCCAGGTCCTTGGCGTTCTTGCCGTAGTAGTGGCGAGCGGCCGCCTCGACCCCGTACGCGCCCTCGCCGTAGTAGGCGATGTTGAGATAGCGCTCCAGGATCTCGTCCTTGGAGAAGCGCTTCTCCAGCGCGATCGCGTACCGGAGCTCGCGGATCTTGCGCTGGTAGCCCTCGGCGCCGGAAGACCGCTGCGCATTCGCGATGCACTGCTTGTCGCCCTGGCAGGCCTCGATCTGGACCATCTTCACGTACTGCTGGCTGATCGAGGAGCCACCCTGGGTCTCCGCGCCGGAAGAGTTGCGGACCAGGGCCCGCATCGTGCCGCGCAGGTCGAGCGCGCCGTGCTCGTAGAAGCGGTGGTCCTCGATCGCGAGCTGCGCCTGGCGCATCGCCGGCGAGATCTTGTCCAGCTTCACGTAGATGCGGTTCTCGTCGTAGAAGTACGCGAGGATCTTCCCGTTGCCCATCAGCACCTTCGACCGGGTGGGCGGGATCGGGGTCGCGAGCTCGGCCGGGAGGTTGTCCAGCTCATCGGCGGCCGCCTTGCTGCTGACTCCGGCCAGTCCCGCGAGCGGGACGAACAGACCGGCGATCAGCACACCCGACAGCACGCTGACGACGATGAACATCACCAGCGAGTACGCGACTCCGCCCACTCGTCTAGGGGTAAAGGGCATGCCGAACAGGGTACGTGAGGAAGATGAGCCCGCCGAATTGCGCGCGTCGGTGTCGGCTCACAGCCTGGCCTCTTGGTATCGAATGAGTTACGACAGGTAAAAATCCAGGTCACCGACTGGTCAACGTTTCAATCTATTCGTACCATATGAGTCGTCGCGTCCGCAGTGGGTGCTGGGGAGTGCCCAGATGCGACACACGGGTGCTGGGGAGTGCCCTGTGACACAAGGGGGATCACAGCGTGACTGCTGTTCAATCAGAAGACTGGGCCACGCTCGCCAAATGCCGAGGCATGGGCGATGCACTGTTCCCGGAAGCCGTCGATCAGAAGCGGGCCCGAGGGGTCTGCATGGGGTGCCCGGTGCGCTTCGACTGTCTGGCCGAGGCCCTGGACAACCGGATCGAGTGGGGGGTCTGGGGCGGGATGACCGAGCGCGAGCGTCGACAGCTGCTGAGGCAGCGGCCGGACGTCCAGAGCTGGCGGTCAGTCCTGGTCAGCCAGCAGAGCGCCCACGCGTCGAAGTGAGCCGATGTCGGTGACGTCGCTGGGAAGTGCCGTCACCGACGTGCGGGCCACTGTCGGACGCCGGGTGGCGAAGCGATCGAGCAGCAGCTGCTCGTTCTGGATCACCCGGACCAGGTCGGCGTGCTGACGCAGGGCCGCGATCTCGGCGGACCGGGTGTCCGGATCGAGGTCTTCGATCAGGGCCACGGCCCGCTCGGCTGAGACGTCCAGGGTGCTCCGGTTGACCCGGTTCACCACCACGCCGGCCAGCGGCATGCCCTCTTCGCTCAGACGATCGACGAAGTACGCCGCCTCCCGCAGCGCGTCCCGCTGCGGGGTGGCGACGACCAGGAACGTCGTCTGCGGTGAGGCCAGCAGCTGGAACGTCTGGTTCGCGCGCTCTCGGAATCCGCCGAAGATCGCCTCGAAGGCGGCG
>DATDAP010000616.1:0-2959 GCA_036525335.1 Microlunatus sp. | reverse complement strand
ACGACCTCCGACGAAGGGCTGGCTGCGGCTGGACACCGGCGCCGTTGGCGACGTCGGTTACAGGCTCAGCGCGTTTGGCCGGTTCAGCCGCTCGCCGTTAACCGCGCCGAGCCGACTGTGACCAGCGGGTCCGCCGGACAGGTGTACGGAGGCGGCGGCCACAGGGGCCCGGAACCGTACCCTCCGGCGGCCGCACTGAGCCGTGGCGCCCGACCCAGATACCTGCCATGTTGGCCGGGTGACCGCATCCGATCCCAAGTCTGTGCTGCACAGCTACCTCAGGTCGGCCCGCGGGGCCATGGTGTGGAAGTGCTCAGGTCTCGGTGAGTACGACCTCCGTCGTCCCCTGACCCCGACCGGCACCAATCTGCTTGGGCTGGTCAAGCACCTCGCCAGCATCGAAGTGGGTTGCTTCGCCTGGGCCTTCGACCGACCGCTCGGCGAGACCTTCTGGTGGCTCGAAGAAGATGACGACGCCGAGCCGAACGCGGACATGTGGGCGACCGAGGACGAGCCATCACAGTGGATTTTCAGCGTGTATGAGCGTACCCGGGCGCACGCCGACGCCACTATCGAAGACCTTCCCCTGGCCGCGCCAGGGCTGGTCCCTTGGCGGGAGCCTAGCGAGGTGACGCTGCACGAGATGCTCGTGCACATGATCGTCGAGACCGAACGCCATCTTGGGCAGGCTGACATCCTCCGCGAGTCCATCGACGGCTCAGTCGGCTACTACCCGGCGAATGACAACCTGCCGCCGATGGATCAGGACTGGTGGACCGCCTACCGCGACCGGCTGGAACGGGTAGCTCGACAGGTCGGGAGGTGACGACCCGCTCGCGTGCCCGTGAGACGCCCGTTCTGCGAGAGCCCCGTTCCGAATGCGCGATCGCCGCGTGGGATGCGTGCACAAGGACTCTGAGCGACGCAACGGATGGTCGCCATCAGCACGTCTTTGGTGCCGCACTGACCGTTCCGTCGCGGTGTCGCGCGGCGGGGGTTGTTCGATGACCCGATGAGGTGGCAGTGCTCACCTGAGCGGTCGGCGGTCGCTATCGAGGCGCTCAGTCGGATCGGAGACTCGCAGTGGCGGGCCGGAGAACTCCATCCAGTTGGCGAGCCCGATGGCCGCGACTTCTTCTGGATCGATCGGCCGCCGCAGATCGTTGGCCTGCTCGAAGAATCGCTCGAGCCCTGACGGCGTCGTGATCACCAACAGCCGACCCAACGTGTCGCCGACGTTCTGGAACGCGTGGGGTAGGCCTCGTGGCCCAAAGGCCATGCCGCCCGTCGATGCCCGCAACAGTTCGTCTCCGGCTTTGAACCGGAAGTCACCCTCGATCACGTACCACACCTCGTCCTCACGAAGGTGGGCGTGGACCGCAGGCCCGTCGTTCGGCGGTATCAGGAACTCAAGCACGGTCATCGAGCCGTTGGTGTCGCTGGTATCCGCCTTGACTATGACTGAGCCGGCGGTAGGTGTTCTCAGCTTCACGCCCTCGATCTGCTGCACGGCAAAGGGCCGTATCGGCGCTGACATGATCTCTCCTTTCGGTCACGCACTGAGTGGCAGCGACGTCTTTCGATCGGCAGTACTGGGCACCTTTGAGCGGCCATCTGGCTATCGCCCTTCCCGCGGAGCGCCGTCCGAGAGCTGTCCACCGCTTCGACTCAAACCTTCTCCCGATCCCGCCACCGCTCACCGGAGTCACCATCGCCTGCGCCTGCGCCGGGCAAGCCACCCGGTACAGCAGTCCTACCCATGTCGTGACCCTGGTGGTCGTGGTCGGTCCCGTCTGAAAGGCATTCGACACGTCCCGGGCCACCTTCGTCGTGGCGGGGCTCGCCCGTGGGTTGCCGGGCGACCAGATCGGTCGTGCGCCCGAACGGGCCCGCGTAACGTCTCCTGCTCGCCGACCTGGCGGTGAAACACCGAAGTGACTCGCAGCATGACACGACCTTAAAATAGATGCCGAGTCTAATCAGATAGACTCCGAGTATAAGATCGGTCGCGTGGGTGATGTCAAGCGACGTTCGTACCGAACCTCCATCCGACGCGGGGACGCCCCAGCGCGGATCTGTGAGGCTGCGTCTCGACTGTTCTCCAGCCAGGGCTATCTGGCGACTTCGATCGATGAGATCGCTGCGGAGGCCGGTGTCGCCCGACCGACGATCTTCTCGGCGGTGGGCTCCAAGTCGACCATTCTGCGGCGCGTCGTCGATCAAAGCCTGGCGGGCGACGACGAAGCAGTCCCGATCGCGCGGCGACCGTGGTGGCGCGAGGCTATAGACGAGCCCGACGCCGTGCGGTCGGTCCAGCTCTGCGCCCGGAACATGTGCATGATCAATCTGCGCTCGGCACCGCTGCTGCGTGCCCTGGAGACGGCCGCCTCCGTCGACGTCGAAGCAGGCAGAGTCTGGGACCGCTTCCAGCGGCAACGCCACGACGGCCTCAGCGAGTTCGCCATGGCGCTACAGCAGAAGACCACCCGTGCGCGGTATGACGAAAGCACCATGACCGACACTCTGTGGATGCTCACCCCCGACGCCTATCTCCGGCTCGTCCATGACGCCGGCTGGCCGCTCGACCGCTTCCAGGACTGGCTCTCCGACCTCCTCGTGCGCCTCTTCCTCGACTCGGACTGAGCGGAACGGACCCCAAGGAAACGGCCGCCTCGGTGACCTGCTCATCAGCTGGCCGACAACGACACCCTTGTCGTGAGCCCCACTGGCGTGCGGAACGCACGCAGTGGGCGACCCCATCGTGCAGCGAGGTACAACGCTTGTCGTGAAATAGACTGTAGATGTAGTCTCAGGGCATGGCGAGTCGGCGCGAGATCCTGCTGGATGCAGCGATCAGGGTGCTGGGCGAACGGGGGATCAAGGCTCTCACCCACCGGGCGGTGGATGTGGAAGCGGGACTCGGCGTCGGCTCGACCACCAACTACTTCCCCACTCGGGA
>DATDAP010000615.1:0-8192 GCA_036525335.1 Microlunatus sp. | reverse complement strand
TGGACGATGTTCACCTCGGCGAGGGCGTCCACGATATCGGGCAGCACTCCGATGCTGGCGAAGGTCGCCAGCTCGGCGGGAGTCGTCTCGACCGGGGCTGCGGTGGTGGTCTCGGTAGTCAGGATCTCGTACTTTCGTGTGCGACAGAGTCGGGGCGCACAGCGATGCGCCACCTGTGAGTCTATCGCGCCGCGCCCACTAGGCTGCCCGCATGATCTCCGGGAGGCTCTCGTCATGACCGCAGAAGACGGGCCCGTGACCGTGGACGACGGCTACCGCGCCGGGGCGGTCGACCTGTTGGGCATCCTGGCGTACGGCGCCCTGACCGCTTTCGAGCGGCTCGCCGAGGACGCGCAGATCGCTCCGACGCTCGCGGACAAGGTCCAGCTGGCGACCGTCGCCGCCCGGCAGATCGACCACTTCAACTCCGTCTCTGCCCAGCTGGCCTCGATGGACACCGAGGTGATGGCGGCGATGCAGCCGTTCCACACCCCGTTCGACGCGTTCCACAGCTACACCAAGCCGAAGGACTGGTACGAGGGTCTGGTCAAGGCCTACGTCGGGGACGGGTTCGCCGCCGACTTCTACCGGGAGATCGCCGCGTTCGTCGACACCGACACCCGCACCCTGGTGCACCGGGTGCTGGCCGCCGAGGATCTGCACGTCTTCATCGTCGCCCAGGTGCGCCAGGGGACGCAGCACGACTCGAAGCTGGCCGGTCGGCTGTCGCTGTGGGGTCGACGACTGGTGGGCGAAGCCCTCAGTCAGGCGCAACGGGTGGCGGCGGACCGGGACGCGCTGACCAGCCTGCTGACCGGCACGGTCGACCGACCCGGCATGGACCTGGCCGCGATCAGTCGGATGTTCTCTCGACTGGTGGCCAACCACACCAAGCGGATGGCAGAGCTCGGCCTCCAGGCCTAGCTCGTCCGCTCCGCCTAGCCGCTGCCGAACCCGACGCGGCGGGCGGTCTCCTCGCCGATGTCGACGTAGCCGATGCTGGCCGCCGGGACCAGCACCTTGCGGCCGTGGGCGTCGGACAGCACCAGCACGCTGTCCTTGTCGAGGGCGGTGGCAACTGCCTTCTCGACCTCAGCGGCGGTCTGGTTGGACTCCACCACGATCTCACGGCTGACCTGCTTGACGCCGACCTTGATGTCCACGGAACTCCCTCGTCGAATGTCGCGGTTGCGGGCTCTACCGTGCCACACGGCTCCTAGGCCAGGCTGGCGATCTCGTCCTCGGTGGCCTCGCGGATGACCAACCGGGTCCAGGCCCCCAGATAGATCCGATCGTCCGGTTCGAGCTCCCGCTTCACCCCGACCGCGATGGGGTCCTCCGGGAGCGTCGCGCTGGCCTGGCCGATGAAGGTGCCGTTCGCCGACTCCAGGTCCTCCACGAACCAGCGGCTGCCGTCGGTGGTCAGCTGCGACTGCCGACGGCTCACGCCCGAGTCGTTGCCGCAGTCGATGTCGGGGGCGATGTTGCGGCTGCGCGACGCGCGACCGACCAGCACAGAGGTCTGACGCAGCGGGATCGTGGCCGGCAGACCGGGGGAGGGCAGCGGGTCCGGGCTGTCCTGCGCCTCGTACCAGGCCGGGTCGATCCACAGCTCGGCCACCCAACGGAAATCCGCCCCGGTCGGGGCAGCCGGGGGAGCCGACGTGGCCGACGTCGCGGGCGGCGGGACCGGGATGTCGACCGCCGGCGGGGGCGGGGACAGCGGTCTGGGCATGCTTCCGGTGGTGAAGTCGTAGCCGCAGCTCTCGCAGAAGAGCGCTTCGGCGACGTTGGCGGTGCCGCAGTGCGGGCAGGCCTGCCCGGTGGCGACCGGGGTCGCGTTGGGCGCTGACGGTGCGGGCGTACCGGCGGCCGCCGGGAAGACGGCGGTCGCCTCGATCGGCATCCCGCAGACATCGCAGTAGTCGTCAGCGGTGGAGTCGTGTCCGGCCGGGCAGACCGACGTCATACGCGTCCTCCTCAGGTGCGGGGCGAGCCGTGGTCGGGCTCAGTTGCGGACTCGGGTGGTCTTGGTCGAAGCGGTGTCCAGGGCCATCTCGTCGGCCTTGTCGACGCTGCGCTTGAGCCGCACCGTACCGGTTTCGATGTCGTCGATGTCGACGACCTTGCGCAATCGGGTGGTGGCCTCCACGTTCCCCGTCTGCGCGGCCAACTGTACGGCCCGGCCGAGCTTGGTCGTCGCACCGGCGTCATCGCCGGCCGCCTTTGCGGCCAGACCGTCCTGAATGGCCTCGGCAAGCTCGGTCTGACCCGTGTAGTGGGCGACCTCCGGATTGATCCTGGTGGTCAGGCCCTCGTCGTCGGACCACTTCGCCTTGACCAGGCTCTGCGCGACGACCTCACCACTGACGGCGAGCTGGACCCGCGCCGCGAGCTGCTCCTGACCGATCCCCTTGGCGGACAGCCTGACGCTTACGTGGTAGTCGCGGGACTCATCCGACCACGCACCGGTCGGATAACCACCGGTCAGCGGGTTCACCTCGATGCGACGGTTGGTGAGGTCGGCGACGGTGGGTGAGACCTGGCGGACGAACTGCACCTGGGCGCCCTGGGGCGCCCAGACCCGTAGCTGGGCGTCGGCCACGCCACGACTCATCGCGTTCCGCATCAGGTCGGCGAACACCTCGGCCATCTGCTCGGGCTGCGGGATGATGTCGACGGTGCCGAGCAGGGCCTGCGCGATCCGGCGCACCTCCGCTACCTGCCAGTCCACCCCGACTCCGCGACAGTCGCACTGGAACTTGCCCGTGACGGCGGCGATCGAGCTGGTCAGCTGCTCCGGCGACTCGTTGTGGTTCTCACCGTCCGTGAGCAGGATGGCGTGCCGTTGGGCGAGCATCGGGATGGAGTCGAACAACCGGCCGGCCAGCAGCAGCCAGGTGCCCATCGCCGTGCCGCCGTCGGAACGGAAGCTGCGGACGGCCTGCTGCGCCTCGTACCGGGTCTGCGGGTTCATCTGCACCATGCCGGCACCGCTCCGGGCGGACGGAAAGGCCAGGTAGGCCAGATGGGTGCCGGCCACCACCGCGAACCAGGTCCCGTCCAGGATCTGGTCGATGGCCGCCGACGCCGCGATCTTGGCCGACTCGATCTTGGTCCGGCCCATCGAACCGGACGTGTCCACGATGATGATCTCGCCGGCCTGTCCGCCCGCCCCGCGACCGGCTTCACCGGCCCCGCTGCAGGTCACGGTGACGATGGCGTTCACGTCGGTGCCACCGTCGGGCAGGAACTCGTTCTGGTAGACGGTGGCGGTGAACTGGGCCATGGTCGAACTCCTCCTCGCCGAGGCCACGCGGCCCCGCTGACGACGTTGGTCGTCACAGTATCTCGACCGCGGTCTGCCGTCGGCCGACCGCACGGACGACCGCGGGCGCTAGGCCCGCGCGAAGGTGAGCGACAACTGGCCGTCCGCATCGTTGATCACCAGGGTGTCCCCGTCGACCTGGTAGGAGGTCGCGGCCTGCAGCCGCCGCAGGTACGCCGACTCGGCCGCCATCACGTCCGCCGGTCCGGCCATCTTCGTGGAGATCGGCGCGTCGACGGCGAGGGAGCCGTCGGTACCGGAGGTCACCGAGGCGTTGTAGCGGTTGACTCCGGACGTCCCCGCGACCCGGCTGTTGGCGAACTCCGCGGTGATGGACGCGGACCCGGGCAGGGGATCGGGCTCGGCCCAGCTGGTCAGCTTCCAGCTGGTCCCGTCCAGCGCCGGCTCCTCACCGGAGGGTCCGTCGCCGCAGCCGGCGCCCAGCACCAGCAGGGAGATCAGCACCACGGTGAGACCCAGGACGCGCTTCGTACGCTTCGTCACGCTCGCATCCTGGCAGCCGGTACGGGTCGTCCCGAGTCACGACGCGCGCTCGAGACTCTTGTGTGACGCGTCCGCTCGCGCGACAGTAGGAGGGAGGCGGTGAAGCACATGGCGGTCGCGGTCGACCTGGTCATCATCGCGATCCTGTTCGTGATCGCGCTGATGCTGACCTACGACCGACCGCGGTCCTGGCTGCTGGCCCAGGGGAGCGAGCTCGCCGGGCGCTACAGTCGCCCCGAGCACACCCCGGAGTGGGAGCTCGAGCACGCCGAGCTGTGGATGATGGCCCGCCGCAAGCAGCTGACCGAGGACCTGCGTCGGGTCGAACAGCTCCTGCTGCACGACGCCTCGATGTCGGGCACCCGCCAGCTCGGCAACCGGCTGGCCCGCGAGCAGCTGCTCGTGTTGCTGGCGCGGATCCCGGACGTGCTCCCGGGCCGCGACCGCTATTCGGCGTACGAGTACGCGGCGTACGAGCCGGTTCCGTACGAGATGGCCGCGCCGTCGCCGGCCCTCGCGAGCCGCACGGCGAGCGTCGAGGTGCTGGACGTCAGCGGTTGGCGGCGCTGACCCGACTGTCGCCCGCCGAGAAGTAGCCCGGGCACTCGAGATCCCTCGCGTGGTCCGTGTGGTGCCGGGCTACTTCTCGCGGCACACCCGAGCTCGTCCGATCTCAGCCGGCGTTGCGCCGCGCCAACGCCACCGAGATGTTGTCCTTGCCGCCCTGGTCGCAGGCCCAGCGCACCATCGCCTCCGCCAGCGACAACGGATCGGTGCCGGCCGTGGCGCTGAGCTGGGCCATCAGGGCCTGCAGCTCGGTGGCCTCGGAGGCGTAGTTCCACAACCCGTCGGAGCAGACCAGCACCCAACCCGACCCGTTCAGCAGGACCGACCCGGTGGTGGGCCGGAAGTCCTGGGAATCGCGACCCAGCCACTTCAGGATCGCGTGCGCCTGTGGGCCCGCCTCCGCCTCCTCCTTCGGCACCCCCGCGGCGATCCGCAGCTGGGCGACCGAGTCGTCGCGGGTGAGCTGCACGGGATCGCCGGATCCTGGGTCGGTGATCCAGTACGCCCGGCTGTCCCCCACGTTGCCGAACACGCACAGGCTGTCCTCGAGCACGACTGCCACGAAGGTGCACGAGGACGGGTTCGCCGTGTCGGCCGAGGTGGCGGCGATGACGGCCCCGTTGCCCCGCTCCGCCGAAGTCACCAGGGCCGCCTCGATCGCTGCGGCCCGACTCTCCGGTACGCCGAGTCCGGCGGGCCGATTGGACACGAGCACATCCCGGGCCGCCTTGGCCGCGGCCATGCTGCCGATGTCGGACTCGTCGGCGGTCGAGACCCCGTCGCAGACCACCAGGACGGCGCGCTTGCCCGGCTCCGCGGAGGCGGCCACGGCCGTGGCGTCCTCGTTGCGGTGGTGCCGGATGCCGCGGTCGCAGCAGGCGGCCACCCAGGAGGCGGGCCGCTCGACGTAGTGGTCGCGTTCGCTCGGGGCCTTGGTGCCGCAGGTCTCGCAGTAGCCGTCGGGTCCGACCACACCCCCGCAGCTGGCGCACGGTCGCGGCAGCACCAGCGTCGGCTCGGCCGCAGCGGGCTCCGGCTGCACCACCGAGGCGGTGAGCTCGACCGGCAGCTCGGCGACCACCTGCTCGGCCGCGGCCTCGGTCGGGGTCAGCGGTGTCCCACAGGTTTCGCAGAAGCGTGCGGTCGGCTCGACCGGAGCACCGCAGTCGGGACAGCGACCGGGCTCGGCGTTGACCGCCTGATCGGTGCCTTGCTCAGCACTCACGCCTGCTCGCTCTCACACATCTGGTCGGTCCTGCCGGGTTTTCGTCACGTCAAGGTCCATCACGTCAGGGTCCATCGGCGGACCTGGTTGGCCTTGTCCACCAGGGCATAGCGTTCCTGATCGTCCTCGGCGCTCGACGCGAGGGTCCGATAGGTCGCCTCCAGACCGTCCCGCAGGTCGGGGTCGTCCGCCGGGATGCCACCGATCGTCAGCCGTCGGTTCGGACCCTTGGCCTGCACCGTGGCCAGGGCCCGCTCCATGATCCTCGCGCTCAGCTCGGACTTCTCCACCGGATCCATCCGGACCCGCGCGATGCTGTCCATCGCCTGCGCCAGCATCGGCAGACCGTCGGCCGCCGCGTACAGCAGCTCGGCCTTCTGCCGCTGGGACTCGGGATAGTTCCGCGACGTCGACGGAACCAGGTCGAGAGCCTGGACCGCCCCGGCCACGTCCTTGCGTCCCGATCGCACCCGGGCCAGCCCGAAGGCGGCCGGTGCGACGTAGTTCGCGTCAGTCGATGCGCAGATCCGGTAGAGCCGCTCCGACAGGTCTGGCTCGCCCCCGAGCTCGCAGGCCAGGGCCAGCGCCAGCTTGGGGGCCAGCTCGCCGGGCACCTGCCCGTACACGGCGTTGAAGGCCGACTGGGCGGCCTTGACGTCCTTGCGCTGCAGGGCGAGCAACCCGCTCATCCAGACCGCCCGCCACTCCCACGGATCGAGGGTGAGCATCTGGTTGACGACCTCGTGCACGGTCTTGTCCCAACCGGCCTGGAGCGCGGCCCGGGCGCGGGCCAGCTGGATCTCCGGGGTGATGGTCGGCGCCTGCTTGAGCTCGGTGAGGCGTTCCTTGGGGTCGTCGGCGGTGATGTTGGACAGCCAGGCGAACTGGCCGTCGGTGGTGTCCACCCGGAGCGCCGGCAGCTGGTCCCAGGCGAGCGCGTCACTGACCACGGCCGGGGCCTCGAACAGCACCGAGGCCGCCGAGGTCAGGGCCGTGCCGACCTGTTTCTCGGCCACCACCTCGCGGAGCACCCCCAGCAGCTGGACCCGGAGCTCGTCCACCGAGGCGAACCGGTCGGCCGGGTCCGGGGCGCACATCTTGGCCACCAGCCGGTAGAGCGAGTCGTGGGCGATGAAGACGGGGACGTCCTCGACCGGTGGCAGCTTGTCCACGTAGGTGGTCTGGTAGCCCCGGAACTCCGCCATCAGCACCAGCAGCGTCCGGCCGATGGTGTAGATGTCGGAGGCGACGCTGGTGCCGACCTGCGGCACCTCCGGCGCCTGGTAGCCGACGGTGCCGTAGATGGCGGACTCGTCGTCGTCCAGCCTCCGCACGCCACCGAGGTCGATCAGCTTGACGGCGTCGCCGATCTGGATCAGGTTGTCGGGCTTGAAGTCGCAGTAGACCAGGCCGAGGTCGTGCAGGTACTGGAAGGCCGGCAGCACCTCGAGGATGTAGGCGAGGGACTGGTCGACGGGCAACGGGTTGTAGCTGCCGCCGGCCTCTCGCATCCGGTTCTTCAGGATGTCCTTGAGCGATACCCCGCCGACATACTCCATCACGATGTAGCCGGCTTCGTCGTGGGTGACGAAGTTGTAGATCTCCACGATCAGCGGGTGCTCGACCTGCGCCAGGAACTGCTTCTCGATGATGGCCACCGCCAGGGCATCGGCGTCGCCGGTGTTGAGCAGACCCTTCAGCACCACCCAGCGGTCGGAGACGTTCTTGTCCTTGGCGAGGTAGATCCAGCCGAGGCCGCCGTGGGCCAGGCAGCCCGCCACCTCGTACTGGTTCGCCACCAGGTCACCGGGCTGCAACTTGGGGGTGAAGGAGAACTGGCTGCCGCACTTGGGACAGAAGCCTTCGGCGCGACCCGGCTGACCGTCGCGACCGCGACCCACCGGCGATCCGCAGGTCGGGCAGACCCGCTTGTTCTCGGGCACCACCGGACTCGCCATGATGGCCTTGGCCGCGTCGATCGACGGGGCCGGCGGCACCCGGGTCAGCCCGGCCCCCAGGCGCGCCGAGCGCAGCCGTTGGGAGCCGGAGCTCACCCGCTTGGTGGCCGTGGTGCCACCACCACCGGCTCGCTGGGAGCCGATCGCGGCCGATCCGAGCCGACTGGAGCCGCGGGTCATGGTCGACACCGGGCTGGTCTGCTCCTCCCCGGCCGGTGCCGCCCGTCCGGACCCGACCGAGGTCGCGGCGGGGCCGGCGTCGCCCGGGGTGCCGCACACGTCGCAGTAGCCGTCCACGATGGTGCCGGTGCAGCCGGGCTGACGGCAGCCGCCGGCCCGCTGACCGACCGCCGCCGAAACCGCGCCCGCGGCGGTCGATGCGCCGGCTGCGAGGGCGGAGGTGCCTGAGGTCGCCCCCGGTGACCCGCAGACGTCGCAGTAGCCGTCGACGATCGAACCGGTGCAGCCGGGCTGCGTGCACTTCATCGGATACCCCTTCGGCGCTGACGGCTCATGACGCTGCCGTACGGCTGGTCACGGTCTGCAGATAGGTCTGGTAGAGGCTGACCAGCTGGCTCGCCAGGGCCATCTTGGTCGGTCGCTCGGCCAG
>DATDAP010000614.1:0-3530 GCA_036525335.1 Microlunatus sp. | reverse complement strand
GCCCGCTCGGCCCGCGATGCCGACTTGTCGGTGCGCTGGGCCAGCCTCGACCAGCCGGGAGGTGGCCGGGCCGAGGTCCGTACCGCCGCCGGGAAGGCGGCCGATGACCTGCTCGACGACGTCCGGGACGACGACGGTGTGCTGGCGATCGTGCCGGCGACCGCGGTGGACGCCACCGTTCGGGTGTTGACGGTCGGTGGTCGTCACCCGCTCCGCGACCCCGCCCGCTACCCGCTCGAGACACCTGCGGCGGAGCGTCCGGGCGAGGTGACGACGCTGAGCATCGTCGGCGACGTGATGCTCGGCCGCCGAGTCGCGCAGGCGTCCGGGGGCGACCCAATCCGCACCCTGCGACCGATGGCCAAGCGCCTGTCCGCCGCCGAGATCACGGTCGGCAACCTCGAGTCCACGCTGTCCGACGACGGCTCACCCACCCAGGGGGGCGACTCGTTCCACGCCGACCCGGAGGTCATCGAGGGACTTGAGCTGGCCGGCTTCGACCTGGTCTCGCTCGCCAACAACCACGTCGGCGACTACGGGCAGCGCGCGCTCAGGCAGACGCTGGCCGAGCTCCGGGACGCGGATCTGCCGTACGTGGGGGCCGGACGCGACCTGGACGAGGCCCGCAAGCCCGTCGTGGTCACCCGCGACGGCGTCCGGATCGGCTTCCTCGGCACCGAGTCGATCGGCGAGACCCCGGCAGCCACCGCCGACCGGGGCGGCACCAACCGGTTGAACATGCCGCCGCGGACCGGGCCGCTGAACGAGCGTCAGCTCGACCGGATCACCGGTGACATCGCCGACCTGAGCAAGGAGGTCGACGTGGCGGTGGTGATCCCGCACTGGGGCACCCAGTACACCCACGTGCCCGAGGCCAGCCAGCGTCGCGCGGCCCGTGCCTTCGCCGACGCCGGGGCCGACCTGGTGATGGGCGGGCATCCCCACTGGGTGCAGGGCTGGGAGACCAGGGGTGATGGCGTGGTCGTGCACTCGCTCGGGAACTTCGTCTTCGACATGGACTTCCAGACCAAGACGATGGAGGGGATCTTCGTCGAGATCGTGCTGTGGGGTGACCAGGTGAAGGCGGTCGAGCCGGTGCCGTACGCGCTCGACTCGCGTTTCGTGCCGCGGGTGGTGAAGGGCGACCGGGCCGCCGACATCCTCGACGACGTGTGGTCGACCAGCCGCGGACCTTTCGCCCGGCCCTGATCACAGGCTCTGCAACCAGGCCCACATCAGGGTGCCCACTCGGTCGATCTGACGGCGGTCCACCACGTCGGGGGTATCGCCAGGGGAGTGATAGCCGGCGTACGGGATGCTGCCGAGCCGGATCCCCGGGATACCCGCCTTCACGTACGACCAGTGGTCGCTGGTGGTGTTCCCGCCGCAGCCTCGGGTGGGGACGTCGGCCTTGCGTGCCGCGGCGCGGACGTCGGCCCGCAGCTCGTTGCCGCTGGCGCGGGCGGAGCAGACCGGCACGTACGACGCGCGGACACCGACTCGGTCCAGAGCCACCGCGCCCCTGATCGCCCGTCGCTCGGCCTTGGACAGGTCGTCAACGTGCTGCTGGGACCCGAAGTGGTGCAGAGCGTCGCCCGCACCACGTGGCTCCTCGGCGCCGAAGGCGATGAACCGTACCGGGAGGTCCGGGGGAGCGGCCGCCGCCATCCGGGCCAGCTCCAGCAGCACCGAGACGCCTGACGCGTTGTCCTCGGCGCCGGGTGCGACCGGAATCGTGTCCAGGTGCGCGACGACCACGACGTGCGGCTCCTCGTCGTCGAACCCGACCGGGTCGGCGATCACGTTGCGGGAGCTGCCGGCCCGGACCGGCGTACCCCACGAGTTGCCGGCCGGGACCGTCACTTTCTCGGTGGAGACGTCGTAACCGAGCGTCTCGAACCGCTTCTCGACCAGGTCGGCAGCCTCGGCGAAGTTCTTCGAGGTCGCCTCCCGCGGTCCGATGTCGTCGGCCAGGGTTTCGATGTCGGCGAGCGCGTCCCGAGCGTCGAACGTCGGGACCGGTGTGCGGGTCGGGATCGGCGTCGGGGTCGGGATCGGCGTCGGGGTCGGGCCGGTGGCGGGGGGTGCAGATGAGCTCGGTGCCGAGGTGGCCGACGCCGATGACGGCGGCTCAGTGGCGCTGACCGTCGGGCCGGCGGTGGGCGGAGCACCGGCAGGCGTGGCGGCCGTGCAAGCTCCCAGCAGCAGACCGAGAGCCAGGCCGCCGCCGGCCAGGAGAGCACGTGGCGCCATCATCCATCGAGGTTAGCCAGTCGTGGCGGGACAAACCCGTGGCTCAAACGGTCTGCGGACTCCGACACGCCGTGTTCCGATTCACGAGCCGCGGGAATGTCCCGGTCGCCAACAACTAGGGCCCCCGAGGGTCCTTCCGGATGTCAAGACACCCGGCCCGGCGGATTGACGAGCCTGTCGGGATGGGCGACAGTGAGCAGGTGCGTGCCTCGTACCTTCTCGTAGTTCGTCAGCGTGTCGGCTGAGCTTCCAGCTCACCACCGACGCGCTCCCTCGTCTGCCATCCGGCGGCGGGGGTTTTTTCTTGGCCGGGGAGGCTCGGCGTAGCACGGGCGTAACATTTGGCAGGTTCGGCAATGACAGGAGTGCGGCAGATGGCCGACGTGGACACCGCCGGTGAGCTCACCGGTGCCCAGTCCCTGGTGAAGTCCCTCGAGCAGGTGGGAGCGGACACCGTCTTCGGGATCCCCGGCGGAGCGATCCTCCCCGCCTACGACCCCCTCTACGACTCCGAGCACGTACGCCACATCCTCGTCCGCCATGAGCAGGGCGCCGGGCACGCGGCTCAGGGCTACGCGATGGTGACCGGCAAGGTCGGCGTCTGCATGGCGACGTCCGGTCCGGGCGCCACCAACCTGGTCACCCCGATCGCCGACGCCTACATGGACTCGGTCCCGATGGTGGCTATCACCGGTCAGGTCACCTCGGCGTCCATCGGCACCGACGCGTTCCAGGAAGCCGACATCCGCGGCATCACCATGCCGATCACCAAGCACAACTTCCTGGTGACCAAGGCCGCCGAGATCCCGGCGGCGATCGCGGCCGCGTTCCACATCGCCGGCACCGGACGACCCGGTCCGGTCCTGGTCGACGTCACCAAGGACGCGCTGCAGGGTCGGTCCGCCTTCACCTGGCCGACGCACCTGGACCTGCCGGGCTACCGCCCCGTGACCAAGCCGCACGGCAAGCAGGTCCGCGAGGCGGCCCGGCTGATCGTCGCCTCCAAACGCCCCGTTCTCTACGTGGGTGGCGGCGTGCTCAAGGCCCAGGCGTCCAAGGAGCTGCGCGAGCTCGCCGACCTGACCGGCATCCCGGTGGTGACCACGTTGATGGCACTCGGCTGCCTGCCCGACAGTCACCCGCAGAACATGGGCATGCCCGGCATGCACGGCGACGTGGCCGCGGTCGGTGCGCTGCAGCGCAGCGATCTGCTGATCGCCCTCGGCGCCCGGTTCGACGATCGAGTGACCGGCGACCTCACCACCTTCGCACAAGGC
>DATDAP010000613.1:0-9300 GCA_036525335.1 Microlunatus sp. | reverse complement strand
GTAGCGGTATTCGCGGTAGCCCAGGAAGGTGAAGTGATTCTGCGCGAGCCAGGCCATCAGCTCGGCGGCGGTGTCGGCTTCGGTGCGGCGATCGGCGGGCAGATCGAGATCTCTGAGCATCGCGACGCTCTCCTGCGCCCGCTGCTGCATCTTCACCCAGTCCTCGACCGCCTCCTCGACCAGCCGGAGCACCTCGCGCAGACCCTGCTCGAGGGCGGCGGTCAGCTGGTCGGGGTGGCCCTGGCCGCTCGGCGGCAGGATCTCCAGGTGCATCCAGGACTCGGCCACGGCGTGCACCGGCTGCTGGTCGGTACCTCGTCGCGGTTCGCCGGATCCGGCCTGATCCGGGCGCAGGATGTCGTGCAAGGTGCCGCCCAGGTCGCGATCGACGAGGAACTGGGGGTGGAACACCTCGCGGATGCTCCAGCCCTGGCGGAGCACCTCCATGGTCACGGAGTCGACCAGGAACGGTCGGTCATCGGTGACGATCTGGACCACGGTCGCCCCGCTGGTCCACCCGGCGTCCGACTGGCCCGGGGTGCGGATCGCGATGGTGGCGCGGGCAGACGGACGGTTCATGGCCAGCTCGTAGTGGCTGGTCACCAACCCGAGCAGCTCCTCCACACTGCGCTCGTCAACGTCGAGGGCATCGACGTGGCGGAAGTAGTGTCGGAGGAAGCCGCGGATCGCCTCGCCGTCGTACCCCAGGTCCGCGGCCTTCGCCGCTCCTCGGGAGGCCACTTCCTTGATCTTGTCGGCTTTGTCGCGTTCGAGTTCGGTCTCGAATGTCGTCACCGCGAGCAGCTCCTTCGATTCTCGTCCGGCACGTCGCTGTGCCCGTCCACATTCGACCATAAGCCTGCCGTCGAGTGCGCGTGCCATGATGGCGGCCATGGACATCACGTCTCGTGTCGAGTTCGCCGCCGGGGTCGAGGAGGTCTTCGCGATGATGACCGATCGCTCTTATCTGGAGGAGGTGTGCAAGGCCACTCACGCCCGTTCGTTCGAGGCGGAGGTGACCGGCACCACCACCCGGACCTCGCGCAAGCTCCCGGCTCCCGACGCCGCCGCCAAGTTCACCGGTCCCGAGATCACCGTGCTGGACGAGACCGCTTGGGGGCCCGCCGACTCGAGCGGCAGCCGGACCGGGCGGGTCACCATGAGCATCCCCGGTCAGCCCGTGACGATGAAGGGCGCCATCGAGCTCGCCGCCGGCGGCGCGGGCACCGTCGCCGAGCTCACCGGCGCGCTGAAGGTGGCGATCCCGATCCTGGGCAAGAAGCTCGAGCAGTCCGCCGCGCCGGCCATCCTGGCCGGATTCCGCACCCAGCAGAAGGTCGGCGACGCCTGGCTGGCGAAGTCCTGAGCCGCACGGGCTGAGGACCCGCCGCCGCCGAGCGGCGAGCTGGCGCCTGGTGTGGGCGGGCGGGAGTGGACGGACGGGCGGCCGGCAATTTCCATCCACGGGCGCGAACTCAGGCTCTCCCGCCGCCGACCAGCGACAATCCCCGCCCGTGGATGGAAAATGCGAACCAGCCAGCCACCCGACGCCGCAATCCGCGCCCATGGATGGAGAATGCGAACCTCACCGCGCGCCAGCCGGGCGGGGCAGCGCACCGATCAGCCCATGTGCGGGTAGCTGTGGGTCGTCGCCGGCACCAGGGTCTCCTTGATCGAGCGCGGGCTTGCCCAGCGGATCAGGTTCCACATCGAGCCGGCCTTGTCGTTGGTGCCGGAGGCCCGGGCGCCGCCGAACGGCTGCTGGCCGACCACCGCGCCGGTCGGCTTGTCGTTGAGGTAGAAGTTACCGGCCGCGAACCGCAGTCGCTCCTGGGCGCGGGCCAGCGCGGCCCGATCGTCGCCGATCACCGCGCCGGTCAGCCCGTACGGCGCCGCCTGGTCGATCTCGGTCATCACGGTCTCGAAGTCGGCGTCCTCGTAGACGTACACGCCGAGGATCGGGCCGAAGTACTCGGTGGTGAAGACCTCGTTGCGGGGGTCGTCGCTGACGATCACCGACGGTCGGACGAACCAGCCGACGCCGTCGTCGACGGTGCCACCGGCCACGATCTCGGTGCTGCCGCCGGAGCGGGCGCGCTCCAGAGCGTCGCGGTGCTTGGCGAACGCCCGGCGGTCGATCACCGCCGAGGTGAAGTTGCTGAAGTCCCGGACGTCGCCGACCGGCAGGGCATCGGTCTGCTCGACCAGGTCGGCTCTGATCCGGTTCCAGAGCGAGCGCGGCACGTACGCGCGCGAGGAGGCGGAGCACTTCTGCCCCGAGTACTCGAACGAGCCGCGGATCATCGCGGTGCGCAGCACATCGGCATCGGCGCTGGGGTGGGCGAGGATGAAGTCCTTGCCACCGGACTCCCCCACGATCCGGGGGTAGCAGCGGTAGTCGGTGAGGTGCTCGCCGATGGTCCGCCACAGGTGCTGGAAGGTGGCCGTCGACCCGGTGAAGTGCAGCCCCGCGAAGTGGGGGTGGCTCAGGGCCACGTCGGACACCGCGATCCCGTCGCCGGGCAGGAGGTTGATCACGCCCGGCGGCAGGCCGGCCGCCTCCAGGATCGCGTACGTGTAGTGGGCGGCCAGCTGCTGGGTCGGACTCGGCTTCCAGATCACCGTGTTGCCCATCAGCGCGGGCGCCGTGGCCAGGTTGCCGCCGATCGCGGTGAAGTTGAACGGCGTGATCGCGTACACGAAACCGTCCAGCGGCCGGTAGTCCGTGCGGTTCCAGACCCCGGGTGAGGAGATCGGCTGCTCGGCCAGGATCTGTCGCGCGAAGGCGACGTTGAAGCGCAGGAAGTCGATCAGCTCGCACGCGGCGTCGATCTCGGCCTGCTGCACCGTCTTGGCCTGGCCGAGCATGGTCGCTCCGTTGAGCGTGTCTCGCCACGGACCGGCCAGCAGGTCGGCCGCCCGCAGGAAGATCGCCGCCCGGTCGTCGAAGTCCATGTCCGCCCAGCCCGGAGCCGCCTCCGTGGCCGCGGCGATCGCTGCCTCCGCGTCGGCGGCCGTGCTGTGGTGCGCGTGCCCGAGCACGTGGGCGTGGTCGGAGGGCATCGTCACGTCGAACGCGTCGCCGCCGGCGTGCCGGTGCTCCCCGCCGATGACCGCAGTCAGGTCGATCGGGTCGGCTGCCGCCATCTCGGCCAGTCTGGCCTCGATGCTCGTCCGTTCCGGGGAGCCGGGGGCGTACGTCTTGACCGGCTCGTTCACCGGAGCGGGCACGGAGGTGATGGCGTCCATGAACCGAGGTTAGTGAGTCGCCTTCCGTGCTCGGGACGGGGATCCTGCAGCCCGTCCGACTCCGCGGTTGATACATCCCCCGCGGAGTCGGCCCCTTGTGCTGAGGAGACGGGCGCGCTGAGCGGGGACTACCCCGGCGTTGCGCAGTTCTATCCGGTGTTGCGTAGACCGGCGGCGATGCCGTTGATGGTGAGCAGCAGCGCCCGCTGCAGATCGGAGTCGTGCGGGCCGTCCTCCGGCAGGGTGCGGGCCCGGGCCAGCAGGGAGGTCTGCAGCGCGTGCAACGGTGCGAGGTAGGAGTCGCGCAGCTCGAGGCTGCGCCGGAGCACCGGCGACGACTCCAGCAGCTGTTGCTGACCGGTGACGGTCAGCACCTCGGCCACGGTCCGGGCATGCTCAGCCTCGATGATCGGGAACAACCCGGCGGAGTCCTCCGGTACCAGCGTCCGGACGTATCGTGCCGCGATGGCGAGATCGGTCTTGGCCAGGGCCATCTGCACGTTCGACAGGAAGGTCTGGAAGAACGGCCAGGAGCCGTACATCTGCTTCAGCACCTCGCCGCGGCCGGCCTCGCGGGCCGCGGCAAGACCGCTGCCCACGCCGAACCAGCCCGGCAGGATGATCCGCGACTGGGTCCAGCCGAACACCCACGGGATAGCCCTCAGGTCGTCCAGCCCGCCCTCCCCGCCGGGCCGCTTGGCCGGCCTGGAGCCGATGTTCATCTTGCCGAGCTCGGTGACCGGGGTGGCGGCCACGAAGAACGGCACCAGGGCGGGGTCCCGGACGAGCTTCCGGTACGCCACCTGCCCCTCCCTCGCGACCAGGTCCATCGTCGTGTTCCAACCCGCCAGCACCTCGGCCGGCAGCAGCGAGCGGCGGTGCAGCACGGAGGCTTCCAGGGTCGCGGCCAGACCGACCTCGAGGTTCCAGCGACCCAGTCCGGGCAGTGTGTACTTGCCCGAGATCACCTCGCCCTGCTCGGTGATCTTGATCGGGCCGTCCAGGCTGCCGTTGGGCTGCGCCATCACCGCCTGACCGGTCGGGCCACCACCACGACCGACCGAGCCGCCGCGACCGTGGAAGAGTCGCAGCACGACCCCGTAGCGACCGGCGATGTCGCGCAGCCCGCGCTGAGCGCGGTGGACCTGCCACTGGGACGCGGCGATGCCGGCATCCTTGGAGGAGTCGGAGTAGCCCAGCATGATCTCCTGCACGTTGCCGCGCGCCGCCACCACCCGCCGGTACGCCGGATCGGCCAGCATCGCCTCGAGCAGCGGGCCGGCCGCCTCGAGCTCGGCCACGGTCTCGAACAGCGGCGCGAAGCCGATCCGCGCGGAGGCCGGGACGGTGTCGCTGCCCAGATCGACCAGACCGGCCTCGCGGGCCAGCACCACGACCGCGTACACGTCGTCGACGTCGTGGGTCATCGAGACGATGTAGGTCTCGATCACATCGGGGCCGTACGCGTCGAGCGCCTCGCGGATGGCGCCCAGCAGCTCCAGGGAGGCCCCGGCGGCGTCGGGTAGGTCGAACCGGTTCGAGCCGAGCAGCGGGCGTCGCGAGGCCATCTCGGTGGACAGCAGCGCGATCCGCGCCGGCCGCTCCAGCTCGGCGTACGGCGTGTCCAGCTCGCCGAGGCGGTCGTACAGCGCGGCCAGGGCGGCGTGGTGCTTGCCGCTGTGCTCACGTACGTCGAGGGTCGCCAAGCCGAGCCCCATCGCGGTGGCGGTCCGGATCAGGCGCAGGATCGCCCCGTCAGCCGTCAGCCGGTCGCCGCCGGCGAGCATCGAGTCGCGGACCAGGGTGAGATCGGCCAGCAGCTCGTCCAGACCGAGGTAGTCCCGGCCGGGCTCGTGCGGGGTGCCGTCGACCAGGCGGACCCGGGTGCGCTGCAACCGCACGCGGGCGTAGGTCAGCTTCAGCCGGTACGGCTCCTCGGCGTTGAAGCGCGCCGTGGCCGCCGAGGTGATGGGCAGCGCCTCCGCATCGCTCGCGAGGCTGGCCAGCAGCTCCTCGGTGACCGAGACGACCCTCGTCGAGGCGCTCATCTCGTCCAGCAGGTCCTCCAGGGCCGCGATCAGCGTCCGCAGACCGAAGTCGTGCTGCAGGGCCAGCACGTCCAGCGTGACAGCCGGGGTGACGTTGGGGTTGCCGTCGCGGTCACCGCCGGCCCAGCTGCCGAACCGGAGCGGGCGGGCCGTCGCGGGCAGCTCGACCTCGATCGAGCCGAGCACCCGATCCAGTTCCTCCAGCAGACCGGGGACGACCTGGGAGGCCAGTGACTGCAGGTAGTAGGTGGCCGTCCGCGCCTCGTCCTTGGGCTCCGGCCGGACGACCCGCAGCTCGTCGGTCTGCCAGAGCAGGTCGACCAGCTCGGCAAGTCGGCGCTCCAGGTGCGGGATCTGACCCGGGGAGCGCTGCGGATCCTCCAGGGACGACACCGCGTCGGCGATCTTGCGCAGCAGCTCCAGCACCGACCGGCGGCTGGCCTCGGTCGGATGTGCGGTGAAGACCGGCCGGTATTCCAACCGGGCGAGCACCTCGGTGATCAGCTCCCGGTCGATCGTGCCCTTCTCCAGGGCCTCGCCGATCCGTCGGGCGGTGGCGGCCAGCGGACCCTCCTCCGCCGCGGCGATCTCACGCCAGCGGTGCAGCTGCTCGGTGATGTTCACCAGCTGGAAATAGGCAGTGAAGGCCCGCGCGAGCCGGACGGCCGTGGCGTCGTCGACGCCTTCGAGTGCGGCGTGCAGCTCGTCGTCGCGGTGCTCTCGAGACAGGCGCCGGATCAGCTCGACCTGCGCGAGCAGCTCGGGTCCCTCGTGCCGGGTCAACGCCTCGCCGAGCAGCTGACCCAGCTGGCGTACGGACGCCCGGAGTGCGGCGTGCTGACTGTCCGACGACACGCCGCCGGCGTACTGCGCCACGTCCGGAACACGTCGCTCCGCCTCCACCAGCTCGTCGGCGGTCGGCTCGACCGTCCCGACGTCAACCTGCGGGGCGCCACTCTGCTGCGTCATGGGCCACAGTCTGACGGCTGTTTGTGACAGCCCTGTTGCACGTCCGACGGGAACAGGTGGACCGAACCCATGTCAACCTGCGATTGACATCGGCTGCATGTCAACCTACCGTTGACATATGAGTCGACAACACCTGTGGCGTCCGAAACCCAGCACCTCGTTGACCTCCGGTCTCCTCCTGATCGCGGTGGCCATCTCGCTGATCACGTTGTCCATGAGCTTCGACGGTTTCGTGCAGGGGCTGCTGGGCGGCGCCGGTGTCATGCTCGCCCTGATCGGGGTGGCCGCACTCTCCCCTTTGGTCCGACACCAGCTGCGGCGAGATGCTCGCTCGGGCGGTGCCGAGACCAGCGCCGAGACCGCGGCCGGCACCGACGACCCCGACAACTCGGCCGACGACGACGACGCCGATCGGGGCTGGCTGCCGAGTCGGGACAATCGTCGGTGACGTCGATCCGCGACGGTCTCGCCGAGGGGCTGGGCGCCGCGATCCTGGCGTCCGGGGAGCAGGACGCTGGCCCGTTGGCGGTCGTCTCCCGTGTCGTCGAGGCCGAGGACGTCGTGCGTGACCTGCTCCGACAGTCCGTGGTCGCGGCCCGCGCCGCGGGCTGCAGCTGGGCCAGCATCGGCGCCGAGCTCGGGATGAGCCGCCAGGCCGCGCAGCAGCGCTTCGGGGGCGGCGGCGACGTCCGTACCGTCGATGATCACGAGCGCTGGCTCGGTCCGGTGACCGCCTTCGACGAGCTGCCCGAGCTGGAGCTGGCCGGCCGACTCGGCTGGCACACCGTGGAGGCGGGCATGCTGCGGCACCGGATGATCCGCACCGAGACCCAGTGGGAGCACAAGCGCGTGGTCTGGCCAGGCTCGCTGGCCCGCAAAGAGCGTGATGGCTGGCAGATCGGGTGCCGCGCCTTCCCCTGGGTCTACCTCATCCGGGACACCGGACTGGCCGCCGAACCGGAGGGCCTGCGCTGACCCAGGACGTGACCGGCGGCTGCGCGCGACGCTGGTCCGGCTAGACGGCCTTGGCCTCCGCGGCTGCCTCCCGCCGCTTCTTGGCCGCTTCGACCGATGCCCGTAGAGCTGCGACCAGGTCCACGACCTCCGCCTGCTCCTGCACCTCGGGCTCCGCCTCGAGTGGGATACCGTCCGCCTTGCTCTGGACCAGGGTCTCCAGGGCCTCACGATAGGAGTCGCGATACTCCTGCGGCTCGAAGTCGCCCGACAGCGCGTCGATGAACGACTGCGCCATCGTGACCTCGGCGTCGGAGACCGTGACGTCGGCCGGCGGCGCGGCGAAGCCGCCGTCGCGGAGCTCGTCGGGCCACAACATCGTGTGCATCAGCAGCACGTCGTCCTTCGGTCTGATCAGGGCCAACGCCTCCCGCGACCGCAACGCCACCTTGACCAGCGCGGACTTGGCCGACTTGGTCAGGGCGTCGCGGAGCAACACGTACGGCTTGATACCGGGCCCGTCCGCCTGCAGGAAGTAGGTCTTGGCGAAGTACGTCGGGTCGACGTCCTCCTCGGCCACGAACTGCACGACTTCGACGGCCTTGGTGGTGCTCAGCGGAAGATCGTCGAAGTCCTCCGACGTGAGGATGACCATCCGCCCGTCGGGCAGCTCGTAGCCCTTGGCGATCTCCGCGAACGGGATCTCCTTGTTGCACTTCTCGCAGACCCTCTTGTACTTGATCCGCCCCCCGTCCTCGGGGTGCACCTGCCGGAAGCTGATGTCCTTCTCCTCCGTGGCGGAGTACAGCTTGATCGGGATGGTGACCAAGCCGAAGGAGATGGCGCCTTTCCAGATGGACCGTGGCATGGGAAGAGTCTGCCCGATACCGCCGACACTGTGGGCTCTGCTCACTCGCTTCGCGTCCTCGGGCTCCTTCGCGCAGTGTGGCTTGCTCACTCGCTTCGCTACCATTTCTGACTCCGGGGCGCGCTGCTGATCGGACCTCCGCGAGCCTGCACCGTCCGTGACTTCCCGGCGCCATCCGGTACGGACTCCGGTGCGACCGTCCGTGACTTCCTGGTGCTATCCGACAGCGCACCACCGCGGCCCACGACCAGATGTGACTTCCCGGCGCCATCCGGACTCGGTCAGGTTGAGGGTGCGAGGCTGTCCAGCTCCTCGGGGGCGTACCAGAGCAGGTCGTAGGACTCCTGCAGCTCCTCGACGGACGGGGCGGTCAGCGCAGCGGCCAGCTCGAATCCGCGGACGGCGGTTCGGGCGGCGAGGACGGCAGAGGCTGCCGCGGCCTCGTCGGCGAACAGCGACCGGACCTCCGCCCACTCCAGGAGGGCCACGGTCACCGCCCCGAGCTCGTCACCGCCTCCTGTCTCCTGATCGACGGCCAGCACGATCCGCGTCGCTGTGGGATCGGCGAAGGTCAGGGCGGCGATGGCGGCGTGGTTGAGGGCCACGTAGTCGGCCTCCTCGTCGTCCAGCCGCGCGTCGACCAACCAGCTGCGCAGCGCCGGGCCAGCCGCGTACCCGATCAGATCGCGGGCAGATCCCGAGGACCGCAGGGCCCGGACAGCGCTCAGGGTGAACGGGACGAAGATTGTCATGCGCCCTCGGCGGCGGTGGTGGGTGTCGTCGTCGCCTTCGCTCCCGGCACCTTCTTCACGGCTGAGCCTTCTTCGCCACCGGTGTCCGCTGTACCGCCGCCGTCTTCCGCGCGGCGGGCGTTTTCTTGGTCGCCGCCGTCTTGGTCGCCGCCGTCTTGGTCGTCGCCGTCTTGGTCGTCGCCGTCGTCTTCTTGGCCGCCGCCGTCTTCTTGGCCGGCGCCTTCTTCTTGGCCGGCGCCGTCTTCTTGGCCGGCGCCGTCTTCGCTGCCGCTGTCGTCTTCTTCGCTGCCGCTGTCTTCTTCGCGGCCGCCGCAGTCTTCTTCGCGACCGGCTCGGACTTCGTGGCTGCTTCGTTCGTCGGGAGCTTGCGTGCCGTGGAGGTCACCGGTGCCGGCGTCGTCCGCTTGGCTCCCGGCACCCGGGTGGCGCTCCCGAGCTCGACCGCCCGGTTCGCCAGGTT
>DATDAP010000612.1:0-11596 GCA_036525335.1 Microlunatus sp. | reverse complement strand
GAAGGCGGCGATGGCCTGGGTGGCCAGCCCGCTGCGACCGACCGAGGCGCCGGCCCAGCACAGCTTCACCCACAGCTTGCCGATGTCGCTGGGGTCCTCACCGATCAGCACGTCCGCGATCTCCTTGGCGTGCGCGAACTGTCCCGGACCACCGGCCCGCTTGGAGTAGGAGAAGCCGATCCCGCTGTGACCATTCTGGGTGGTCACCTCGACGAACAGGAACGCCACCTCGGTCATCGGCTTCTGTCGACCGGTGAGCACCTTGGCGTCGCTGATCGGGGTGGCCAGCGGCAGGGTGATCGAGGAGAGCTTCAGGTGGGCGATCCGGTCCACGGTGGAGTCGCCGGGCGCGGCGGCGAGCAGCGTGGCGTTGTTCGCCGACAGTGCACTGCCCGGGGAGGGGGCGCTGCTCGGGGCGGTGGTGGCGGTCATGATGGGTGGGTCCTCTCGAGACGTTCGCAGGCGGGCGGAAGATCAGGGACGGCGGATGCCGTCGACCAGGGCGGGTACATCCTCATTGGTCCGGAGCTCGGGCGGCAGCAGCGCCTCGGGCACGTCCTGGTAGACGACGGGGCGGAGGAACCGCTCGATCGCCCGGGCCCCGACCGAGGTGCTGGCCGGCGCGGAGGTGGCCGGGAACGGTCCGCCGTGCACCATGGCGTAGCCGACCTCGACCCCGGTCGGCCAGCCGTTCACCACGACCCGTCCGGCCACCAGCTCGAGCTCGCCGATCAGCTCGGCGGCCAGCTCGTGGTCGGTCTCCGTCAGGTGGACAGAGGCGGTCAGCTGGCCCTCGAGTCCGGCCACGATCTGCCGGAGCTGGTCGAGGTCCCGGACCCGGACGACCAGGGACGTCGGTCCGAACACCTCGCCGGCCAACCCGGGGGAGGTGAGAAAGGAGTCGCCGTCGGTGACGAACAGCCGGGGCATACCCGGGAAGGCCACCGACGGATCGACCACCCCGGCGCCGGCGGTGGCGACCCCCACGGTGGTCGCCATCGTCTCGGCACCCCGATCGAGCGCGCCGGCGATGCCCGGAGTGAGCATCGGTGTGGCGGTCACCCCGCCGATCGCGGCGGCGGCGGCCTCGACGAAGGCGGTGGTGTCCGGTCCGTCCAGAGCGAAGACCAGACCGGGTTGGGTGCAGAGCTGCCCCGCGGAGCCGGTCACCGAGGTGACGTACGCGGCGGCCGTCGCCGGGCCCCGGGTGGCGAGGGCGCCGGGCAGCAGGAAGACGGGGTTGACCGACGACATCTCGGCGTAGACGGGAATCGGTTCGGCACGTTGCTGCGCGGCCGCAACCATGGCCAGCCCGCCGCCGCGGGAGCCGGTGAAGCCGACGGCCTGGATCCGGGGGTCACTGACCAGGGCGGTCCCCTGCTCGTGCGTGGTGCCGTGCAGCAGCGAGAAGGTGCCTTCCGGGAGGCCGTGCTCGACCACGGCCGCCCGGATGGCGCGCCCGACGAGCTCGGACGTCCCCGGATGTGCCGGGTGCCCCTTGACGACCACGGGGCAGCCGGCGGCCAGAGCTGAGGCGGTGTCCCCACCGGCGACCGAGAACGCGAGCGGGAAGTTGCTGGCCCCGAACACCGCCACCGGTCCGACCGGGACGGACCGCTGCCGCAGATCCGGGCGGGGGAGCGGACTGCGGTCGGGCAGCGGCGTGTCCATGCGGACGCCGCGCCAGCCGCCGTCGCGGACGATCGTGGCGAACAGCCGCAGCTGACCGACCGTACGGGCGGTCTCGCCGGCGACTCGGCCGGCGGGCAACCCCGTCTCGGCCGTGACCCGGTCGGTGAGGATCGCGCCGAGGGCCTCGATGTTGGCGGCGATGGTGTCCAGGAAGGCGGCCCGGTGCTCGGCGGTCGTGCGCCGATAACCGGGGAAGGCCGCCGCAGCCAGGGCAGCCGCCCGAGCCACCTCGGCCGGGCGAGCCTCGCCGTAGGCCGGGTCCAGCTCGGCTCCGGTCGCGGGGTTCACGGCGTGGAAGCCGGCGCCGGCGGGCCGCACCTCGCCCGACCCGATCAACGAGCTGCCGGTCAGCCCGCCGTCGACCAGGACATCGACCATGATCAGGAGACCTTGGCCACGAGGGCGGCGAGCTCGGCCACCTCGGCCTCGGTCAAGTCGGTCAACGGCGAGCGGACCGGTCCGGCCGGACGGCCGATCACCGACATGCCGGCCTTGACGATGCTGACGGCGTACCCGGCGGTCCGGTTGCGCAGATCGCAGTAGGGGATGACGAACTCGTTCAGGGCGGCGAAGACGTGGGCGTCATCGCCACCACGGACCGCGGCGTAGAAGTCCAGCGCCCACTGAGGGAGGAAGTTGAAGATCGCCGAGGAGTAGGTGGTCAGACCCAGCTTCAGGTACGGCAGCGCGTACAGCTCGGCCGTGGGCAGACCGCCCACGTAGAGCAGCCGGTCGCCCAGCCGGGAGTAGATCCGGGTCATCTGCTCGATGTCGCCCACACCGTCCTTGAAGCCGACCAGGTTCGGGCAGTCGGCGGCGAGGCGCTCGACGGTGTCGGCGTCATAGCGGGCGTTCGCCCGGTTGTAGATGATCACGCCCAGCTCGGTCGACCGGCAGACCGCCCGGACGTGGTCCTCCAGCCCGCGCTGGCCGGCCTCGGACAGATAGTGCGGCAGCAGCAGGATGCCGTCGGCGCCGGACCGCTCGGCGGACTGCGCCAGCTCGACGGCCATCGCGGTGCCGTAGCCGGCCGGAGCGATCACCGGCAGCTCCGCCGGAGTCTCCTTCACTGCCGCAGAGACGACCTGCTCGACCTCGGCCAGCGTGAGGGAGAAGAACTCACCGGTGCCGCCGGCGGCGAACAACCCCGAGGCGTCGTAACCGGACAGCCAGGCGATGTTCTGCCGGTACGCCGTCTCGTCGAACGACTGATCCGCGGCGAAGTGGGTGACCGGGAAGGACAGCAGGCCGGAACCGAGCTGGCGGGCGACGTCGGAAGGGGTGTAGGCGGTCACGATGCGGTGCTCCTCGGAGAATGCGGTGGGAATACGAGCAGCCTACGAGAGGTTCATGATTCACGTCCAACACTCTTCTTGGATCGGTCGATACCTTCAAGGCATCGTATTCACTCTGATGGCCGAGGCTCGCCGGTGCGGATGCTGCTGAACGCCATGCAGGTCTCCGGGCGCTGAGTCGTCATGGCAGGGTTGTCCGCATGCACACCTCGTGGGGGCTGACGTTCGACGCCGAGGACCCAGCCAGACTCGCGGCGTTCTGGGCCGATGCCCTCGGCTACGCCGAAGCGGACCCGCCGGACGGCTTCGAGACCTGGAACGCCTGGCTGAAGCACACGGGGGTGCCCAAGAGGGAGTGGAACGACGCCGCCTACCTGGAGGACCCCGCCGGCCAGGGCCCGACCCTGTCGTTCTTGAAAGTGCCGGAGACCAAGTCGGTCAAGAACCGGGTGCACCCGGATCTGAAGGTGGGCGGCGGCCGACACCAGTCCCCGAAGAAGCGACGGTCCCGGATCGACAAGGCCGTCGAGCGGCTCACCGCCGCCGGGGCCACGGTGCAGCAGGAGATCGAGCAGGACGGCACGCTCGACCACGTGATCATGACCGACCCCGAGGGCAACGAGTTCTGCGTGGTCTAGCCGACCGTGGCGAGCCGCCAGCGTCCACGTACGCGGCGCGAAGGTCTCGGGCCCTCGTGGGTGAGGTACCGAACCCGACCAGCACCATGGCCAGCTCGCCGGCCATCGGGGCCGGTCCGCAGTTGTCCCAGTCGATGACGACGGGCGGGCCGTCGGCGCGGGCTCGCAGGTTGTCGGCCCAGAGATCGCGATGGCACACGATCACGTCTCCCGTCGGCCGTCTTCATGCGTCGGCTCCCGCGGCGGTCAGCATCGCCCACAGCTCGGCCTTGGCCTCGAACCTGTCCAAGTCCAACCGGACCAGGCTGCCGGCCCGCCGCACCTGGGTCTTGAGGGTGTGCCGGTGCATCCCCAGCTCGCGGGCGGCCGGGTCCCAGGCCGCGTTGTGGCGCAACCAGGTCTCCAGCACCCGTCGCAGATCGGCACCGTCGGGGGCGGCCAGCAGCGGCGTGAGACGCTCCCGGGCCAGGGTCTCGATCTCGTCGCGGGACAGCAGCCCGAGGATGGCACTCGTCTCCAGCTCGATCACTCCGGTGTCGGTCGGGGCGGAGTCGAGCGCGTCCCGCGTCTCGTGCAGCGCGGCGCCAAGATCCGCCCAGCCCACCGGGCGCGACATCACCACCGGCGTCCGGCGGGCCGCGATGACCTCCGCCGCGGCTTGGGACGCGGCGGCCTCGACGACCGCGGCGAACCGGCCCTGCCACCGGGTGGCGAGCACCCACTGCTGCGACCGGGCCGTCCGCACGGTCAGCGCATGTTCCAGCTCGCCGGCGTCGGTGTCTCCGGTGAGCTCGGTCAGCAACAACCGCAACGGCGCCTCCGGCAGCTGCCGTCCGGCCGCCACCAGCACGTCCCTGGCCGCGTCGACGTGGCCGACCAGGGCGAGCTGGAACAGCTGGGCGTTCAGCGCCAGGGTGGATTCCTCGCGACGGGCCGCGTCCTCGACGGCGAACTCGGCGAGCGCCACCGCGCTGGTGATCACCGCCGTGGCCGAGGTGTCCGGCCGCTCCGGCAAGGCGACCGCGAGCACACCGCGGAGCTCATCGCGCCGGCCCAGGGTCTGCATCGTGACCATCCACCCGGCGCTCCCGGACCGCTCCGGCAGGTCCAACGCCGAGCCGGACCGCAGACGGCGGTGCAGCAGTCGTCGGGCCTCGGTCTGGACGGCTGCGGTCTCGGCGTCGGAGAAGCGGGGGCGGCCGTGCTCGGACAGCACCTCGCCGCGCGCGTCGAGGAGCAGCACCCCCGCCCCCAGCCGCCGACTCAGCTCCTCCAGCACCCCGGCGATCCGCTCGGCGGAGAGGGCGGCCAGCGACAGCGCTCGCTGAGCATCGAGGGCCCACAGGTCGCGGGCGTGATCCTGCTCGGCCCGGGCGTCGGCGATCCGACGGGCCAGGGCGAGGAACGGCGTGCGGTACGGCACCTCCAGCAGCGGCAGACCCAGGGCGGCGCAGGCCGCCACCAGCGGTTCGGGCGTGACCCGGACGACCTCGGTGCCGAAGCCGAGGGCGGCCACCCCGACCGCGATGAGTCGGCCCACGTAGTCGTCGTACGCGCCGGCCGCCGCGTCCGTGGCGAACTGGGTGCCGGTGGTCAGCAGCAGGTTGTCCACCTCGAGGAAGGGTGTCGGGTCGGCCAGGTCCGAACTGTGCGCCCATCCGACCTCGGCAGTGTCGCGGCCGGCGAGGAGCCGCAGTCCCAGCTGCCGATCGGCCAGCAGGGTGCTGAGACGGGTGGTCACCTCCCGCAGCCTAGCCTTCCGGTCGTGCCGATGTGGCAGAGAGTGCGCCGATCTGGCAATGCCCGGCAGGCATACCTTCGGGATCGAGCGATGACACCCGAAGGAGCCTGATGACTGTCGTACCCGAGATCCTCACCGGCGGACCCACCCTGCCCCAGGAGCGCCGACTGCTGACCGCGCTGCCGGGACCGAGGACCGCCGAGCTCCAGGCGCGCAAGTCCGCCGCCGTCGCGACCGGCGTCGGTGTGACGATGCCCGTGTATGCGGCCGCCGCCGGCGGTGGCGTGGTGGTCGACGTCGACGGCAACTCACTGATCGACCTCGGCTCCGGCATCGCCGTCACCACCCTCGGCAACGCCGATCCGGCCGTGGCCGCGGCCGTAGCCGACCAGGTCTCCCGTTTCACCCACACCTGTTTCATGATCACCCCCTACGAGGCGTACGTCGAGGTGGCCGAGCGGCTGAACCGGCTGACCCCCGGTGATCACGAGAAGCGCACCGCGCTGTTCAACTCCGGTGCGGAGGCCGTCGAGAACGCGATCAAGATCGCCCGGGTGGCCACCAAGAAGCAGGCGGTGGTGGCGTTCGACCACGCGTACCACGGTCGCACCAACCTGACCATGAGCCTGACCGCGAAGTCCATGCCGTACAAGAGCGGCTTCGGCCCGTTCGCCGGCGAGGTCTACCGCGCGCCGATGTCGTACCCGTACCGCGATGGGCTGTCCGGCCCGGACGCCGCCAAGACCGCGCTGCTGCAGATCGAGAAGCAGGTCGGTGCCGACAACCTGGCCGCGATCATCATCGAGCCGATCCAGGGCGAGGGCGGCTTCATCGTGCCCGCGCCGGGCTTCCTGGCCGAGCTGAGCGCGTGGTGCACGGCCAACGGTGTCGTCTTCATCGCCGACGAGATCCAGACCGGCTTCGCCCGCACCGGAGCGATGTTCGCCTGCCAGCACGACGGTGTGGTGCCGGATCTGATCACCACCGCCAAGGGGATCGCCGGCGGTCTGCCGCTCTCTGCGGTCACCGGTCGGGCCGAGATCATGGACGCCACCCATGTCGGCGGACTCGGTGGCACCTACGGCGGCAACCCGGTCGCCTGCGCCGCGGCCCTGGCCGCCCTCGATGCGTTCGAGCACGGCGGTCTGATCGAGCGGGCTCAGCAGATCGAGGCGATCGCGGTCGAGCGGCTGACCGCGGCGAAGGCGGCCGATCCCCGGATCGGTGACATCCGCGGCCGGGGCGCCATGATCGCCATCGAGCTGGTCGACCCGACCACCGGCGATCCCGACGCGCAGCTGACCGGCACGGTGGCCAAGGCCGCCCACGCCGAGGGCGTGATCATCTTGACCTGTGGCACGTACGGCAACGTGATCCGGTTGCTGCCTCCACTGGCCATTCCCGACCACCTGCTGATCGAGGGCCTCGACGTGCTGCTCGCCGGCCTCGCAAGGAACTGAGGGCACGAGCGATGAGCGACACCCGACTGCCGAAGGACCTGCCGACCGGCTTGTTGATCAACGGTGAGTGGGCGAGCGCGGCGGACGGCAAGACCGTCGCCGTGATCGATCCGGCCACCGGCGAGGAGCTGACCAGCATCTCCGACGCGGCGCCGGCCGACGCGAAGGCGGCGCTCGACGCCGCGTCGGCCGCGGGACCGGCCTGGGCGGCGACCCCGCCCCGGCAGCGGGCCGAGATCCTGCGCAAGGCGTTCGACGCGGTGACCCGCCGCAAGGACGAGTTCGCCCGGCTGATGACGCTGGAGATGGGCAAGCCGCTGGCCGAGGCGTACGGGGAGGTGACCTACGGCTCGGAGTTCCTGCGCTGGTTCAGCGAGGAGGCGGTCCGGATCGGTGGCCGCTACGGGATCAACCCCGAGGGCACCGGCCGGATCGTGGTGTCCCAGCGCCCCGTGGGACCGGCGTACCTGATCACGCCCTGGAACTTCCCGCTGGCCATGGCCACCCGCAAGATCGCTCCGGCGCTGGCCGCCGGCTGCCCGGTGATCATCAAGCCGGCCGCCAACACCCCCTTGACCACGCTGCTGTTCGCTCAGCTGCTGACCGAGATCGGCGTGCCCGCGGGCGTGGTCAACGTGATCGCGTCCTCCCGTCCGGCCGAGATCACCGAGCCGCTCCTCGCCGATCCCCGGCTGCGCAAGCTGTCCTTCACCGGCTCGACCCAGGTCGGTCGCACCCTGTTGGCGCAGGCGGCCCAGAACGTGCTGCGGACGTCGATGGAGCTGGGCGGCAACGCGCCGTTCCTGATCTTCGACGACGCCGACCTGGATGCTGCGGTGGACGGAGCGATGATCGCCAAGTTCCGCAACATCGGTCAGGCCTGCACCGCGGCCAACCGGTTCATCGTGCATGCCTCGCTGGCCGAGGAGTTCACCGCTCGGGTGACCGAGCGGGTGCAGAAGATGACGGTCGGCTCCGGTCTGACCGACGGCGTCACCATCGGCCCGCTGATCGACGCGAAGGCTGTCGACAGCACCGACGCGATGGTGGCCGACGCCCTTGATCTCGGTGCGAGCGTCACCACCGGCGGCGAGCGGATCGAGGGCCGCGGCTACTTCTACGCCCCGACGGTGCTGCGCGATGTGCAGCCGGGTTCGCGGCTGCTGCGCGAGGAGATCTTCGGTCCGGTGCTCGGGGTGACCACCTTCGAGACCGACACCGAAGCCGTGGCCGCGGCCAACGACACCGAGTACGGCCTGGTCTCCTACGCCTACACCCGCGACCTGGCGCGCGCGCACCGGCTGATCGACGAGCTGGAGACGGGGATGATGGGAATGAACACCGGTCTGGTCTCCAACGCCGCCGCGCCCTTCGGTGGCGTGAAGGCGTCCGGTCTGGGTCGCGAAGGCGCGCAGGAGGGGATCGCGGAGTACCTGGAGACCAAGTACACGCTGATCCCGGCCACGTGATCGGCCCCGAGGCGACCGTCGAGCTGCGGACCTTCCGCTACTTCGTCGCGGTGGCCGACGCCGGGTCGGTCAACGCGGCCGCCCACGCGCTGCACCTGACGCAGCCGTCGCTGGCTCGTCAGCTGCGTCGGTTGGAGCGGCGCCTCGCCCTCCCGCTGCTGGAGCTGCGGGGCGGTCGGACGGTGCTCACCGTGACCGGACACCAGTTCCTGCCGTACGCCCGCGAGCTGCTGGCCACCGCGGACGCGACCCTGGCGGCCGCGAACGCCCTCGCCGACGGCCTGTCGGAGGACCTGCTCGCTCAGGCGCTGGACGATCTGACACCGGAGGACGAAACCGCCGCCTGACACTCCCTGAACTCCGTCGAGGCTCTTGACAAGATTAATTGTCAATGACACGGTGGCATCATGCAGGACGTCGAAGTCATCGAGAACGCGGAGGCAGCCGCGGTCGCGCTGGATCCGGTTCGGGGCCGATTGCTCGGCGAGCTGGCCGTCCCGGCTTCCGCCGCCGGGCTTGCCGCCCGGGTCGGCATCGCGCGCCAGAAGGTCAACTACCACCTCAAGGCGCTCGAGGCGCACGGCCTGGTGGAGCTGTCCGAGGAGCGTCGCCACGGGGGCATCACCGAGCGGGTGCTGCAAGCGTCGGCGGCGTCCTACGTGGTGTCCCCGTCGGCTGTCAGCGCGTCCGCGGCCGACCCGGACGCCAACGCCGACCACCTCTCAGCGGGCTACCTGGTCGCCCTGGCCGGCCGGCTGGTGCGGGAGGTCGGCGCACTGGCGTCTCGGGCCGGCACCTCCGGCAAGCGCCTGCCGACGCTGACCATCGACACGCGGATCGGCTTCCGGTCGGCCGCCGACCGAGCTGCCTTCGCTGACGAGCTGACCGCCGCGGTGCTGGACCTGGCCGCTCGCTACCACCACGACGACGGGCGGCCGCACCGGCTGCTCGTCGCTGCCCACCCCCTTCCTGAGGAGCGCACATGAGCACGATCCCGAACGTCCCGTACCGGCTGCAGTTCACTGTCGAGGTTCCGGGCACCCCGGAGCAGGTCTGGCAGGCCATCGCCACCGCCAAGGGCATGAGCGCCTGGTTCCTGCCGACCGAGATGGAGGAACGCGAGGGTGGCTCAGTGCACTTCACCATGGGCCCCGAGATGGGCTCGGACGGCCAGGTCACCGAATGGGACCCGCCTCGCCGCCTCGTCTACGAGGAGGACTGGGCCGCCCTGATGGGCAAGGACCCGGAGGCCCTCAGCCCGCTGACGTCGGAGTTCCTCGTAGAGGCGCGGTCCGGCGGGACCTGCGTGGTACGCGTCACCAGCAGCGGCTTCGGCACCGGAGCGGACTGGGAGCCGGAGTTCTGGGACGACATGGGCGCCAACTGGATGCCGTTCTTCGACAACCTGCGTCTCTACCTGTCGCACTTCCCCGGCCAGGAGGCCACCCAGCTCGAGGTCACCGCCTCCCACCCGGGCGACGCGGTGGCGCTCTGGTCGACTCTCCACAGCGCGCTCGGACTGGGCGAGGAGGGCGCAACGATCGACGTGCGCGGCGCCACCGGCACCGTCGAGCGGGTCGGCAACCGGCAGACGCTGGTCCGACTCACCGCGCCGGTGCCAGGGATGCTCAGCGTCTACGTGTTCGCCCAGGGCGACGGCAAGGCGACAGCGGGCGTACGGGCGTACCTGTTCTCCGCCGACGCGGCGGAGTACGTGCGGCGAGAGGAGCCGGCCTGGCTGGCCTGGCTCGAGGGGCTTTCGGTCCCGGCATGATCTCAGCGGTCGGGGCTACTTGATCGTGCTGTTCGAGGTCAGCACGGGCGGCTTCACGTCGCGCAGCGGGATCCCCGTGTACTGATCGCGGATAGCCGTGATCAGGTGCTTGGCCCGGATGGTCAGCGAGAAGGGTCCGTCGCCGATCGCGTGCTGCATCCGGCCCTTGGTGACGATCACCCCGAGGTCGGCGCCCTTCCAGCGGTAGTCGCCGGCACCGTAGATCCGCAGGAAGAACGCCTCGTTCTCGTTCTGCAGCTGGTGCCAGTCCAGAGCCGCGCGCTTGAAGACCAGCGACCCCGACCGGTCGATGCTGTACTGTCCGGTCGGTGCGGACTCGGTGAGCAGCTCGACCACCGGCGACGTCTCCTTGACGATCATGTGGCTCCACAGGTCGACGGCCGCGAGCTCCCGCCAGCGCTCGTTGACCTCGTCGATGTCGAGGTCGAACTCGACATCGGAGAACTCCAGCAGGTGGAAGGCGAAGAGCGGCACATCCGCGTACGCGCCGGCGGTCACGTTGGTGATGGCCGAGGCGCCGCTGATCCGGGGGTTGAGCTCACCCAGATAGCACTCGTTGTCGTCGACGTCGACCAGCACGTCGACCTCGAAGAACCCGCGGTAGCCCTCCTGGCCGAGCCGGTCACCCAGCCGGCGAACGAGGTCGCCGGCCCGGCGCCGCAGGTCGTCGTCGAGGACGTCGGGGAACATCTCGTTGCCGCACCAGCCACCCCGGTACGGGGTCAGCTCCGGATGCCCGGTCAGCTCGGTCATGAACGGACCGACGATGGTGCCGTTGCGGGTCAGCACCGCCTCCACGGCGATGGGGCGGTTGTTGATCCGCTTCATCACCTTGACCTCTTGGCCGACGATCTCCTTGGCGTTCTTCTTCCAGCCCGCCTCGTCGTCGATGAAGAAGGTGGTCTTGCCGGAGTCGCCGTACGCGGACTGCACGACGAGGTCGGTGCCCAGTCCTGCCTCAGTCGACTGTCGGACCAGATCCTCGTAGTCCTCCACCGCGGTGAGGATGTTGGGCACGCTGGGGGCGCCGACGTCGTTGCCGAGGCGGGTGGTGACCAGCTTGGAGTCCAGGTGCTCGCGCAGCTCCGCCGACGGGAGGATCAGGTCGTAGCCCAGCTCGGCGCAGATCCGCTCGGTCTCGGCGTCGAAGAACACCATCACGATCTTGGGCCGGACGCCCGGCGGCCGGCGGCTGGCGATGAAGGCCAGCACCTCCGCGTTGGAGAGCAGCCAGTTGTTGATCTCCTCGCCCGACTCGAACTCGATGTAGGGCTTGCGCTTCGGGGTGAACACCCGCGGGTGGGCCCCGTCCCAGCCGTCGTAGTAGGCGATGTAGGTGAAGTTGCGGACCCAGCGGTCCAGCCCGAGCAGGTTGAAAGGGGTGGCCCCCACGAAGTAGATCGGCACCTCGTTGGTGCGGAAGTAGTGCCGCACCTCGGACATGTTGCGTAGTGGTCGACGCTGCGGGCTGTCGCCGGGCCCGTACGCCGCGTCGTTGCTGAGCGG
>DATDAP010000611.1:0-6838 GCA_036525335.1 Microlunatus sp. | reverse complement strand
GGGGGCAGTCCGGGTTCGGACGACAGGGAAGCCCGACGGTCAGCTGTCGACGGTCAGGGCGGCCATCGTGTCGCGGGCGGGCTTGACCAGCTCCGGCTGGGTGTCCGGGATCGACGCGTAGTACAGCCCCGACGTCGCGCCCGCGTTGACCACAGTGACGATCAGCAGCTCGCCCTTGGCGATCAGACCCGGGATGTCGAACGACAGCTGGGACTCCACCAGCCAGGCCTCGTGCCCGTCCACGGTGAGCGCCTTGTTCACCTGCACGTTGCTGGTCACCGGGTTGTCGCCGTAGAACTTACCCAGAATGCAGCGCACCACGATCTGCGCGCCCTGCTCGGGGGTGTAGAAGCCGTCGCCGGCCATCAGCTCGGCCACCAAGATCGAGGCCACCCAGCTGCTGGTCCCCTGGTAGTTCCGCTGGTCCATCACGTCCTGCTTCTGGACGTCGCGGCCGAACGGGACCCGGTCGTCGGTGGAGTCCGGTGCCCCCCAGGGCGCACCCAGACGCGGGTACGAGATCGGCCCACCGTGCACCCGGCCGTCGTTCGGGTCGGCGTTGGGCTGACCGGTGCTGGGCTCGGCCGAGCTGGTCGGGCAGACGTCCTGGGACGGCTGAGTCGTCCCCCCGCCCGTGGTCCCGGCGCTGCCACCGATGGCTCGGACCGCGATCACGCCGACCACGACGATCACCACCAGCAGGGCGGCCGCGGCGATCCACCAACCGATCGGCGACTTCTTCTGCTGGACGGTCTGAAAGCTCGCGTACGCGCCGGGCTGGCCCTGCCCGTACGCATTCTGTCCGTACGAGGTCTGCTGCCCGTACGGAACCTGGCCCGTGGTGGCCGTCTGGCCGCCGCCCTGCAGGCCCTGGACGAGGCCCTGCGCCGGTGGCGGGGCCTGCGGATGGGGGGAGGTGGCCGCGGACCAGGCCTGCCCGTCCCAGTAGCGGTAGAGGTTCGCGACACCGCCCGGATCGGGATACCAGCCTGCCTGCGCACTCACGCGGTCGAGTTTAGGTGGGCTCGACGGCACCCCAACTCGCTGACGCACGCTCTGCTGTACTCACGCGCGTGTTGCATCACGAGCGCGGCGGCAGCGAGGAGTGCGTCAGCGGGGTCGGGCAGGCACCCGTACGGTCGCGGTCAGGGCCGCCCCGAGCACCGAGAACACCGCCGCTGCCACGAACAGCAACCAGAAGCCGCCGACCAGCGCGATCAGACCGGCCCCCGAGCACCGGACCGAGCAGCTGCCCGAGGTTGGCGGACACGTCGACGATGCCGAGATCCTGGGCGTTCGCCTCGTTGCCGGGCAGCAGGTCGGTGGTTCAGGGCCAGGCCGCCGGCGTTGAAGATCCCGTAGCCCACGCCGATCAGCGCAGCGGCGACCAGCGTGACCGGCAGGGTCGGGGCGACGGCGATGATCATCGGCGGCTCCGGTCGGGCGGATTCGCGACAACTGACGAGCCCCGCCCGGATGACTCCGGACAGAGCGCGGCGAGCACGAGGCGGATCAGCCGAAGCGACCGCTGATGTAGTCCTCGGTGGCCTTCTGATCCGGGTTGGAGAAGATCTTGTCCGTCGTGCCCATCTCGATCAAGCGGCCCGGCTTACCCTGCGCGGACAGGTTGAAGAACGCCGTCATGTCGCTGACCCGGGCGGCCTGCTGCATGTTGTGGGTCACGATGACCACGGTGTAGTTCTCCTTGAGCTCACCGATCAGGTCCTCGATGGCCAGGGTGGAGATCGGGTCGAGGGCCGAGCACGGCTCGTCCATCAAGATCACCTCGGGCTGCACCGCGATCGCCCGGGCGATGCAGAGCCGCTGCTGCTGACCACCGGACAGACCCGAACCCGGCTTGTCGAGCCGGTCCTTGACCTCGTTCCACAGGTTGGCGCCCCGCAGGGAGCCCTCCAGCAGCTCCTTGCTCTTGGTCGCCGACATCCGCTGGTTGTTCAGCTTCACCCCGGCCAGCACGTTGTCGGCGATCGACATGGTGGGGAACGGGTTGGGACGCTGGAACACCATGCCGACCTGACGTCGCACCCGTACGGGGTCGACGCCGGGACCGTAGAGGTCGTCTCCGTCGAGCTTCACCGAGCCCTCGACGTACGCCTTGGGGATCACCTCGTGCATCCGGTTCAGCGTCCGCAGGAAGGTCGACTTACCGCACCCGGAGGGGCCGATGAAGGCCATCACGGTGCGCGGCTCGACGGTCAGGGACACGTCCTCGACCGCCTTGAAGTCGCCGTAGTACACGTTGAGGTCGTTGACCTCGATACGCTTGGACATGGTCAGTTGCCTTTCGGAATCATGGTCAGCGCCCGTCCTTGGGAGCGAACTTGGCCGCCACCAGACGTCCCGCGAGGTTCAGGATCATCACGATCAGGATCAGGGTCAGTGCGCCGGCCCAGGCGCGGTCCAGGTAGGCCGAGGCCGGGTTGCCCTGGTCGATGTAGGACCGGTAGACGAACACCGGCAGCGTCATCATCGGGCCGCTCAGCGGGTTGTTGTTCAGGCTCTGGGTGAATCCGGCCGCGATCAGCAGCGGGGCGGTCTCGCCGATCACCCGGGCCACCGCGAGCATCACCCCGGTGACGATGCCGGCCAGGGCGGTGGGCAGCACCACCTTGACGATGGTCAGCCACTTCGGCACCCCGAGCGCGTACGCGGCCTCCCGCAGCTCGTTCGGCACGATCTTCAGCAGCTCCTCGATGGAGCGCACCACGACCGGGATCATCAACACGGTGAGGGCCACCGCGCCAGCCAGACCGGACTTGGTGCCCGGCCCGAAGAACAGCACGAACAGCGCGTACGCGAACAGGCCCGCCACGATCGAGGGGATCCCGGTCATCACGTCGACGAAGAAGGTGATCGAGCGGGCCAGGGCCCCGGTGCCGTACTCCACCAGGTAGATGGCGGCCAGGATCCCGATCGGCACCGAGATCAGGGTCGCGATCCCGGTCACCCACAGCGTGCCGATGATCGCGTGCACGGCGCCGCCGCCCTCGCCCACCACGTTGCGCATCGAGTAGGTGAAGAACTGCAGGTCGAACCGCTCAGAGCCCTTCTGGATCACCGAGATCACCAGCGATACCAGGGGCAGCAGGGCCAGACCGAAGGCGCAGGTGACCGTGATGGTGGCCAGCCGGTCCTTGGCCTTGCGGCTGCCCTCGACGATCAGCGAGGCGGCCACCATCACCGCGGTGAAGATCAGCGCCCCGACCAGCAGGATGCGGATGAAGCCGGGCGAGCCGGTGGCGAAGAACAGCGTGGCCGAGAGCAGCAGCGCAACGGTGAGCACGATCCCGGTCGTCCAGGACGGCAGTCGACCGGCGGTCAGCTTGACCGGTGTCAGGGTGGGGGTGGCGGTGGTCATCAGTTGGCTCCCGAGAACTCTTTGCGCCGGTTCACGATCCCGCGGGCGATCATGTTCACCGCGAGGGTGATCACGAACAGGACGAGACCGGTGGCGATCAGCTGGTTGACCCCGAGCCCGTACGACTCCGGGAAGCTGAGCGCGATGTTGGCGGCGATCGTGCTGGGGTTCTGCGAGGTGAGCAGGGCGAAGGAGACGATCGCGGACGGCGACAGGACCATCGCCACGGCCATCGTCTCGCCGAGGGCCCGGCCGAGGCCGAGCATCGACGCGGACACGATGCCGGGACGGGCGAACGGCAGCACGGCCATCCGGATCATCTCCCAGCGGGTCGCGCCGAGGGCCAGGGCGGCCTCCTCGTGCAGTCGCGGCACCTGCAGGAAGACCTCGCGGCTCAGCGCGGTGACGATCGGCAAGATCATCACGGCCAGTACCACGGCCACCGTCAGAATGGTGCGGCCGGTCCCGGACGCGGGTCCGGTGAACAGCGGGATGAACCCCAGGTGCTCGGTCAGCCAGACGAACACCGGCTGCAGGGCGGGGGCGAGCACACCGATGCCCCACAGGCCGTACACGACCGAGGGGACGGCTGCGAGCAGGTCGATCACGTAGCCGAGTCCGGCGGCCAGCCGACGGGGCGCGAAGTGGGAGATGAACAGCGCGATGGCGATCGCCACCGGCACGCCCATGATCAACGCCAGGATCGCGGCCCAGACGGTGCCGAAGATCAACGGGGCGACGAACTGCGGGAACGGTCCGTACGGCAGCTGGTCCGCCGGCGCGGTGAGAGCAGGAAGACCCTGCCAGAGCAGGAAGGCGGCCACCAGGGCCAGGATGACCAAGATCAGCGCGCCGGACCCGGTGGACAGGCCCTGGAAGACCCGATCCCCGAGCCGCCGGACCGTGCCCTTCTTGATGGTTCCCCCTCCGCCGCGGTTCTCCACGTCAGAGGGTACGGGTCCATCACCCCCGGCGGGGGTGGTGGCCTGGTCGGGCTTGAGCTGGGTCATGGTGTCTCCGGGTCTCGATCAGGAGAAGGTGTCGCCCGCACCGACGGTCACGGCCCGCGGCGTGGGCCGCGACCATCGATGGGGAACGAGGAGTTCAGGAGATGGTCGCGGCCGCGGCCTCGACGTCGGCCGACAGCTTCGACGACAGCGGCGCCATCTTCGCGGTCTTCACCGCATCCTGCTGACCGGCCGCCGAGGCGACGTAGCTCAGGTATGACTTGACCAGGTTGGCGGTCGCCGCGTCCTTGTACTTCTGGCAGGCGACCGCGTACGACAGCAGCACGATCGGGTAGACGTCGCCCTCGGCGGTGCGGTTCAGCTCGATCGTCCAGTCGTTGGCCGAGCGACCGTCGCCGGTGACCCGCTCGGACGCATCGACGATCGCGGCTGCGGCCTCGGCCGTCGGCTTCTGGAAGCCGTCGCCGACCTTGATCTCGGCCACGCCCAGTTCGCCGGCCTTGGAGGCATCGGCGTAGCCGATGGTGCCGGTGCCGTTGGTCACGGTGTCGACCACGCCCGAGGTCTGCGGGGCGGCCTCGCCACCCTTGAGCGGCCACTCGCCGTCCGGCTCCGAGGTCCACACCTTGGGTGCGGCCTGGTGCAGGTAGTCGGTGAAGTTCTCGGTGGTGCCCGAGTCGTCCGCACGGTGCACGGCGGTGATGTTCTGATCGGGCAGCGACACGCCGTCGTTGAGAGCGGCGATCGTGGGGTCGTTCCACTTGGTGATCTTGCCGGCGAAGATGCCGGCCAGGGTGTCGGCATCCAGCTTGAGATCGGTGACGCCCTCGACCTTGTAGATCACGGCGATCGGGCTGATGTAGATCGGCAGGTTGAGCGCCGTTTGGCTGGCGTCGCAGCGCGAGCTGGCCAGCGCCGCGGCGGTGATCTCCTCGGGCTTCATGGCCCGGTCGGATCCGGCGAAGTCGGCGCCGCCCCCGGCGAACGCCTCCCGTCCGGCTCCCGAGCCATCGGGGGAGTAGTTGACGGTGACCCCGGTGTTCTTGGTCTGGAAGGCGGCGACCCAGGTCTCCTGGGCGGTGGCCGCCGAGGACGCGCCGATGCCGGTGAGGGTGCCGGACAGGCTGGAGCCCGATTCGGTCGTACCACCCGGAGCCGCGCCGCCTTCGTTGGCCGCGCAGGAGGACAGGGCCAGCGCGGCAGCGGTGGCGAGCGCCAGGACGGCGCCCTTGCGAGAGATCTTCACTCGTTCCCCTTGTCAGACTCTGACTATGTCTGGTGAGCATGGGAGCCACGGTGGCTCCGTCCCGGACGCTAGGGAGGTTCTCTGTCCGATCGGGGACGGTTGGGTGAACAGCAGACCAACGGATCGTGCGGGTTCGTGCTTTCCTGGCCGCGCCCCCTGGGCCTGCGCCTCCGTCCGCCCCCTGGCTTGGGTCTCCCTGCGCCGCCCGGGTCTGCGTTTCGTCCGCCCCAGGGTCTGAGTTTCCGCCCGCCCCGGGGTGTGAGTTTTCCGTCACTCGACGGATATCGCGGCCTTCGACCCCGTCCGATGCAGCAGGAGCCGTCGAATGACGGAAAACCGCAACCACCCTGGGGCCGCAACCACCCTGGGGCCGCTCGGCTCGGCCGCTGGCTCGGCCGCTCGGACGCCGGCGATCAGTGTTTCCCGCACTCGCTGGGATCGCCCTCGAACCCGGCTACTTCGTCGTCGCTCCGAGAGAAAAGGCGCCTCTCCTCGCTCCTCCTCAGCACACCGGCGGGCGACCCCGGCCGCTCGCGCTCATGCTTGCGGCCGGTACCGCTCGATCGCGTGCACGTCAGTGGCGGTCAGGTGGGTGACCAACATCTCACCGGTGGCGAGGGTGGCGGGGGCCAGCTCCAGCGCCTCCAGGATCGAGGGCAGCACCGGGCGGTGCACGCAGATCGCCGTCGGCAACCCGCTGGCCAGCACGCCCTCGCGGATCTTGCCGATCAGCCGTACGACGGCCTCGGGGTCACCGGTACCGATCTCCTCGGTCAAGGTGTCGTGGGTCTCGACACCGACCCCGGCCGTGGTGGCGTACGGCTCCAGCGTGGTCAGGCAGCGCGCCGAGGTGGAGCTGATCAGGTTCTCGATCCCGTACGCGGTCAGGAACGGCACCAGCTGCCGGGCCTGCTTCCGGCCACGCGCGCCGAGCGGGCGGAGGGTGTCCTTCTTCGACCAGTCCTTGCGGTCCATCGCCTTGCCGTGGCGCACCAGGATCAGCGTCGTGGTGGTCGGCTGCTCCAGGTGCTGGCGGACCAGCTCCTTGTCGTGCTCGAAGCTGAGCCGGTGAAGAGCCGCCTTCACCGGCAGCCAGGACACGACGTCGACCTCGTCGTCGGGGGCCCGCTTGATCACCTCCAGCGGCTGCCCGGACCAGTAGCGGACCTCCTTGGTCGCCCCCGAGCTCAGGGGGTAGAGCACGGTGTCCAGCGGTGCCTGCAGCCGGATCGTCACCCCGGTCTC
>DATDAP010000610.1:0-4230 GCA_036525335.1 Microlunatus sp. | reverse complement strand
GGCTGGCAGGGCCGACAACCCGATATCGGCACCTACCTGTGGCGCTCACCCGACGGCCTGGTCGCGGTCACCACCAACCAAGGCACCCTCCTGCTCGGCGACCGCCACTGGGCCCACCAGGTCTGGACCACCGCGCACCCGGGTCCCTCCGAAGACTGAGTAGCTGACGACGGGACCCAGGTGTGGGTCCAGCCACCAGCAGCGAATCCTCGTCAGTCATGTCATCGGTCACGCCTGGACCGTCATAGCTCCTGGAGACGCGTGCTCGAGCAAGGCTCGGGTGCCATCGGTCACAGGTCGGGTGGGGTCCGCGCCGTGACCGTTGCTCAGCTGTTCTGCTGGTAGAGCCGGATCCAGATCTGCGCCATGCGGAACACGTCGTCGATCTGGTCGATGAAGTTGTCGGTCGGGCAGGTCTTCACGCTCCGCGACCAAACCTCACCCCGTGTCCCGGCGGGCACCACGTCTTGCGGTCGAAGTCCCCGAAGTCACCCTCGACACCGAGGCGGTGCCAGGCGAACCCGGTCGTGTTGCCCGGGGTCGCGATGCGGTTGGGGACACCGCAGTAGACGTGGCTCCACGCGAAGATGCGCGCGAGGTACGTCAGCTGGGAGCTGGAGAGGCTTACCCGATCGACGGTTGTAGAAATGGGCGTAGGAGTCGTCCGGCCCCTTCTGCGGACCGTAGATGTCCCGCTCACGGGTGTCTGCGATGTGCATCACCACGCGTTGCGCGGTGAGTGCCTCGGTTGACCGGTCGTCGATGGGATCCCACCTCGCGAAGTCCACTCTGCGCCTCGGCCGAACCGCGGCGTCTGCCGGTACGGCTCCCAGACCCGCAGCCAGCAGCGCCGCAGAGCCGACGATGAGAGACCTGCGCCCGAACTTCCGATGAACTACAAGAGGACCTACCGGTCCGGACGGCACGCGGTACTCCAAGTAATGTCCGCACGCCGTCCGTCGACCGAAGCAGGAGTGCTGCAAGCCGACCGCTATGCGCAGACGCAGAAGAGGTCGCCGTCCGGATCGGCCAGGACCACGTGCGTGGAGCCGTCGGCGTACTCCCAGTCGACGCGCGTGGCGCCGAGATCCAGTAGACGCTCGACTTCCGACTCCACGGTGTCGCCGTCGTCCACCCAGAGGTCGATGTGTACCTGGTCGGTCTCATCAAGATGTAGGTGTGCCGCTCCGTGGTCGGCACCGGTAGTTGACGGTGAAGTCCACGTCGACGGAGCCAGGAACTCCGGCTGGCCGGGCTTGGCGAGGTAGCCGAGGGCGCCGTTCCAGAACTCAGCGGCTCGGGCAGTGTCGGAGCTGGTGAGCACGATCGATCCGATGAACGAGCCCATCGTCGTACCTTCCTTCGAGAGTGCGTTGGTCAGCATCATCCAACCTCCGAGCGCCAGAGGCGGCGACAGGAGCAGACGCGCGGGGTTCTTGTCTCGGCTAGGTTCGGTGCCTGACGGCCCACGAGCGCCAACCTCTTCCGGATTCCGCGTTGGTGGCCGCGTCAGCGTTGATCGGAACTTCTCTCACTGTCGTCGCTCAGCCGTTTGCGGGTGGAGACAGATCGGTCGGGGTCCGCCTGCAGATCGGACACCGAAGAGACGGTCGTCGTGAAGGCGTACGACGCTGGCCGGCAGGGTAAGGCTGGCCCGCGAAGCCGCCGCCTTGACCGTCCTGGCCGGCTGGCGGACCGGGGTCCCGGCGATGGTGGCTGCGGCGGCCTCGCCTGCGCCTGACGGATGCCCGACGCCGTCACTGAGCGTGCCCAGCAGGCTTGGCGCGAACGGCTTCAGGCTGGGAATGCGTCCAGCGGTATCGAACCTACTGGTCAGCAATGGATGCCGCGATCCGGCTGACTTCGCTGGTCTGGTGTCTGGTCACGGTCGGCCATCTCACCAGCTACCGATGGCCCCCGCATTTCGCCCGTGACTGCTTCTGTCGTCCATGAGGGCCACCACACACTTCGGATCGGATCCACCCGAGAAGCCACTCAGCCCTGGCTGGTGACAGCATCGATCTCGTGACCTACGACCTCAGCCGCTTCGTCGAAGCGCAGAACGAGCACGGAATGTACGAGCAGGCCTTGCGGGAGTTGCGGGCCGGACACAAGACGAGTCACTGGATCTGGTTCGTGTTCCCCCAGATCGCCGGACTCGGCCGCAGCGTCATGGCCCAGCGGTATGCGATCGCGGATCTCGCCGAAGCTCGCGCCTATCTCACGCACCCGGTGCTCGGACCACGGCTGGTGACCGCGGCCGAGTCCGTGATCACCCACCGCGACCACACCGCCGAGGAGATCCTCGGCGGCATCGATGCCCTCAAGCTACGCTCGTCGATGACCCTCTTCGTGCACGCCGACGAGAGTCAGACGGTGTTCCAGACCGTGCTGGACACGTTCTTCGACGGCGACGAGGATCTGGCGACGCTCGAGCGACTCTGACGGACCTACTTGCTCGGCTCAGACGTTGAACCCGAGCGCCCGCAGCTGCTCGCGGCCGTCCTCGGTGATCTTCTCCAGCCCCCACGGTGGCATCCAGACCCAGTTGATCGCGAACCCGTTCACCAGTCCCTCCAGGGCGGTGTTGGTCTGGTCCTCGATCACGTCGGTCAACGGGCACGCCGCCGATGTCAGGGTCATGTCGATCGTGACGCTGTGGTCGTCCTCCAGGTGCAGACCGTAGATCAGACCCAGGTCGACGACGTTGATCCCGAGCTCGGGATCCACCACGTCCTTGAGGGCCTCCCAGAGGTCCTCCTCGGTGCCGGCGGCGCTCAGCTCGGTCAGGTCGACCTCGGGCAGCTGATCGACCACCCGATCCGACGGCCGTACGGTGTCCTCGGTCGGGACCTGCGTGGTCTCGGTCGTTCCGGTCATGATCTTCCCTCCGTCGTCTCCTGCGCACTCGTCCGCAGGGCGGCGTCCTTGAACGCCGACCAGCCGAGGAGTGCGCACTTCACCCGCGCCGGGAACCGAGCCACACCGACGAACGCGACGGCGTCCTCCAGCTGGTCCTCGTCCGGCTCGTATGTTCCCTTGCTCTGCATCATGGTCAGGAACTCCTCGTGCAGCGCCAAGCCCTCACTGACCGGCTGACCGATCACCAGATCGGTCATCACCGAGGTCGACGCCTGCGAGATCGAACAGCCGACACCCTCGTACGATACGTCGCTGACCACACCGTCGGCGACGTGCAGGCGCAGCGTCACCTCGTCACCGCAGCTGGGGTTCACGTGGTGCACCTCGGCCTCGTACGGTTCCCGGAGTCCGCTGTGGTGCTTGGCTCGGTAGTGATCCAGGATGATCTCCTGGTAGAGGTCCTCGACCTTCATCGTGTCCCTCCGAAGAACCGCTGGGTGTAGCCCAGACCATCTACCAGCGCATCGATCTCGGGCTTGGTCGTGTAGAGGTAGAAGGACGCGCGGGTCGAGGACTGCACGCCGAACCGCTCGTGCAGCGGCCGAGCGCAGTGATGTCCGCCGCGGACGGCGATGCCCCGACTGTCCAGCAGCTGGCTGATGTCATGCGGGTGGATGTCGGGCAGGGTGAACGCCACCGCTCCCCCGCGGTCGACCGGCTCGCTCGGCCCGAGGATCCGCAGCCCCGGCACGGTCTGCAGACCCTCCAGCGCGTACGCGGTGATCTCCTGCTCGTGCGCGGCGATCGCGGCCATGCCGATGGCCGACAGGTAGCCGACCGCTGCCCCCAGACCCACGGCCTGGGCGATCGGCGGCGTACCGGCCTCGAACCGGTGCGGCGGTGCGGCGAAGGTCGAGCCGGTCATCTTGACCACCTCGATCATCTCGCCCCCACCGAGGAACGGCGGCAGCTCGGCGAGCAGGTCGTAGCGACCCCACAACACACCGATGCCGGTCGGGCCGACCATCTTGTGACCGGTGAAGGCGACCAGGTCCGCACCCAGGTCCACCACGTCGACCGGCAGCTGGGGAACGGCCTGCGAAGCGTCCAGGACGACGGTGGCTCCGACCGCGTGACCCAGCGCGACGATCTCGCGGACCGGGTTGACGGTGCCGAGCACGTTGGACACGTACGCCACCGAGATGATCTTCGTGCGCTCGTTGACCAGACCGGTGGCGGCCGTCGCCGCACGTGCCCACGAGGTCGGCGCGCTGGTAGTCGTCGACGCGTCGCAGTCGGTGCCGCAGATGCCGGTCGACGTCAAGGCGCTCGGCGCCGACTTCGTCGCCTTCACCGGTCACAAGATGT
>DATDAP010000609.1:0-2563 GCA_036525335.1 Microlunatus sp. | reverse complement strand
GCTCACCGCGTTGGCGTTCCTGGCCGCGCTGGTCTTCTTCATGGCCCTGGATGCGGCGGACTTCTCCGCCCGCCTGGCCATGGTCGTCCGGCTCCGCCCGGCCACGGCCAAGGCGCTGACCAACCTGGGGGTGTCGACGCGCAGCTACTTCGCCGTCGCGGCCACCTTCGGTGCCATCGTGGCAATCCTGGACTGGATCCTGCTGGCCGTGCTCGGTGTCCCGTACGCGTGGCTGTGGGCGCTGCTCGCCTTCGTCACCAACTTCATCCCCAACATCGGCTTCGTCCTCGGTCTGATCCCGCCGGCCCTGGTGGCGTGGCTCGTGATCGACTGGCAGACCGCGGTGATCATCGCCGTCGGCTACTCCGTGTTGAACGTGGTGGTGCAGACCCTGATCCAGCCCAAGGTGGTCGGCGACCGAGTGCAGCTGAACACCACGCTGACGTTCCTCGCCCTGATCATCTGGACCTTCCTGCTGGGCGGGCTGGGCGCCATCCTGGCCATCCCGATGACCCTGATGATCCGTGCCCTGTTCATCGACTCGCAGCCGCAGCACCGGTGGGTGCGGGCGCTCTTCTCCAGCGGTCCGCCACCGGGCACGGCCCGACGGAAGAAGGAGCCGGAACCGGCCATCGCCCACGAACCGCCGGCCAACGACGAGGCGCCCTCGTCGGTGGCCCCCTGAGGTGAATCGCGCCGATCTGGCTTCGGCGCTGGCCGTGGGTCCGGTGCTGCTGGACGGCGGGTTGGCGACCGAGCTGGAGGCGGCCGGGCACGACCTGTCCGGCACCCTGTGGTCGGGGCGGCTGCTGCTCGAGTCGCCCGAAGCGGTGGCGGCGGCGCACGCCCGCTTCTTCGCGGCCGGGGCCCGGGTGGCGACCACGGCGTCCTACCAGCTCTCGTACGACGGGTTGGCCGCGGTCGGGGTGGAAGGGCGCACGGCGGACGCCCTGCTGCGCCGCAGCGTGGAGGTCGCGGCCATGGCTCGGGCGTCCGCGGCGGAACCGGAGCGGTGCTGGGTGGCCGCCTCCGTCGGTCCGTACGGGGCGGCGCTGGCCGACGGCTCGGAGTACCGCGGTGACTACGGGCTGACGGTCGCCCAGCTCCGGGCCTGGCACCGGCCACGGTTCGCCGTGCTGGCCGACGCCGGGGCGGACGTGCTCGCGATCGAGACGATCCCCTGTCTGGCCGAGGTGGAGGCGCTGCTGTCCGAGGTCACCGGGACGGGGGTGCGCTGCTGGCTGTCGCTGACCTGCGCGTCGCCGGCGACCACTCGGGCCGGTGAGCCGGTCGCGGAGGCGTTCGCCATGGCCAGGGACGTGACCGAGGTGATCGCCGTCGGCGTGAACTGCCTGCCGCCGGCCGACGCCGGACCGCTGGTGGCCGCGGCTGCGCAGGTGGCGGGCAAGCCCGTCGTGGTCTACCCCAACAGCGGCGAGGACTGGGACGCCGCGGCCCATTCCTGGCGGGGCGCCCGGTCGCAGCTGGCGAGCGAGGTGGCCGGCTGGGTCGACGACGGTGCTCGGCTGGTGGGTGGCTGCTGCCGGGTCACCCCGGCGGAGATCGCAGGGCTGGCGGACGAGATCTAGACCGGCCAAGCCAGCTGTCGGTACGCCGCGTCCCAGAACATCCACTCGTACCGGGTGGTGGCGGCGAAGTGCGCGTGGCAGCGCTTCCGTTCGGACGGGCCGAGGTCGTCACCGAGGCCGTCGGTGACGGTCAGCACCGACTCGACGACGGCGTCGAACTCGGGCGACCCGTAGCTGGCGATCCACTGCGCGTACAGCGGATCCGGCGAGGATCGGGCGAGCAGCTCGCGACCGACGTCACGGTAGACCCAGTAGCAGGGGAGCACCGCGGCCACCGACTCGGCGTAGGTGCCCGTCGCGCAGACGCCCAGCAGGTAGGAGGTGTACGCCGTGGTGGTCGGCCCCGATCCCTCGGTCTCGACCTCGGCCGGGGACAGCCCCAGACCCGCCAGCAGACTGACGTGCAGGCCCTTCTCCACCTCGATCGCCTCCGAGGCGTGCTGGGCGAACAACGCCACCGCGTCCGGGTCGGTGGCCCGCGCGGAGACCAGGGAGAGGGTGCGGGCGTAGCCCCGCAGGTAGTGGCTGTCCTGGATCACGAAGTAGCGGAAGGCGTCGCGGTCGAGACTGCCGTCGGTCAGTCCCGTCACGAAGGGGTGGCGCAGGATGTTCGCGTAGGTGATGGCACCATGACTCCACAGCTCCTGGCTGAATGTCGGGGCGGGGTTGCTCGGGCCGAGGCTGCTCGCAGACACGGGAGACGTGTCTAGCAGAGACGATGCCTCCGCGAGTGGCCGGCTGACCCCGGATCCCGCCCGGAGACCCTCGCGGCCCGTGCATTCCATAGCGAATTCAAAGGAAAGTGTGATCTATTTCACCGATTCCCGACGCATTCTTGACCCATGGACATCACTCAGCTCGCGATCGCCGGGGCAGCCGCCCTCGGCATGCTCGTCGTGGCGCTGCTGGCGATCGTTCCGACGCTGTCTGAGCTTCCGAGCAGTCATCGACGTCACGACCACCCCAGCACCGAC
>DATDAP010000608.1:0-3816 GCA_036525335.1 Microlunatus sp. | reverse complement strand
CAGACCGTCGGCATCGGCGATCTCGATCGCGGCGTCGACGATCCGCTCGATGGTGAGCTCGCGTTTCGGACCGCGTTGCGGGTCGGCGGCGATCCCCCAGGCCAGCGCGATCCCGCGCGGCAGCTCGACCTCAGCCACTCCCAGCACCTCCTCCGGCGGTCGGCGGCCATCGTAGCGCTCTGCGTACGGCCTACACGGCATCTATGGTATAAACAGTTTTAGGGATAAACAGTTTAGGCAGCACACAGAGGGGGAACGGGATGGACGGCGGTATCGAGGTGACGGGCCTGGTGAAGAGCTACGGCGACCTACGGGTCCTCGACGAGCTGGAGCTGCGCGCCGAGCCGGGCGTGCTCGCCCTGCTGGGTCCCAACGGCGCCGGCAAGACCACGTTGATCAAGGTGTTGTCGACGCTGGTGATCGCCGACGCCGGCCGGGCCCTGGTCGGCGGGTTCGACGTGACCCACCAGCCGGAGGAGGTCCGTCGGCTGATCAGTCTGACCGGACAGCACGCGGCCGTCGACGACGTGCTCACCGGGACCGAGAACCTGGTGCTGATGGCCCGGCTCAACGGGCTGGACGCCGCCACCGCGCGCCGGCGTGCGGCCGAGCTGCTCGAGGCCTTCGACCTCGCCGACGCGGCCCGACGACGGGTCGGCACCTACTCGGGCGGGCTGCGGCGCCGGCTCGACCTCGCGCTCGGCCTGGTCACAGCCGCGTCGGTGATCTTCCTCGACGAGCCGACCACGGGTCTCGACACCCGCAGCCGACAGGCTCTGTGGGAGATCATCGCCGGACTGGCCGGACGGGGGGTGACCGTGCTGTTGACCACTCAGTACCTCGAGGAGGCCGACCAGCTGGCCGACCGGGTGGCGGTGATCAACCGGGGCCGGATCGTCGCCCAGGGCTCGCCCGGCGAGCTCAAGTCGCGCGTCGGTGAGGAGGTGGTCGAGATCCGGTCCGCCGACGAGTCCGTGCTCGCCGAGCGAGCCGTGGACGGCTCGCCCGACTCCGTCCGGCACGCACTGGCCGAGCTGGCCGAGATCGCTGGACCGGGCACCCACGTCGTGCTGCGCCGCCCGACCCTGGACGACGTGTTCCTGGCGCTCACCGAGGAGGTGCCGGCATGATCACCGTCGTCGAGCCCGCGTCGATGCCCGTGCGTCGCGATCCGGGCCGCCTCACCACCACGACGATCTTCGTCCGCCGCAGCTTGGTGCACAGTCTGCGCGAGGTCGACGCGTTGATCATGGCCGTCGCGATGCCGGTGATGTTGATGCTGCTCTTCGTCTTCGTCTTCGGTGGCGCGCTGGAACCCGGCGGCGGCTACGTCGACTACGTGGTGCCCGGGATCATCCTGCTGTGCGCCGGTTTCGGTGCGTCCGGCACCGCCATCTCCGTGGCCCACGACATGACCCACGGGGTGATCGACCGATTCCGGACCATGCCGATCGCGAGCGGCGCGGTGATCACGGGGCACGTGGTCGCGAGCCTGGCCCGCAACCTGGTGACCACGGCCGTGGTGATCATGGTCGCGTTGCTCGTCGGCTTCCGGCCGACCGCCGGCCCGCTGGCCTGGGTCGCGGCGATCTCCCTGATCGCCCTGTGGATCCTGGCGATCACCTGGTTGTTCGCCGCCCTCGGTCTGGTGGCCCGCAGCGTCGAGGCCGCCGGCAACTACGGGTTCGCGCTGCTCTTCCTGCCCTACCTGTCGAGTGCGTTCGTGCCCACCGAGACGATGCCGGCCGGCCTCGGCTGGTTCACGCAGCACCAGCCGATCACCCCGATCGTCGAGACGATCCGGGGGCTGCTGATCGGCAGCGGCGCCGGCAGCCAGGCGGTCCTGGCCGTCGGCTGGTGCCTGCTGATCATCATCGCTGCGGCGCTCTGGGCGAGGTACCTGTTCCGCACCAGGACGCGAACCTGAGCAGCGGTCAGCCGACGAAGACAGCCTCCGGTACGGCGTCGCCGTCCTCGGGCCGGTAGAGCGCCAGGAAGTCCCCGTCCGGATCGAACACGGCGGTTCGCTCCGCCGGCAGCCCGGTATCGGGTAGCCGGCGCCCGAACCGTACGGCGACGGCCTGATCGGCCGTGAGGTCCAGGGCGGGGAAGCAGCGCCGCGCCACCGCGCTGATCGGGGTGACGGTGACCTCCGCCGCTTCGAGATCCTGCGCCTCGTCCAGGGTGAAGGGTCCGACCCGGGTGCGTCGCAGCGCGGTCAGGTGGCCGCCGGTGCCGAGGGTGGCCCCGAGATCGCGGGCCAGTGCGCGCACGTAGGTGCCCGAGCTGCATTCGACCACGACGTCCAGGTCGACGACCGCAGTGCCGTCCGCGGCCGTCAGATCACGTCGGGTCAGCACCTGGAAGCGGGAGACCGTCACCGGGCGTGCGGCCAGGGCGACCTCCTCACCCGAGCGAACGCGGGCGTACGACCGGACCCCGCCGACCTTGATCGCCGAGACCGACGACGGCACCTGCTCGATCGGTCCGCGCAGCCGGACCAGGACGCCCTCGAGCGCGTCGTCGCCGACAGACGCAGCCCCGGCGTTCTCCCTCACCTCACCCTCGGCGTCGTCGGTGACGGTGGCCTGGCCGAGCCGGATGGTGGCGTCGTACGCCTTGTCGGTCAGCGCGAGCTGACCCAGCAGCCGGGTGGCCCGGCCGACCCCGAGCACCAGCACCCCGGTGGCCAGCGGATCCAGGGTGCCGGCGTGCCCGATCTTGCGGGTGCCGAGCACCCGTCGCGCCCGACCGACGACCTGGTGAGAGGTCCAGCCGGCCGGCTTGTCGACGACCAGCACCCCCGCCGGCGGACCCGGCCCGAGCCGCACAGCAGCCAACTCAGGCGCGCTCGTCGGTGTCGTCGTCGTCCTCGGGCCGCTTGTACGGATCCGGATCCCCCGCGTACGCGGCACCGGCCGCCTGCTCGGCCACCTTCGCGTCGCCGTCCTTGGCCGCGGCCAACAGGTCCTCCAGCTGGCGCGCCGTCTCCGGCACCACATCGGGGATGAACACCAGCGTCGGCGTGAACTTCAGCCCCAGCTGCTTGCCCACCTGCGAGCGGATCATCCCGGTCGCCGACTGCAACGCCGCCGCCGTGTTGGCCTGGTCCTCGGGCGTCCCGAACGCGGTGTAGAACACACTCGCGTCGCGACTGTCCCCGGTCAGCCGCACCTCGGTCAAGGTCACGAACCCCAACCGAGGATCCTTGATCCGCCGCTTCAACATCTCGGCCGCAATCACCCTGATGTCCTCAGCCAGCTTCAACACCCGTGGCGAAACCATTCCCAGTCTCCTTCTACAACAGGTCGTACGTGACCCCGAATGTCAGTCTCTCTGCCCAACAGGTCGTACGTGACCCCGAACCGCTGGCCGGCAGCGTCGCCGAGCGGCTGCTCCGGCCTGGGTCGGGTCATGGTGTGGTCGGGCGTTGCATCGCGGCCCAACGCACCGAGCCTAGCGAAGGCACCGTACGCCGCGATGCTGGGCGAGACCCGACCCGGGCCGGAGAAGACGCGGACGAAACCCCGGACCGACCAGCGGCCCGGGGTCCCGTACGACCATTCTCAGCTCCGTGCTTTTTCGCGCATCTCGAACGTCTCGACGATGTCGCCGGTCCGGATGTCGGAGTAGTTGTGCAGCGTGAGACCACACTCGTACCCCTCGCGCACCTCCGTGGCGTCGTCCTTCTCCCGACGGAGCGAGGCGATGCTGGTCTCGGAGATGACCACACCCTCACGCAGCAACCGCGCCTTGGCGTTGCGCCGCATGATGCCGCTGGTCACCATGCAACCCGCGATGATGCCGGCCTTCGAG
>DATDAP010000607.1:0-3049 GCA_036525335.1 Microlunatus sp. | reverse complement strand
CGTCCGCGCGGCCCCGAGGACCTGTGGGAGCTCGTGATTGGCGAGACCCGCGCCTCGGTGCCCGCGTCTAGTACTACAGAACTAGATCTTTCTTCTGAATGTCGTTGTTGCTGGTCAGGGCGTTGTCGGCCGGTTTGCAGTGGCTGGGTGGGGGCGGGCGCCGGGCCTGGTGGGCTGGGCCCCGGGTGGCGTGACATGCCGAGAGCGGCTCGTGCCATTTGAGTCGTGCCGGGGTGGTTGATGAATGAACGGCGGAGGGCTATCGACCGGCCCCGAGTTCTTGAATTTCGGGTGTGAACAGTGTTTGTTGTCGGCGCGCCTCCGACCAATTCACGGCAGGCCATAGGACGATTCTTGTATGTCTTCGGCATCGCCGGGTCGACCGGCTGTTGTGTATGATGGCGTGGTGCAACGCGCAGATCTGGATGTGTGGGAGTCCGACCTGCGGGATTTGATAGCGCGGATCCGTCCGCTGTGGTATCGGACGGAGTCGAAACAGCACGCCGAGCAGTATATCCGGGGACTGCTGTCGCAGCTTGAACGGAAGAACGCCTGGGCGATCGCCGAGTATGCTGGCGAGCCGGCACCGACAGCGTTGCAGCGGCTCTTGAACCTGTCGCCGTGGGATGTGGAGGCGTTGTTGGCGGTAAACCGTGAATATGCGATGGAGCATCTGTCCGACCCGGGTGCAATCCTGGTCGCGGACCCCACCGGATTTGCGAAGAAGGGAACCAAGTCGGTCGGGGTCCAGCGACAATACTCGGGGACCCTGGGACGGATCGATAACTGCCAGATCGCTACGTTTATCGGCTACGTCACCCCGGGTCGGGACCGGGTGTTGCTCGATCGCCGGCTGTACATGCCGAAGAAGTCCTGGATGGCCGACCCAGTCCGCTGCGCCGAGGCGGGTGTCCCGCCCCAGCAGACCTTCCTGACCAGGCCGCAGCAGGTCGAAGAGATGATCGAGTCCGCGCGTGGCGCACGGGTACCGTTTGCCTGGTTCACCGCGGATGAGGAGTTCGGCCAGAACCCCGGCCTGCGCGGCTACCTCGAAAAGAATCGGATTCCCTATGTGATGGCCGTGCCGAAGAACACGGCCGCCACCACGGCCACCGCGCAGACCGGCCAGCTCGACGAACTCGCCCAACGGTTACCCCGGAATGGGTGGCAGCGCCGCGCCTGCGGTATCGGATCGAAAGGGCACCGGGTCTACGACTGGGCGCTCATCGACTCCGCGGACCCCGACCACCAGTACATGATCCGCCGATCGATCGACGACGGCGAGCTCGCTTTCTACCACTGCTACAACCCGAACCACGCCGGATTCGGCGAACTCGTCCACGTAGCCGGAGCACGGTGGCCCATCGAAGAATGTTTCGGATCCACCAAGAACGAAGTAGGACTCGATCATTACCAAGTTCGCACCTGGGACGCCTGGCACCGCCATATCACCCTCGCCATGCTCGCGCACACCTTCCTCGCGGTCATTGCGAGCAAGGCAAAAAAAGCGGCCGCCAGCGTGAAAGGGGGTGCCAGCCGGCCGAACGACTAAACAAGTACAACCAGCTCTCCGGAAAGCCGCCCGAACCGGATACCGCGACACCCGTCCACCGGTCCCTCATCGCGCTCACCCTCGCCGAAATTCGCCGACTCCTCAACCTCATTCACCAGGGCGAACAGGCCATCACCCACGGCCTGCGCTGGTCAACTTGGCGCCGACAGCACCAAGCTCAGGCCCGCCGAGCGCACATCCGTCGCCGCCTACGCCTCCAGACGCTAATGATCTAGCGCTGTAGTACTAGGCGAGGCCGGGTGGGATGTTCTTGCGCAGCTTCCCCAGCGCCCGGTGCTGGGCGACCCGGACCGCGCCCGCGCTGGCGCCGACGATCTCTGCTGTCTCCTCCGCCGACAGTCCCACGACGATGCGCAGCACGAGAATCTCGCGCTGCTTCTCGGGCAGCTCGTCGAGCAGGGCCCGCAGCTGCGCCGAGAGCTCGCCGTGCAACACCCGCTGCTCGGGGCCGGCGCCGATCTCGACCGAGTCCGGGACGTCCGCCACGGGGTCGGTCCGGCCGCGGCTGACCGCCCGGTGCGCGTCGATCACCTTGTGCGCCGCGATCCCGTAGACGAACGCGAGGAACGGCTTGCCCTGCACGCGGTAGTTCGGGAGCGCGGTGAGAACGGCCAGGCACACCTCCTGGGCGACGTCGTCCGCGGAGAGGTACGAGCGGTCGACGGGTCCGAGCCGGCCGCGGCAGTACCGGGCGACGAGCGGCCGGATCACCTCGAGCAGCCGGGCGACCGCGTCCCGGTCGCCCGCCATCGCCTGCATGACCAGCTCGTCCGGCACGTGCGCTGCCGGCCGGCGGTCCGCCGACGCGGTCTGCAGGGACAGCAGCGCGGCGGGCCGCGTGGAGTCGGCGGCCGCGACGAGCGCCAGCCCGGCGTCGACGTCCATCCCGTCCGCGATGCCGGCCACCAGGTCGTCGTACGCCTGCTGGACCTCGCGGCCGTCGAGGTGACCGCGTAGCGCCAGCGCACCCGCGTCCGTCGCCGTCCGCACGTCGTCGACGCCGATCTGCAGGAGCAGCGCGATCTCCTCGGGAGGCAGATCGTCGAGGGCCGCCGCCAGGACGTGCCCCTGCCGGTCGGGCAGCTGCGCGAGGCCGGTCAGGACATCCTCATGCAGCGTCGGCTCGGGCAGGCGCAGCGGAGGCGGTGCCGCGGTGTCACCTCGCGACCGTCGGACGGCCCGCACGACGAGCAGGCGCGCGTAGGTCCGCGGCGCACCGGGCAGATCCGCCCAGCGGCCCCAGAGAATGGTCAGACTCTCGTGCGCGAGCGCCGCCGCCCGATCCCGTGCGGCACCCAACGCCATGGCGAAGACTGCCAACCGCGGCGCGTCGGCCCGGTAGAGCTTCCCGAACTCGCTCCACCCCGACGCCTGCCCCCCCGACAGCGCGCTCACCCCCATGTGGACATCGCAGGCGACTCAGCAGTGGCGGCCCCCCGACGCCGGCACATGCGGCGACGTCCCCCCGAGGCCGGT
>DATDAP010000606.1:0-4864 GCA_036525335.1 Microlunatus sp. | reverse complement strand
CCCGGGGCGAGTGGGAAGCGGTGCTCGTAGTAGCTCAGCTCACCGTCCTCGACGGTCAGTACCGCATCGTCGCCCAGCACCGGCACGGTGATCGGACGACTCCAGTCGATGTCGAACCAGTCCGCGTACGCCGACGCCTGTCCGAATGTGAGCACGTCCCACCAGTACGGGTTCTCCCGCGCCGCGCTGATGCCGAGGTGGTTGGGCACGATGTCGACCACGACCTGCAAGCCCGCGCTCGCGGCTGCGCCCAGCAACGCGGCCCAGCCCGGCTCGCCACCCCGGTCCGGGTCGATCCGGAGCGGATCGGTGGTGTCGTACCCGTGGTCGGAGCCGGTGGTGGACTGCAGGATGGGCGACAGGTAGACCGCGCCCACCCCGAGGTCACGGAGATAGCCGACCACCGCGGCAGCGTCGTCCAGGGTGAAGCTCTTGCGGATCTGGAGCCGATAGGTGGAGGAGGGCGGCGTCACCACCGAAGGCTAACCGTCGGTCTCCGCCGGCCGAGGCGGTGGGGCATCCGGCAGGTCCGCGGCCAGATGCAGCTCGACGTGGCCGGAACGACGCGGATCGGCCCCGCCACCGAGCCAGCTGAGAGCAGAAACCCCGCCGAAGTAGGGATCCAGGTCCTCGGCCACCCCGACCTCGTCGCCGTCGGCGGCGAGCGCCTGCACCACCTCGTCGGAGAAGCCGGGTTCCATCCGTACGGCTCCCGGCACGGCGTTCAGCCGAGGAGCGTCGATCGCGGCCTGGGGTGGGGTGTGCTCGAGCATCCGGAGCATGCACTGCACCAGCGCCGAGCGGATCCGGCTGCCGCCCGCCGCTCCGGCCGCCACCACCGGCCGACCACTCGGGTCGATGGCCAGCATCGGCGACATCATCGAGCCCATCCGCATCCCCGGGGCGACTCCGTCGCGGACGAGCTCGCCCTCGCCGAGCATCGAGTTCAGGTGGACTCCGAAGTCCGGCACCCAGACCCCGGAACCGAGTCCGAGACTCGTGGTCACCACACACACGTTGCCCTCGGCGTCGGCCGCCACCAGGTTGGTGGTCTCGGACCGACGGTCCGGCGCCCGCAGGGCGTGCACCAGGGCCCGGGCGGCGTCGGGAGAACTGATCGGGTCACCGGGCATGGTGGCGGCCGCGGCCTGCATGGTGCCGAGCACGTCGTCCAGGTCGTCACCCCGAGCCAGCACCCCGAAGCCGTGCACACCGACACGGCGCGGCTTGCTCTCGATCACCCGGTAGGCCTCCAGGTCGGCTGCCTCCATCGCCGACGTGTCGCCGAGGACCTCCAGCACCGCCCGCGCGTACACGCCCCGGTAGAAGGCCTCCGGCTCCGCGGCCAACAGGTCGTACGCCTGCGGATGGGCAGGGTGGGCCACCAGATCGCCGGCCTGCAGGGTGCTTCCGTCGGGGCGGCTGTAGACCGCGATCCCCTCCGACACGTGGAATGCGGGGGACACCTTGGGCAGCAGATCGGCGTGCGTGCTCGGGAACACCGATCCGAGCGAGGCATTCCGACCGGGGGCCACCACCTCGGCCCACGGCAGCCGCCCCCACCGTCGCCACAGGTGCAGGACACCGGCCGGGATGCCGGGCACCGCCACGGTCGGCGGCCCGATCTCGTACGGGATCGCCTGCCCGACGAAGACGACCTCGATCGGCTGCCCTCGGCCGGCCGATCGGCCGCCCAGACCGGGGATCGACACGAAGAAATCCAGACAGCGCGTCTGTCCGGTGGCGGCCTCGTAGTGGATGGCGAAACCGCCGCCGCCGAGCCCGGTGAACAGCGTCTCCGCCGCGCAGCTTGTCAGCACCATCGCAGCCGCCGCATCAGCCGCCGAGCCGCCGGCGGCCAGGATGTCGCCACCGGCCTGGGCCGTGGCCGGATGGCCGGCAGCCACACCTGCGGGGATCGTCACGAGGTCACCCTAAGGCCCGTGAGCGGGACGGCGGCGTGCCCGGCGTGACGACGTCGCCGGTGAATGCGCGCCGCCGTCGCGAGCGGGCCCATGTGAGTGACACCTGTCACGGTCAGGTGATGACGCTCGGACGAGGTGACGGGACGGCAAGCCGACCAGACTCGATCTCATGGCCACCCTTCCCGCCGATGATGTCCACACCCCGGCGTTCACCGCGACAGCACGGACATCCGACAGCCGCCCCGCGGCCATCCTGCTGGAGGGTCTGCACAAGACGTACGGTGCGGTCCGGGCGGTGGACGGTCTCGACCTGACCATCCCGCCCGGTGAGATCGTCGCGGTCCTCGGACCCAACGGCGCGGGGAAGTCCACCACCACCGAGATGATCACCGGGTTGACCGACCCGGACCGCGGACGCGTCGCCGTGTTCGGCCGCCCGCCGCGCGAGGCCGTGCGCCAGGGACTGGTCGGGGTGATGCTGCAAGCCGGGGCACTCCTCCACGAAGCCACGGTCATCGACGTGCTCCGACTGATGCGGGGACTGCACGCCCACCCGCTGACGCTCCCGGAGGTGATCGAGCGAGCGGATCTCGGTTCCTTCCTGAAGATCAAGACCGAGAAGCTGTCCGGTGGCCAGGCCCAGCGCCTGCGGTACGCCCTGGCGATCATGGCGGACCCGCAGCTGTTGATCTTGGACGAGCCGACGGTCGGCATGGACGTGGAGATCCGACGTGCCTTCTGGGCGTCCATGCGCGATTTCATCGCCGACGGTCGAACCGTGCTGTTCGCCACCCACTACCTGGACGAGGCCGACGCCGAAGCTGACCGGATCGTGGTCCTGGCCCGCGGCCGGCTGATCGCCGACGGCACCCCGGCCAGGATCAAGAGCGGAGTCGCCGATCGGACGATCACGCTGGCCGATCGTGGGGTCAGCCTCTCCGAGCTCACCGGACTGCCGGCCGTGATCGCGGGCGAGCGGAGCGGTGGCCGCTTGGTGTTGCGGACCACCGACTCCGACGCCACGCTGCGGTCGCTGATCACCGAGCACCCTGCAGCTTCCGACATCGAAGTCGTCTCTGCGAGTCTCGAGGACGCCTTCCTCACTCTGACCCACGACCAGCCGGAGGATCTCTCATGATCACCACCAACCCCGCGGCCGCCGAGACAGCTGACGGTCGTCGTCGATCGCCCCGCTGGCCGGCTCCGGTGCACTACGCCGTGCACAGCACCTGGCTGACAGTGAAGAACTTCGCCTTCGTCGTGTTCGCGGTCGGCATGCCCCTGGTGCTGTACGTCGTGTTCAGCCAGACCTTCACCGGCTCTGGACCCGACGCCGGGCTGGTCTCGGCGATGATCATGGTCTCGATGGCGGCGTACGGCGCGCTCGGGGCGGCCATGAGCGGGGGAGCCCAGCTGGCCACGGAACGCCGCTCGGGCTGGTTCCGACAGCTCAGCGTCACCACCCTCGCGCCCAGAGAGTTCCTGCTGGCCAAGGCCGGCGTGATCATGGTCCTGGTGCTGCCGTCCCTGCTGCTGGTCTTCGGCGCGGGCTTCCTGATCGGCGGCGTACGGATGCCGGTGGGCGTCTGGCTCGCGTCCCTGGCCCTGATGTGGGTGGCGCTCGTACCGCTGGCGATCTTGGGCATCGTGATCGGCCTGTGGGTCAAGGCCGAGGCGGTCGGCGGCGTCACCACGCTGATCCTGCTGCTGCTGGCCATGCTCGGCGGACTCTGGCTGCCCACCGAGATGATGCCGCCGGTCGCGCAGGCACTTGCGCAGGCGCTGCCGTCGTACTGGCTGGCCGAGCTCGGTCGCTGGCCCATGCTGCCGGACTCCGCGTTCCCCTGGACCGGGGTGCTGGTGTTGCTCGCCTGGGTCATCGGACTTACGGTGCTCGGAGGCCTGGGTTTTCGACGCGCCACGGCCAGTAGCAAGCGGTGACGTCGCGCCGCGGAGGAGGAAGCTCGGTGCCGGCTCGGGAGACGGGCAGGAGGGAGCGGAGATCGGTCTGGTCGATCTTCCGTCCCGGCTACGAGGGCGCCTGCGACGACCCCACGTCGGCGCCGGTCCGCCACTACGGCCCGGACGCCGCGGCGCCGTTCACGCTTCGGCGGGCCGCCCAGAACAAGGTCTGGATCTACGCCTTCGGCCTGGTCTTCCTGCTCTTCGCCATTGCGGCCATCCCGGAGGACGACCCGTCGCCGGCCGAGCTGGTCTGGCGGATCCTGCTCGTGGTGCTGCTCGCCGTCGGCTACCTGGCCACGGCCTGGCTCGCCGACTGCTCGCTGCGTACCCGCTGGTTCTACATCGGCGGCTATGTCGGAGTGCTGCTGGTGAGCTACCCGACCTGGGGCTGGGCCCTCGTCGGCTACGGAGCGTACGTGGCCGTCATGCTGGCCACCCTGGTGCCGTGGCGACAGTCGCGGATCGCCGTGGTCGTCCTCGGCCTGTTGATCGCAGCGACGATTCCCTTCGGCGGTGGCGACACGGCGATCTACATCAGCGTGGTCGCGGCCGGGACGGGGCTGGCCACGGGAGCCGGGATGGAGGCGGGCGCGGCGCAGGGTCGGCTGCAGCGGGCCGAGCAGCGGGTCAACACCCTGAGCGTCGCAGCGGAGCGAGAGCGCATCGGCCGGGATCTGCACGACATCCTCGGTCACTCGCTGACCGCGATCTCGATCAAAGCCGGGTTGGCGGCCCGACTCGTCGACCTCGACCCGGCCGCGGCCAAGGTGCAGATCGCCGAGATCGAGCAGGTGTCGCGGCAGGCCCTCGCCGATGTCCGCACCACGGCGTCGGGGATGCGCGAGGTGCGGTTGGCGACCGAGATCGCGAGCGCGCGCTCGGTGCTGCGGGCCGCGGGGATCGAGTCCTGGATGCCCTCGGCGCTGCCGCCGCTGAGCGACTCCACGAGCGAGCTGCTGGGCTACGTGGTCCGG
>DATDAP010000605.1:0-5554 GCA_036525335.1 Microlunatus sp. | reverse complement strand
GGTCCAGGCGTGGAACCCGTCGGCCCGGAACCTCGCCCCGGCCACACCCCCGCGGCCCGTCAGGCTGACCCGGAAGACGCGACTGATCAACCCGTGGACCAGGGTCGCCGGCAGCGGGTGACCGTGCCGCACCGTGCCCGCTTCGCCCCACTCGACCGTCAGGTGCATGGCCGGGAAGGAGATCACTGTCGACTCCAGCGGACCGGCGTCACCCCGGTCCCAGGTGACGGTCCAGAAGTAGGCGATCCACGGGGCCAACGCGGCCCCGGCCGGATGGCGACGCGTGGTGAAGGCGTCGGCGCTGGCCGGCCGACGCACCAGGCCTCGCTGGGGAGTGACCGTCACGCCACCGACGCTAGTGGTCGGCACCGACAACCGCGGCTCGGGCTGCGTGGTCACTCCCGAACACCGCTGACGCACGGGCTGGTGCTGTCACGCACGTGCTCCACCACGCGCGCGACGGGTCTGGGGAGTGCGTCAGCGGGATTGCCGGGGTGGCGGATCTTTCCAAGCACGGCCCGTCCCCGCACGGGAGGATCACGGACATGACCTCGATACCGTTCCGTCCCGCCGGCTACAGCACCCTCACCCCGTTCCTGTGCCTCACCGACGGTGCCGCCGCCATCGACTTCTACGTCGCCGTGTTCGACGCCACCGTCATCAGCCGGATGGACTTGCCGGACGGCCGGGTCGCGCACGCCGAGCTGCAGCTCGAGCAGGGTCGTCTGCAGCTGGCCGACGCGCTGCCGGAGTACGGACTCACCGCTCCGGGCGAAGGGCCGGTGACCCACTCGATCGCGATCTACGTCCCCGACGTGGACGCGACCACGGCGACCGCCGCGGCACACGGCGCGACGATCCGCGAGCAGCCCAGCACGTTCGTCACCGGAGACCGGTTCGCGTCGGTGCTCGACCCGTACGGCCATCGCTGGTCGATCATGACCCGGGTCGAGCAGGTCTCCGACGCCGAGGCCGAGCAGCGCGTGGCCGAGTGGGCAGCCACCGAGATGGGCGGCTGAGCCCGACCGGGTCGTCCGCCGACCGGAGCACTTTGGCAGGATGCCCCCATCGGCAGCTCGGAGGGGGCGGGGCGATGGACGCACGGATGGCACACCTGGTCGGGAGCCTGCCCGGTGACAGCCCGGAGGAGGCGATGTCGACCGCACTCCAGGTGCTCGGACCGCGGCTGCGGTCGCTGCCCGACGGCGAGACCGGTGATCGACGCAACTGGGTGATCTCGATCGTCGACAGCCTGCGCGACCATCCGGATCTCGAGGTGGTCAAGCCCGGGGACTGGTCGGACTACGACAAGACACCGACCCTGCGGATCCGTCGTGGCCACACCTTGTACGGCGCGAACCTGGATTTCGGCCACGTGGCGGCGGTCAGCGACAGCTACCCCGTCTTCGAGCGGCTGCGGGAGTTCTACGACCTGCCGCAGCTGGTGTTCCAGTCCGGTGTGCCCAGCGATCTGGACCTCGCCATGTTCACCCTCGGCCCTGCCGGCGCGCTCCGTCATCGGCGGCCGTTCACGGAGGCGACGCTGGCCGAGATCAGGGGGGTGCGGGCCATCGCCGGACCTGCGACTGTGTTCCAGATCGAGCTGCCGGTGGAGCTGGTCCTGCTCGCCAAGGTCCCCAAGCCCGCCCTGCCGCTGGTCGCCGGGCGGTTGGCCGCCGGCATCAGCCGGCTCGCCGCTGCCTCACCCCAGGGCTCGCAGTTCGGCCTGCACCTCTGCCTCGGCGACATGAACAACAAGGCGTTCGGGACGATGGGCGACGTGGCGCCGCTGGTCGAGCTGACCAATGCGATCGTGCGTCGCTGGCCGACCGACCAGCAGCTGTCGTACGTGCATGCGCCGTTCGCGGCCGCCGATCAACCGGCCACGACCGACGCCGCCTTCTACGCGCCGCTGGGTGGGCTGAAGCTTCCGACGGGTACGCGGTTCGCGGCCGGGTTCGCGCACGAGGCCCAGTCGCTCGACGACCAGCTCCGTGTTCGCAGCCTGATCGACGAGGGACTCGGGCATCCTGTCGACATCGCGGCCGCGTGCGGTCTGGGTCGGCGTACGCCCGAATCAGGTCTGGCCGTGCTGCACCGGACCGTCGACCTGCTCGACGAGTGAGTCGGCTGGCCGTCAGTGGACCCGGTGGGCCGCCTTGGTGCGCTCCTTGACCGTCACCCGAAAGCCGAGGTAACGGCGGGTGAGCAGTCGGATCTGAGCGTCGATGGCCGGCAGGCAGAAGAAGATCGGACCTACCAACGGCAGCCCGACGAACTCGCCGACCATCTTCGCCCACGCGCTCCTGGGGCGCTCGGCCGGCCGCTTGGGCAGCAGGCTCAGGGCCACGAAGGCGGAGATGACCAGGCTCAGCGGCGCGACCACCAGGGCCAACAGGTTGGCCATCCCGGCCAGCTCCGACAGCATCAGGCTGGAGTGGGTGACGATCGGCTGCAGGTAGTTCGACACTGGGCGCAGGCACAGGATCAGCAGCGGTACGGTCGCCCACAGGTGGAACTGGGTGAGCTGCCGGAAGGTCTGGAGCCCCTTCTCCCGCCACGGGATCCGCTCGTTGAGGACGTTCTGCTCCATCAGGTACGGGAAGTCGATGACTCCGTACGACCAGCGCCGGATCTGCTTGTACTGCTCCTGCATCGTCGCCCACCAGCTGTGCGAGTGCACGGCGTCGAGGTAGACGGGCAGGTGCAGGGGCACCGTCTTGGCCCGGCCGTCGCTGCCGTAGTACATCCGCCAGTACTGCCGGGAGTCGTCCGGGATGACGTTGGTCGACCAGTAGTTGACCCCGACCAACGCCTTCATCCCCAGCGCGTGCGAAGAGAAGATGCGCAGCCGCTCGGGGCGGGTCGAGTCGACCAGGGTCCACATGCTCGCCACGTAACCGACCAGGCGGGACGCGGTCGGCACCTCCCAGGCGTTGTTGTGGAACAACAACACCGGCTGGTAGCTGTCCACGTCCCGATCGGGGTTGGTCAGGTAGGTGTAGCTCAGGACGGTGAAGTAGTGCGGGCTCGGCCGGGTGTCGGAGTCGAAGGCCGACACGATCACCTGGTCGTCGCGGATGCCGTCGCGGTGCAGCTCCTGGCGGGCGAGCTGGGCCCCCCAGCTGATGTTGGCGCCCTTGACCCGGCCTTCGCCGGGCAGACCGTCGGGGTGCTGGGTGGCCAAGAAGTGCCCGAACCGGTGCGCGTACGCGGCCTCGATGCCGGCGATCTCGGTCGATCCCCAGACCGGGGACCGGCTCTCGAAGGTCAGGCAGATCATCAGCCGGTCGGCAGGGAAGTCCGCGGCCAGGATTGCGTCGAGCGACTGCTCGATGATGTCGGAGGACTCGCTGTAGACCGGGATGACAACGAGGTGGTGGACGTCGTCGGGAGCCGGGACGTCGGCACCGCTGTGCACCCAGGCGTTGAGCGCGTGCAGCTCCTCGACCTCGGACCGGGTCAGGTCGGGACGGTCGACCAGCTCGTGGATGCGGGCGTACGGGTCGGTCAGGTTGCGCAGCCGCTGGTGCCAGTCGATCGCCCGGTAACGCCGGATCGTCCGGTACTCCTTCGCCTGACGGAGAGCGAGGCTGAGGGAGACGCCGAGCCAGAAGAGCAGGTAGCCGCTGAACGCAAGGTAGGCCGCGGTCGGCGAGATGACCAGCAACAGGACCGGGACGAGCACGGGCAGCACGAGCATGACGGCCGGCAGCGACTCGAGCACCCGCTGGGTCTGGTACGCGGCACGCGTGGCCGGCGGCTTCTCGGCGCTGGTCAGAAAGCCCGATGCGATAACAGAATCGGTGATCGGAGCTCTCCTTAGCGTCGGGCCACGCCGGACGGGTGTGTGATCCGGCTGCGGTCATGAGGGTGAGGCGCGACGGTGGTCGCTACCTCACGTCATCGATGATATCGGACGGACCTGCTGTGAGCCGATTGAGAAACGGCTCGCAGCGTGCCCTGGTGATGAAACTCACCCTAGCGGCGAGCCCGAAGACAACGTTCGTACGCCACGCGGTGTTGTCCGCACGCGCTGCTCGCGAGGGAGCTGTCCTCACTCGCGCCCGGAAGCCAGCAAATGCCACACCGGCACCTCTCACCCTCCCGGCCGCTCAACACCCTCTGTTTCCTGACTCGCTGCTCGCTGCCCTCGCGAGTGGCCGCGAGCAGAGCGACTGGCTACGCCTGGACCGACGAGTGAGCAAACACGCTTCTTCGTTTGCTGTCGAGGAGGGAAGACGGAGTCGGTGGAGCGTTGCGAGCAACGAGTGAGGACGACCCAGCGTCAGCTGCAGACCGCGCCCACGTTGGCCGACTTGACCAGCTTGGCGTACTTGGCCAGCACCCCGCGGCGGGCAGGCCGCTCGGTCGGGGTCCAGACGGACCGTCGACGGTCGAGCTCGTCGGCGTCGACGCCCAGCTCCAGCAGACCCTGGGCGACGTCGAGGGTGATCGGGTCGCCGTCCTGCACCAGGGCGATCGGGCCGCCCTCGGTCGCCTCGGGCGCGATGTGACCGACGCACAGACCGGTGGTGCCGCCGGAGAAGCGGCCGTCCGTGATCAGCATGACGTCCTTGCCCAGACCGGCACCCTTGATCGCCCCGGTGATGGCCAGCATCTCGCGCATGCCCGGACCGCCCTTGGGACCCTCATACCGGATGACCACCACGTCACCCGACACCACCGTGCCGTTCTCCAGCGCGTCCATGGCGGCCCGTTCGCCGTCGAAGACGCGGGCCGTGCCCTCCCACACCTCGGTGTCGAAGCCGGCGCTCTTCACCACGGCCCCCTCGGGCGCGAGCGTGCCGTGCAGGATCGTGATGCCACCGGTGGGGTGGATCGGGTTGGAGAGCGCCCGGACGATGGTGCCGTCGACATCGGGCGGGGCGATGTCGGCCAGGTTCTCCGCCATCGTCTTACCGGTCACGGTCAGGCAGTCGCCGTGCATCAGCCCCGCGTCCAGCAGGGCCTTCATCACGACCGGTACGCCGCCGACCCGGTCCACGTCGTACATCACGTAGCGGCCGAACGGCTTCAGGTCACCCAGGTGCGGGACCTTCTTACCGACCCGGACGAAGTCGTCCAGCGTGAGATCGACCTCGGCCTCGTTGGCGATCGCCAGCAGGTGCAGCACCGCGTTGGTGGAACCGCCGAAGGCCATCACCACCGCGATCGCGTTCTCGAAGGCTTCTTTGGTCAGGATCTGCCGAGCCGTGATCCCCCGGCGCAGCATCTCGACTGCGGCCATCCCGCTGCGGCGGGCGAAGCCGTCGCGCCGCCGGTCCACCGCGGGCGGGGCGGCGGAGCCGGGGAGGGACATGCCCAGCGCTTCGGCGGCCGACGCCATAGTGTTGGCGGTGTACATGCCGCCGCAGGCGCCCTCTCCCGGACAGATCGCGCGCTCGATCCGGTCGACGTCGGCGCGGCTGATCTTGCCGGCCAGGCAGGCACCGACGGCCTCGAAGGCGTCGATGATCGTGACGTCGATGCCGTCCACCTGGCCAGGCATGATCGAGCCGGCGTAGAGGAACACCGAGGCGAGGTCGAGCCG
>DATDAP010000604.1:0-8033 GCA_036525335.1 Microlunatus sp. | reverse complement strand
AGCCGGTACGGCAGCGGGTCGAACGAGGCCATCTCGACGAGCGCGGCGATGGCGTACCGGAGCGTTCCCTTGGGTCGCTTCATCGAGTTCGCCCGAGCGTTGACCAGCGCGTCGAAGCCGGTGGCCACGACCCCACCGACGTACTCGTCGTTGACCTTCAAGACGTCGATCGGGCGCGGTGGACCGGAAACGATGGCCCGGGCCGCCGCCACCGGATCCTGGACGTCCATCCCCAGACCCCGACACAGGTCGTTGCCGGTGCCGGCCGGGACCAAACCGAGGTTGGAGACGCCCGGCCGATCGGCGACGACGTTGATGCCCAGGTGCACCATGCCGTCGCCGCCCATCACGACCAGGGTGCCGACGCCGGCGTCGAGGGCCTGGACGGCCATGGTCCGCGCCTCGTCGACGTCGCGGCTGAGCAGGATCTCGAGCTGACGGCCGGCGTCGCGGAACAGTCCGGCTACCTCGGGGAGCAGTCGCTGGGCCCGACCCTTGCCGGAAGAGGGGTTGACCACCAGCGCGATGCTGTTGTCGCTCTGAGGTCCTTGTGGGTCGACGACCTCGGAGCCGTCGCTGTGGGAGGTCATCGCGTCAGTCGCCCGTCTGCTCGAGATCGTCGAGCGCCTTGTCGTGCAGCACGATCTCCCCGTCCGCCGCCAGTGCTCGCTTGGCCTTGCGGCGGTCCAGCACGTGGGCGAGCGCTTCGGCGACCAGGAAGAGCACGGTCATCGGGGCCGCGAGCGCCAGCATCGAGAACGGGTCGGTGGAGGGTGTGGCCACCGCCCCGAACACGAAGGTGCCGAAGATGACGTACACACGGGCCTTGGTCAGCTGGCTGGCTTTGATCACGCCGACGATGTTCAGCATCAACACGACCAGCGGAATCAGGAAGGCGATGCCGAACACCACCATGACGCGCAACAGGAACGAGAGGAAGTCGTTGATGTTCTGCAGGTTGTCCACGCCGTCCTGGGTGAACCCGAGCAGTACCGAGATCCCCTTGGGCATCACCAGGTAGCCGACCGCCACCCCGGCCAGGAACAGCGGGGTCGCCGTGCCGATGAAGATCAGCGCCCACTTCTTCTCCTTGGCCAGCAGCCCCGGCACGATGAACGACCAGAGCTGGTAGAGCCAGATGGGAGCCGTCAGCACGATTCCGGCGACCGCGCAGATCTTGAGCGCCAGGGTGAACGGCGACGCGATGCCGATGTTCACCAGATCGGTCACCTGGTCCGGGTTCTTCTCCTTCAGATCCGCGATCGCCACGTCATAGGGGAAGCGGAGGACGTCGAACAGCTGGTCGTAGAAGAGGGCCGCCACGATCATTCCGACGATGATCGCGCCCACAGCGATGACCAGGCGGTAGCGGAGCTCACGCAGGTGCTCGAACAGGGTCATCGACCCGTCCGGAGGGGTGGGCGGAGGCTTGAGCCAGTTCAGGTTGAACCGAACGGGTCGGCCCAGGACGGAGAGAGCCACAGGAGTGTGAGAGCCGGTACGAGGGCTCAGAGGTCCTTGCGGGCGTCGTTGGGCGCCGGATCCTGGATGGGGGTCTGCGGAGCCGGCTGGGTGGCCGGCGGCTGGGTGGTCGACCCGGCGATCTGGTCGTTCTCGGTGTCTTCGGACTTGAGACCCTTGGTCTCCTCCTTGAACTCCTTCAGCGCCCGACCGGTGCTCTTACCGAGACCGGCGAGCCGGGACCCACCGAAGAGCAGCAGCACCACCGCCAAGATGATCAGCAGCTCGGGCACGCCGAGTCCGAACATGGCCAGTACGGTCATCTTTTCCTTCTTTCCGACGGATTCCGTTTCAGCGGTGAACCGATCCGATCACTGGATCATCGGCCATCCTACGTCGCTCCCTACCGAGACAAGCCCATCTCGACGTCCTCGATCTCGGCCTCGTCGCCGCCGGTCTCGCGCCGGTATCGCGCCGGTGTCTCGCGGTCCGGGGACACCTCGAGCCGATCGAGCAGCTCGACGAATTCGTCCGCCCGTTCCAGCAGCACCCCGACCTCGCCGAGCAGAGCCTGGCTCTTCCGCCACAACGAGACCCCGAAGCAGATCACCATGGCGAGACCCCCCAGCGCGATCGCGCCGAACACGATGATCCAGAACATCTGAGGGAGCCTACGCCAGCCCGAGCGCCGCGTACTGGTCCAGCGCTTCCCGAGCGACCTCGACGGCGGAGTCGCCGGCCCCGGGTGGAGACAGCACCCGCGCGTGCCCGCCGAGGCGGAGCAGCATGCCCTCCAACCACAGCGGGTGGCTGACCCGGACGGTGACCACCAGACCACCCTCGGGTCGCGGCGTGACCTGCTCGGTCGGGTAGTACTCGGCGATCCAGGCGGCATGCGGGTCGAGCGCCAGGGTCACCAGGGGGGCGTCGGCCAGGGCGTCGAACCAGCCGCCGCTCAGGTCCCGCAGCGTCACGTCGTGCTCGACGATGTCGGTCTCGGTCACCTCCACGGCCGCTATCCGGTCCAGCCGGAAGGTCCGTAGCCCGTCGGCGAGATAGCACCACGCCTCGAGATAGCCGTAGCCGTCGAGCACGAAGACGCGGAGCGGGTCGACCTGGCGGCGGGTCGTCTCGGCCCGGGTCGCCACGTCGTAGGTGAGATCGAGCCGCTTGCCGCGCTGCAGGCCGTCGCTCACCAGCGCCTGGATCTCGTCCCGACCACCTTGCACCAGCACGGCCGCCTGCGCCGAGTGGGCCTGGCTGCCGGCCACCGCCTCGAGCTTGGCCAACGCGGAGTCGATCGCCGCCCGCTTTCCCGGACCGGCGATCCCCCGCAGGGTCCGCAGGGCCAACACCAGGGCCAGCGCCTCGTCGCCCGACAGCCGCAGCGGCCGCGGCAGGTAGTCGGCGTTCGACAGGTGGATGACACCCTCGCCGTCCACGGCGTCCATGTCGATGTCGATCAGGTCGCCGGGAGTCAGCCCGGGCATCCCGCACATCCACAGCACGTCCAGGTCGGCCCGCAGGGTGACGGGACTGATCCCGAACGCGGCGGCCACCTCGGTGAGCGGGACACCGTCGTGCCCACGGAGGTACGGGACCAGGGCCAGCAACCGGCGTACCTGGGCGCGGGAGGTCATCATGCCGACGCCCGCTCCTCGCTGAGATCCCGGTCCCCGCCCTGCTCGGCGCCCGCCGCGACCCGACCCAGCATGTCCAGCACCCGTCGGCGCAGGTCCAGCGGATCGAGCACGATCACATCGGCGCCGTAGCGGACGACCTCCTCCGCCAGGGTGTGCAGGTCGGAGTAGCCGACCGTCAGGGTCTCGAACCCGTTCGGCAGCCGGACCCCGTCCGTACCATCTGCCTCGCCACGTGCGGTGTCTTCCGTCGGCCACCCCTGACGACGCAGGGTCGGGCCCTTGCCGGTCCGGACGGCGACGGTGGCAGTGCGGGTGGGGTCACGGGGAGCCAGCGAGCGGGCCAGCGCCCGCAGGTCGAGGTCGTCGGGCACCTGGTAGGCGCCGACCTTGGACAGCCGACGAGGCTTGTCGGTGATCCGGGTCAGCTTGAACATCCGGGTGGCCTGCCGATCGGTGTCGAAGCCGAGCACGTACCAACGGCCCTTCGACGCGGTCATCCCCCATGGCTCGAGGGTGCGCTTCTCACTCCCGCGATAGGTGAACGAGACCCGGACGCGATCCAACACCGCCGTCCACAGCGGCTCGAACGCCTCTTCGCGAGCCTGCACCGACGGCTCCAGGGCGGCGAGCTGGGAGGTGTCCGGCTCGACACCGGCGGCCCGCAGCTTGGCCAGCGCGCTCTGAGTGGACTCAGCCACACTGGCGTGCTGCCAGACCCGGGCCGCGACGCCCACCACGGCCGCCTCGTCGGCGTCCAGCTCGACCGGCGGCAGCTCGAACTCCGACGCCTTGATCCGGTAGCCCGGCTCGTCGTCGAAGAAGGCGTCGAACGAGCCGACCTCGATCGGGACGCCCAGCGCCCGCAGCTCGTCCTTGTCCCGCTCGAAGGTGCGCTCGAAGGCGGTGTCGGAGAGATCGTGGTAGCCCTCGACCGCCTCGCGGATCTGGCTCTTGGGTAGGTAACGACCCGACACCAACAGACAGATCGTGAGGTTCAGGATTCTCTCGGTCTTACGTGATGTCATGCTCAACTCCCGTACGACCGCAGGTCGTCACTCCGAGGGCTCCGTGCCGACGGGTCACGCTACCAGCATTCGAAAGGGTTTCCGATGAACTCCGGTGCGGGACGCTACGCGCCGAGTCCGACCGGCGACCTGCACCTCGGCAACCTCCGGACCGCCCTGCTGGCCTGGCTGTTCGCCCGCTCCACCGGACGACGGTTCCTGCTTCGGTACGAGGACCTCGACGCGAGCCGGGTCCGGCCCTGCGTCGCCGAGCGGCAGCGAGCCGATCTGGAGGCCCTCGGGCTGGACTTCGACCCGCCGGTCCTGGTGCAGTCCGAACGGTCCGCCGCGTACGAGGACGCACTGCGCCGGCTGGCCGGCGAGACGTACGAGTGCTTCTGCACTCGACGCGAGATCGCCGAGGCCGCCTCGGCGCCGCACGGCGAGCCGGGTCGCTACCCGGGAACCTGCCGCGACCTGACCGAGCCGGCGCGAGCCGAGCGCCTCCGGTCGGGCCGGTCGCCCGCCCTGCGGATCCGGGCCGACGGGGCGACGATGACGATCACCGACCTGCAGCACGGCCGGGTGACCGGACGGGTCGAGGACGTGGTGGTGCGCCGCCCGGTGGTCCGTCAGTACGGGGACGGAGCTGCGGCGTACCAGCTCGCGGTGGTGGTCGACGACGGAGCCTGCGGGGTGGATCAGGTGGTGCGAGGTGATGACCTGCTCTCCTCCGCGCCGACCCAGGCCTGGCTCGCCACCCGACTGGGGCTGCCGGTGCCGACCTACGCCCACGTGCCGCTGGCCCTCAACGTCGACGGGCGGCGGCTGGCCAAGCGCGACGGCGCGGTCACCGTGTCCGATCTGGGTCCGCTCGGTTGGACGCCCGCCCGGGTGCTGGATCTGTTGGCCACCTCACTCGGGTTGGCCGAGCCCGGCGAACCGGTGGACGGAACGGCCCTGCTGACCCGCTTCGACCCGATGCGACTCCCTCGGGATCCCTGGATCGTGCAACCCGACCAGCTCTTCTCGGCAGAGTGACGGAAACCTGCCTCTCACGGGTCGATCCCCGGCGTGTCGCACCGGCGAGTCGTCCGCGAGCGGCGGCTTTCCGTCACCGGCCGATCTACAGAGCGCCGACCACTCCCGCCTTGGTCAGCAGGTGCTTGATCTCGAACGTGTTCCCGACGCCGTAGGTCGGGGTCCACTCCGGGTCCTGCGCCAGGTAGCTCTGGCTGTCGCCCTCGATCAGGCCGTAGAACACCTCGCCCACGATCCGGCCACCGACCGGTCCGAGGTGGCGACCACCGGCCTCCAGCTGGGCCTCGCGCAGCACGTAGAACCAGAGCGGGGTGCGCTCGTCGAGGTGGCACGAGGCCAGATCGGCCAGGTCGGTGGGCTTCAGCACCGGCAGCTTCATCGCCTTGGCCACCGACTGGCCGGACGGCAGCTTCATGGTCAGACTCCGCTCCAGGTTGCGGATGGCCAGCGAGTCGGGGCTGCCGGTGGACTGGCCGAGCAGGTGGAACAGCGCACTCGACAACGTGGTGTCGATCAGCTTGTTGGGCCGGACCCGACCGTCGCCGAAGTCGAAGAAGGTCTGCCAGTCCACGTACCGGCGCGGCGCCCGACAACCGCCCCGCAGGTCGGCCGGATCGTCGGCTGCGGGCAACGTGTGGTCGAAGATCATGGCGAAGAACTGCTGACCGACATCGGTCGCACTGGTGCCGAAGTTGGCCCGGTAGCTCGGGCGCACCTGTGAGTGCCCGAACCGGTACGCCGCCACGGAGAACTCCACCGGGATGTACGGGTCGTGCCGCCAGTCGTAGAACTTGCGGCCGTGGGCGAGGATGTCGGCCATGGCCGCCGCCCCGATCGTCTTCGGCAGGAACTCGTGCACGATCATCCACTGGTAGTGCCACCGCACGATCCGCTGAGCCTCGGCGAACACCTCCTCCGCCGTCAGCACGGCACCCAGAGCGTCCTTGACGTCGCCGACCACCGCGTTGTGGAAGCGCAACATCGCCAGGTGCAGCTGGGAGACGATCAGGTTCTCGTCGTTCCGCGGGTCACCCAGGATCGCGATGTTCTGGCTGTTCCTGGGCAGGTCGTAGCGCGGTTGCCCGTCCACGGTCACCGCCGCCGCGCCGGGGATCTCCTCCACCAGCATGGTGGTCCGGCCACGATCGACGTGCTGGTCGTAGAGCGCGGGGCTCACACCGGGGCCGCCGCCGTACAGGCTGTCCAGGTCGAGCGCCGGGATCCGGAAGTTGCGGATGGACTCGGGATCCTGCCGGCGCGCCAGACTCGAGGTCGGGTCGAACGTCATGTCGTGGTCGAGGAACTGTCCCAGGAACGTGAATCCGGCGGTCAGCTCCGGGTTGTTCGGGTTGTGCGCGCTCTTCGTCGGGTCGGCGACCAGCGCGACCGGGTCACTCAGGTCGTCGGCCGCATCCATCAGCCCACCGGGCCGCCCGATCTCGGTCAGCGCGGCGCGGATGGTCGGGGTGTCGGCCGAGAAGGCCGGCAGGGTCGGGAACAGGCGCCCGAAGCGGCCCCGATCGTAGAACGTGGAACTGGGGGTCGTGACGCCGTTGTCGGCAGATCCATGGCTCATGCCACGAGGAGCCGCGGTCAGCTGCCACTGATACAGCGGCCGGCACGCGCACGTGGCGCGGTCGTACCTACTGACTCGGCGCCGCAAACAGCAGGTCGACCACCAGCACCAGGGTCGTGTTCTTGTCGATCTTCGGGGTGGCGTTGCCGTCGGGATAGCCGTCGGCCGGCGGCACGATCAGCAGCACCCGGCTGCCGACGGTCTGACCGGTCAGACCCTTGGCCATCCCCGGCAGCAGACCTGCCACCTGGTACTTCTGTGGCCCGGTCTTGTACGAGTCCTCGAGCAGCTGACCGTCCCAGGTGTACCAGCGGTAGTTGAAGGTGATGGTGTCGGTCGCGGCGACCTTCGCGCCGTCGCCCTTGATGATCGGCTGCACGGTCAGCTCGGTCGGCGGAGCCGTCTTCGGCATGGTGACCTCGGGCACGCCGTCCTTGTCGGTCACGGTGGGCAGACCGTCCTTCGGGGCCACCTTCTCGCCCTCCGGGCCGTCCAGCGGCACGGCCACGACGTCCACCACGAAGAGCAGGGTGTCACCGACCTGGATGTCGATCTGCGGGTTGCCGCCGCTGGCGTCGTAGCCGTCCGGTCCGGTGATGCCGATCAGCACCCGACTGCCCTGCTTCTGACCGACCAGGCCCTTGCCGAAGCCGGGCACGACCTGGGCGAGGTCGAAGGTCGCCGGCTCTCCCCGCTCGAAGGAGCTGTCGAACGTCTTGCCGGTCCGCCCGTTGATCCCCTCGTAGTTGACGGTGACGCTCGCGCCTTCCTTGATGGCCGGGCCGTCGCCCTCGCTGATCACCTCGGTCTGCGTCTTGCTGATCACGAAGGGCGCCTTGAAGGTGACCTTCGGCTGCTTCCCGTACGCCCCCGTCACCTTGATCGCGTCCAGGTTGTCGGACGGCTTGACCGAGGCGGCCGACACCGACGGGCTGGCGCTCGCCGACGGGGAGCCGGAGACCGGCGCGCTCGGTGAGGCGCTGGCCGCCGAGTCCCCCTCGTCGCCGCAGGCGGCGAGCAGGGTGAGGGAGCCGGCCAGGGCGGTCACCAGCAGGGTCTTCAGAGCGCGGCTCGTACGAGGGGAGCGCACAGGTCGGTCAACAGGCACCGGAGAACCTTACCCGGACCGGAGGAAAGGGCCCGCCAGCTGGATCAGGACGGGCCGGGGCGCCGCATCGAGGCGATCAGCCGGTCCACCCGCTCGTCCGCGGCCAGGAACGGGTCCTTGCAGAGCACCGTGCGTTGAGCCTGGTCGTTGAGCTTGAGGTGCACCCAGTCGACCGTGTAGTCGTTGCGACCTTCCTGGGC
>DATDAP010000603.1:0-2661 GCA_036525335.1 Microlunatus sp. | reverse complement strand
ATGTAGTCGTAGTACTTCACGTTGTTGGCGTGGGCGTAGGAGTCGAGGTCGGACCAGCGCACCTGCAGCGGGTAGTCGTGGCCACCGTCGGTCCAGGTCTGTTTCGGCAGGTCCCGCAAGGACTCGTGATCGGGCTCCAGGCCCGCGACGAAGACCGAGCGCTCCTCATCGGTCAGTCGCCGCAGGCCGGAGCCGGCGAGGTCGTACGGAGCGCCGGTCGTCCGCGCCCGGATGGCCACCTCGGCACCATCGCGGACCTCGTACCCGATCATGAACCGGCTGCCGCCGACCGAGTGCACCCAGAGGTCGATGGCCAGGCCCCGATCGTGGAACTGCACCGGATGCAGGTACTCGATCTGGTGCTGGACCACCAGCACCCCGGTCTCGAGGAGCTGGTGCATCACGGGCGGACCGGTCAGCAGGAAGTCGACGCGCGCCTCCTGCAGGTAGTCGACGAACGCGGCGTTGTTGACGTGCGCCTGGGCGTCCATGTCGCCCCAGCGCATCGGACAGACATAGCGGTGCACCACAGGGCGATCCAACCAGCAGCGGCCGATCCAACCAGCGGCGGCCTGGATGCGGTCAGTAAGGTGCGGCCATGACGACACAGAGTCGAGTCGTACCCACCGGCCGAGTTGCTGTGGTGACCGGAGCCGCCCGTGGGATCGGCGCCGCCATCGCTCGCCGCCTGGCCGGCCAGGGAGTCGCCATCGCCGCCGTCGACCTGGACACCGACGGCAGTGCCCGGACGGCCAACGCCATCCTCGAGGCCGGCGGTCGAGCCATCGCGGTGGGTGCCGATGTCGCCAACGAGACCGCCGCCGGTCACGCGGTCGAGCGGGCGGCCGCCGAGCTCGGTCCGGTCACCGTGCTGGTCAACAACGCGGGCATCATCCGGGACAACCTCCTGTTCAAGATGAGCACCGACGACTGGGACGCGGTGATGAACGTGCACCTGCGCGGTGCCTTTCTGATGACCCGGGCCGCCCAGGCCCACATGATCGAGGCCAAGTGGGGCCGGATCGTGAACCTGTCGTCCACCTCGGCGCTCGGCAACCGTGGCCAGGCCAACTACGCCGCCGCCAAGGCGGGGCTGCAGGGCTTCACCAAGACCCTCGCCCTGGAGCTGGGCAAGTTCGGGGTGACCGCCAACGCCATCGCTCCCGGTTTCATCGACACCGAGATGACCCAGGCCACGGCCGATCGCCTCGGCGTCGACTTCGAGGACTGGAAGACCGCCGCCAGCCGGGAGATCCCGGTCGGTCGGGTGGGGACACCCGACGACATCGCCGCCGTGGCCGCCTTCCTGTGCAGCGAGGACGCCGGCTACGTGTCCGGCCAGGTCATCTACGTGTCCGGCGGACCCAAGGCCTGACGCCGGTCTTCTCGCTCGGGTTCGCGCCTCCTGCACCGGTTCCAACTAGTGCGAGAAGCAGGATCCCGAGCGAGAACGCCCAGGTCCCGGGTCGGGGTCAGTCCTCGTAGAGCGTGTTCAGGGTGGCGGAGTACTTCTTCTCGACCGCCTTGCGCCGGATCTTCAGACTCGGGGTCACCTCGCCGGAGTCGATGCTGAACTCCTGTGGCAGGATCTCGAACTTCTTGATCGTCTCCCAGCGCTCGAGCTTGCGATTGGCCTGAGCGACGTGGCCGTCGATCAGGTCCTTGACGGCGGCGGACGCGGACAGCGCCGCCAGGTCTCCGGACTCCTGACCGTTCTCCTGAGCCCAGCCCTGGATCGCCTCGGGGTCGAGGGTGATCAGCGCGCTGATGTACTTGCGACCCTCGCCGTGCACCAGCACCTGGGAGACGTACGGGCTGGCGGCCTTCACCGCGGCCTCGACCTTCTGCGGCGCCACGTACTTGCCGCCGGAGGTCTTGATCAGATCCTTCTTGCGGTCGGTGATCCGGAGGTAGCCGTGGTCGTCGAGCTCGCCGATGTCTCCGGTGGAGAACCAGCCGTCCGCGCTGAGCACCTCGGCGGTGGCGTCGTCGTTGCCGTGGTAGCCACGCATCACCCCGTCGCCTCGGACCAGGATCTCGCCGTCCGCAGCGATCTGGATCTCGGTCCCGGGCACCGCCGGACCGACCGTTCCGAACCGCGTCGCGCGCGGGTTGTTCACGAAGGTGGCCGCGCTGGTCTCGGTCAGCCCGTAGCCCTCCAGCACCAGCAGACCGGCGGCGTAGAACCACTCCTGCACCTCACGGCTCAGGGCGGCGGAGCCGGAGACGAAGAACTTGATGTTGCCGCCCATCCGCTCCTTGAGCTTGCTGAACACCAGCTTGTCCGCAATGGCGTACTGCACACCCAGCAGCCCGGCCGGCTCGTGACCCTCGAGGCGTCCGGGAATCGTCTTGTGTCCCACGGTGAACGCCCAGTCGAAGATCTTGCCCTTGACCCCGGACTGGGCTCCGGTCATCACCTTCGCCCGGACCTTCTCGAAGATCCGGGGGGCGCCGGCCATGAACGTCGGCTTCACCACGCCGAGGTTGTCCACGATCTTCTCGATGGTGCCGTCCACCGCCGTGGTGAAGCCGATCTTGACCTGGATGGCGATCAACGCCTTGCCGAAGACGTGCGACAGCGGCAACCAGAGGTACTGCACGTCGTCGGGGCTGATGATGTCGTACGCCTCGATGGCTGCGCCCTCGTACGTCCACGCC
>DATDAP010000602.1:0-22056 GCA_036525335.1 Microlunatus sp. | reverse complement strand
GCCCTGCCCGATCCCGCGACCCTGCCGGCCCTGATCGAGCTGCTGCAGGCCGACTCGCCGACCGGTTCACGCGCCGTCGCCGACCTCCGCGAGCGGGCCCTGCTGTGGGGCGAGGACCACGAGCTGCACCTGGTGCGAGCGGCGCGCGACCACCTGGGCCCCTACCCCGGCGGGCTGGCTCCGCCCTCGCCGCGCCCGCTCGCCCGAGCGACGATCGACAGCCAGCTCGACGCGGCCGGGCCCGAGGCGCGCGCCGTCGTCGATCGACTGCTGTGGAACCCCGCCGGCACGGTGAACGGAGCCGACCGAGCCGTCACCGTCGAAGGGGCTCGCTCACCGGTCGAGCAGCTGTTGGCCCGGCGGTTGCTGCGACCCGCCGGACCCGACACCGTCCTGCTGCCCCGCGAGGTCGCCTGGCACCTGCGCGGTGAGCGGTTCAGCGCCGACCCGGTGCCCAGCACTCCACCGACCCTGACCGGTCGGCTGCGCACCCCGGCGCTGGTCGATCGCGCCGCGATCGGGGCCGCGTACGGGTTCGTGCACGACGTCGAGCTGGTGGCGCACACCCTGCAGACGACGCCGCACCGGCTGCTGCGCGAGGGCGGGGTGGCCGTCCGCGACGTCACCGGGCTCGGTCGCGTCCTCGGCACCGATCACGCGCACGCCTCCTTCGTGCTCGAGTGCGGAGCCGCGGCGGGCCTGCTGGCGGCCGGCGACGGCGGCCGGCTCCTGCCGACCGTGGACTACGACCGCTGGGCCGAACGGGAACCCGCCGACCGGTGGCGCGCGTTGGCAGCGGCCTGGCGTCACACCGACCGCCTCCCCGGGTTGTCCAGTGCCCCGGGAGCGCACGCCCTCGGGCCCGAGTCGGAGGCCCCCGGAGCCGCCAGCGTCCGCGGTCTGCTGACCGAGCTGCTGGCCGACGTGCCGGTCGGTACGACACTCGACCTCGCCGATCTCGACGCCGCGGTCGGCTGGCACCGCCCGCGCCTGGTCCGGGTCGGTGGCGTGTTGCTGGCGTCCGTGCTGGCCTGGACGTGGCGCGAGGCCGGCTGGCTCGGAGTCAACAGCCTCGGGGCGGTCTCCGGTCTCGCCCGGGCCGCCGCCGCCGCCGATGTCCGCCCGCTGCCGGCCGCGCTCGCCGACGCGTTTCCGGCCACGGTCGAGCAGATCGTGCTGCAGGCGGACCTGACGGCCGTCGCGCCCGGACCGGTCCCGTACCGACTGGCCCGTGAGCTGCGGCTGCTCGCCGACCAGGAGTCGCGTGGTGGGGCCGCCGTCTTCCGCTTCAGCGCTCCGTCGCTGCGGCGGGCCTTCGATGCGGGTTGGTCCGCGGTGGACGTGCGCCGCTGGCTCGAGCACCATGCCACGGCGGCGGTGCCGCAACCGTTGACCTACCTGATCGACGACGTCGCCCGGCAGCACGGCAGCATCCGGGTCGGTCCCGCAGGAGCCTACGTCCGGGTCGCCGACGCGGCGCAGGTGGCCGCGATCCTCACCCACCCGGACGCGAGCGTGCTAGGTCTGCGCGAGCTGTCGCCCGGCGTGCTGGTGGCGGCGGCGGAGCCGTACGAGGTCGTCGACTTCCTGCACCGGATCGGGCACAGTCCGGCCGGGGAGGACTCGTCCGGGCGCTCCGTCACAGCACCCGATCCGCTCCGCGCCCCCCGTCGTGCCGCGCATCGACCGCGGCCCGAGGTCCAGGCCGGGGAGGCCGCGGCTGCGGTCCTGATCGGTGAGCAGACCCGGCACGACCGCCGACCTCGACCGTCGACGATCCAGGCGACCGGCGACGTCGCGGCTACCGCGGAGAACCTGGAGCGACTCACAGCCGCCCAGCGGGCCGGACAGTCCGTACGGATCCGCTACGTCGCGGCCGACGGCCGCCCCGCGGAGCGCGAGCTGCGAACCGTCCGGGTCGAGGCCGGACTGGTCCGGGGCACGGACCCGACGAGTGCCGAGCAGGCGTCGATCCCGCTCGCCCGAGTGTCGTCGGTCGACCCGGCGGCGAGGACCTCGCCACTAGACTGAGCCGATGCAGCCGGCGACGATCCGAAGACTCCTGGTCTTCGGCGTCTGCCTTCTGGGGGTGGGTGGTCTCTACCTCGTGCCGAGCATGGCCGGGGCGCCCGCCGGTCTCGGATCCGTGCCGGTGCAGCACGATCTGCCCAACGCGGCGACCAGCGATGCCACGCTCGTCTCCCTCAGCTCCTCACCGCCTGTCCCACCGGGCACCGGGGCGGCGGCGGCTCCGACGGGGTCGTCCGGTGGGGATGGTGCCCCCCGCGCCGAACTCGGATCCGAGCGCCGAGTGACGGCCGCGACGACCAGCCGTGCGATCGCCACCGCCGGTAGCCCGGGGAGGGACACCACGCCACCCACGGCGGTCGGGCAGTTGACCGCCGCCCGGGTGGACACCGAGCGCCTCACGGTGACCTGGCCGGCGGCGTCCGACGACCGCGCCGTGACCAGCTACCGGGTCTGGATGAACGGGTTCGTCGTGCTGGACACCCAGCAGCGGCGGGCGATCCTGCCGTGGTTCAACGACTCGAACACCCACGTGGTGCAGGTACGGGCCCTGGACGGCGTCGGCAACGTCGGTCCGTCCAGCCCCATCCTGCTGGTGCTGCGGCCCAGCCCGACTCCCGCACCGACGACGGCCTCGCCGTCCGCCACCCCCACCTCGAGACCCACCCAGAGTCCGAGCACCGGACCGACCGGGACCCGCGGACCGAACCTCGCCCCCTCCGCCCCGGCCGGCTCCGACCGGCCGAGCGACGACAACCAGGAAGACACTCCATGAGCCCGACGTCTGGACCCCTCGTGGTCCAGTCCGACAAGACCCTGCTGCTCGAGATCGACCATCCGGACGCCGATGCGTGCCGGATGGCCATCGCGCCGTTCGCCGAGCTCGAGCGCGCCCCCGAGCACATCCACACCTACCGACTCACCCCCCTGGGGCTGTGGAACGCCCGAGCAGCCGGGCACGACGCCGAGCAGGTCGTCGACACGCTGCTCACCTACAGCCGCTATCCGGTGCCGAGCTCCCTGCTGGTCGACGTCGCCGACACGATGGACCGTTTCGGCCGACTGCGGTTGGAGAAGCACCCCCTGCACGGGCTGGTGCTGGTCAGCACGGACCGGGCGGTGCTGACCGAGGTGCTGCGGTCGGCCAAGGTCAAGGGACTGGTCGGGGCCCGGCTGGACGACGACACGGTCGTGGTGCACCCGTCCGAGCGCGGCCACCTCAAGCAGGTGCTGCTCAAGCTCGGCTGGCCTGCTGAGGACCTGGCCGGCTACGTCAACGGTGAGGCCCACGAGATGGCTCTCGTGCAGGACGGCTGGGAGCTGCGGCCCTACCAGCGGCAGGCCGCGGATTCCTTCTGGCACGGCGGTTCCGGCGTGGTGGTGCTGCCCTGTGGGGCCGGCAAGACGGTGGTCGGGGCGGCCTCGATGGCACACGCCCAGGCGACCACGTTGATCTTGGTGACGAACACCGTGTCGGCCCGCCAGTGGCGCGATGAGCTGCTCCGCCGGACCACCCTCACCGAGGACGAGATCGGGGAGTACTCCGGAGCCCGGAAGCAGATCCGGCCGGTGACCATCGCGACCTACCAGGTGATCACGACCAAGCGCGCCGGGGTGCATCCTCACCTCGAGCTGTTCAGCGCGCGCGACTGGGGTCTGGTGATCTACGACGAGGTGCATCTGCTGCCGGCACCGGTGTTCCGGATGACCGCCGATCTGCAGGCCCGTCGTCGCCTCGGGCTGACCGCGACCCTGGTCCGGGAGGACGGCCGCGAGGGTGACGTGTTCTCCCTGATCGGCCCGAAGCGGTATGACGCGCCGTGGAAGGACATCGAGGCACAGGGCTACATCGCGCCGGCCGACTGCGTCGAGGTGCGGGTCACGCTGAGCGAGCCCGAGCGGATGACGTACGCGGTCGCGGAGCCGGACGTGAAGTACCGCCTGGCATCCACCGCCGAGTCCAAGAGCCAGGTGGTGATCGACCTGGTCGCCAAGCACCGCGGCGCGCCGATCCTGGTGATCGGCCAGTACGTCGACCAGCTGGAGGACCTCGCCTCCCGCCTGGAGGCGCCGTTGATCACCGGGGCGACCACGGTGCGGCAACGGGAGCGGCTCTACGAGGCCTTCCGTAGCGGGGAGATGGACCTGCTGGTGGTCAGCAAGGTCGCGAACTTCTCCATCGACCTGCCCAGCGCTCAGGTGGCCATCCAGGTATCGGGCGCCTTCGGCTCGCGGCAGGAGGAGGCTCAGCGCCTGGGTCGGCTGCTGCGACCCAAGTCGGAAGGCACGACGGCACGTTTCCTGGCCGTGGTGGCGAGAGACACCGTGGACGCCGACTTCGCCGCCCACCGCCAGCGTTTCCTGGCCGAGCAGGGCTACGCGTACACGATCATGGACGCGGAGGACTGTGTGTAGGTGAGGTAGCCGGGAGCTGGATCAGGTCGAGGGGTTGGCCCGGGGCTGCTGGCCCGACTGACCGTGCTTCCTGGTCGCCTTGTGCACGACGGCGACCGGTCGCCGCGCTTCTTGCATCAGGGTGCGGCTGACCGAGCCGAGGATGGCCCGGCTGAGCGACCGGCGCCCCCGCGAGCCGACCACGGTGAGCACCGCCCGCTGACTCGCGTCGACCAGCGCCTCGGCCGGTAGACCCTTGACCGTCACCTGCTCGATCGGCACGTCGTTGTAGCTGTGGCCCTTGACCCGGGCCAACGACTCGCCGATGGTCTTCTCGGCCAGCCAGAGCTCCGACTGCTCGAACTCGGCGACCAGCGCCGGCTCGACGGGCCGCGCAAGCCACGGCACGTGGTAAGCCGAGAGAACGGTCAGACCGACACCTCGGCAGCGGGCCTCCTCGAGGGCCAGATGGAGAGCCGCATCGGAGTGCTCCGACCCGTCCACCCCGACCAGCACCGGCGCGTCCGGCAGCGGGTGCTCCTGCCACTCGGGCGGCACGATGAAGACCGGACTGATGGACTTCCCGGCCAGCCGGACGCTCACCGAGCCCAGCAGCTTGCCGCTGATCGCTCCGAGACCCCGGGTGCCCACGACCAGGCCCTCGGCGTGCTTGGACGCCTCGATCAGCACCGCTGCCGGCGGTCCGCTCGCCAGCCGAGCGCTCACCGTCAGCTGCGGCGCGAGGGCGCGCGCCGACGTGAGGGCCGCGTCCAGCAGCTTCTGGGAGTAGTCGGTGAGCTCGTCGATGTCGGGACGAGTCATCACCATGCCGTACGCGTCGGAGACCACCGGAACAGCGAGGGCGTAGACCAACTCGATCTCCAGGTCGCGGCGCGTCGCCTCCTCCAGGGCCCAGGCCATGGCGGCTTCACTCTCCGGTGAACCATCGATGCCGACGATCAGCTGCTTCGACATGACTCCCCCTCCATCGTTGGTCGGTGTCACATCCCATCTTGCCCGCCCTCTGCCCCTCCGGCCCAGAGGACCGGGGTCCAGATCCCAGGACCTTGGTCCCGCTCGGTACGTCGGCGCACGTAGGGCGTCTTTTTCTCAGGCCACCCACAGGTTCACGCCAGTCCGTGCACATCCGTCCTCGGCACTGTCATCACCGACGGTCTTGGTCGGGGACTCCCCCGCATGAGGAAGGGACGAGCCGGTGACTCAGCTGGGCATCTCCGAGTCGACGACGGACGTCGCCGCCGCCGGGCTACCCGAGTCGAACCGACGGCGGCGCCGGCTCGGGCGCCGTGGCCTGGTCGTGCTCGTCGGCACCTTGGTGCTGGTGCTGGCCGGTGCCGGGTTCGGTGCCTGGACCCTCTTCCTGAAGCCCAGCACCACCGGGAGCGCGCAGTACCGGACCTTGACGGTGTCCACGGCGACCATCAAGTCCACCGTCAGCGCCACCGGCACCTTGGACCCCAGCAGGGAGTCGGCCCTGACCTTCGGCTCCTCGGGTGAAGTGGCGAAGGTGTCCGTCGAGGTGGGCGACAAGGTGAGCAAGGGCGACGTGCTGGCCCGGATCGACGACGCCGAGCTGGAGATCGACGTCGAAGCGGCGCGAGCGGAGCTGGCCGAGGCCGAGGATGCCCTGGCGGCGCTCGAGGACACGGATGCGACCGAGACCGCGATCGCGTCGGGCACCGCGACCGTGCGGGTGAGGAAGAACGCGGTCACCCAGGCCGAGGCGGCTCTCGACGACGCGACCCTGGTGGCGCCGTTCTCCGGGACCGTCGCGGCGGTCGGGCTGGCGAAAGGCGACACCGTCGGCTCCGGCAGCTCCGGCAGCGGGAGTGGTTCGACGAGCGAGGCCGGCACCTCGACATCGGACAGCTCGAGCGGGTCGATCACCGTGATCAGCACCGGACGGTTCGTCGTCACCACCTCGGTGTCCAACACCGACCTGGAGTCGATGAAGAAGGGATTGCAGGCCACCATCACCCCCACCGGCAGTGAGGACCCCGTCTTCGGCACCGTGAGCTCCATCGGCGTGGTCGCGACCGCAGCCGAGTCCGGTACGTCGTCCAGCGGCTCGTCCACCTTCCCGGTGACCATCGCCGTGACCGGCAAGCGCACCGAGCTGCTGCCCGGCTCCAGCGCCGCTGTGCAGATCAACGTCAAGCAGCTGGCCGATGTCATCAGCGTCCCCACCCAGGCCATCAGCACGGTCGACGGCAAGATCGTCGTGCAGAAGCTCGTCGCCGGCGCGCAGGTGCCGACCGAGGTGACGATCGGCCAGTCGTGGGCACCTCCACCGTGATCACCAAGGGACTGGCGGAGGGCGACGAGATCGTGGTCGCCAGCTTCACCGCCCGCAACGGGACCGGTCAGCAGTCCCAGAACGGCGGCTTCGGCGGCGGGGGCCTGCCACCTGGGATGGGCGGCGCAGGGACCGGCCAGGGCGGCCCGCCCGCTGCGGGAGGTCAGGGCGGCACGGGTCAGGGCGGCGGCACGGGTCAGGGCGGCACGGTGGGCGGTCAACGATGAGCGACGTCGTGGTTGACCTGGTCGATGTGCACAAGACCTACACGAGCGGCTCGCTGGCGGTGCCCGCCCTGCGCGGGGTCACCATGCAGGTGCAGCGCGGCGAGTACGTCGCGGTGATGGGCCCGTCGGGCTCCGGCAAGTCGACCCTGATGAACATCCTCGGCTGCCTCGACACGATCACCAGCGGCACCTACCGGCTCGACGGCGGCGACGTGGCCGAGCTCGACGAGGAAGACCTCAGCGTCATCCGCAACCAGCGGATCGGCTTCATCTTCCAGCAGTTCAACCTGCTGCCGGCCCTGTCGGCGTGGCGGAACGTCGAGCTGCCGTTGTGCTACGCGGGCATACCGCGGGCCGAGCGGCGCACCCGGGCGATCCAAGCGCTGGAGCGGGTGGGTCTCGGACCGCGGGTCGACCACCGACCCGGTGAGCTCTCCGGCGGCCAGCAACAGCGGGTCGCCGTCGCCCGCGCCCTGGTCGGGGACCCGGCGATCATCCTGGCCGACGAGCCGACCGGCAACCTCGACTCAGTCTCCACCGCCGACGTGCTGGCCCTGATCGACGCGCTGCACGCCTCGGGTCGGACCATCATCGTGATCACCCACGAGGCCGAGGTCGGCGAGCGCGCCGACCGGATCATCCACGTACGCGACGGCCTGGTCTTCGACGACAGCGGCTCCATCTCCCCATCGACTGCGGGCAGTCCGCCGATCGGCCACCCGGAGTCGGTGGTGCTCGGATGAAGCTCTGGGAGACCCTGGCCGTGGCGGCCGAAGCCGTCCGGCTGAACCCGGTCCGGTCCCTGCTCACCGTGCTCGGCATCATGATCGGCATCGCCTCGGTCAGTCTCACCGTCGGACTGGGACAGGGTGCGCAGAACCAGGTGCGCGAGCAGATCAGCGCCCTGGGCAGGAACCTGTTGATCGTCTCGCCCGGATCCTCCACCAGTGGTGGCGTGCGGGGCGGATTCGGTTCGGCCACCACGCTCACCCGGGCGGACGCCGAGGCGCTCGCCGACCCGAGCGTGGCTCCCGACGTGGCCGTCGTCGCGCCGGTGGTCACCAGCTCGCAGGTGATCACGTACGGCGACACGACCTGGACCTCCAGCGTGGTGGCTGCGACGCCGACCTGGGAGAGCGTCCGATCTCGGACGCTGGCCGCCGGGAGGTTCATGACCGACAGCGACGTGGCGCAGCTGGGCAAGGTGGTCGTGCTCGGCTCCAGCACCACCCAGGAGCTGCTCGGCGGACGCAACCCGGTGGGTGCCGAGGTGCAGATCGGCCAGACCACCTTCACCGTGATCGGGGTGCTGGCCGAGGGCGGCGCGACCTCGTCGACGACCAGCAGCAACGACGACATGGTGATCATGCCGTGGACCACGGCCGCGACCACGGTCGGCACCTCCGCGACGACGGTGTCGACGATCTACCTGGAGGCCCGGGACGGCGACTCGCTGTCGGCGGCCTACCAGCAGGCGCACAGCGCACTGCTGACCCTGCACAAGATCACCACCAGCACCGACGCCGACTTCTCGATCGCCAGTCAGGAGTCCATCGTGGAGACCGCGACCGCCACCGATCGCACCCTGACCGTGCTGTTGGGTGGTGTCGCCGGCATCTCCTTGCTGGTGGGCGGTATCGGCGTCATGAACATCATGCTCGTCTCGGTCTCGGAGCGCGTCCGCGAGATCGGGCTGCGTAAGGCCCTCGGCGCGACCCCGCAGGTGATCCGGCGCCAGTTCATGATGGAGGCCGCCATCCTCGGACTCGGCGGCGGGCTGCTGGGTCTCGGGATCGGCGTCCTCGGTGCCTGGCTGCTCCCGAAGCTGATCGACCAGCCGGTGACCATGTCGGCCTGGGCCAGCGCCGGTGCGCTCGCGGTCGCCCTCGGGGTCGGGTTGATCGCCGGGGTCTATCCCGCGAGCCGCGCCGCGAAGCTCGCCCCGATCGATGCGCTCCGGCGGGAGTGACCCGCCACCCGCTTCCGTTCGACCATCCCTCGTTTGCCCTGAAGGAGAAACTCCATGATCACCAGCCGTTCTGCCCGCGTCTCCCGGCCCCTGCTCAGCCTCACCCTCGCCCCGGTCGTCGCCCTCAGCTGCGGCTTGCTGCTGCTGGCCGGCTGCAGCAGCACCTCGACCGCAACGCCCGGGTCGCAGCCGAGTACCGGTGCTCAGGACGGCAGCCGGGGCGGGATGGGCGGCGCCGCCGATCCTGGTCGGGTGTCCGGTGAGATCGCCGCAGTCGACGGCAAAACGCTGCAGATCCAGGACGGCAGCGCACAGACAGCTGTCACCTACACCGGCAAGACGACGTTCACCGCCCAGGTCGCCGGCTCGATCTCCGATCTGGCCAAGGGCGACTGCGTCGTGGTGTTCAGCTCGTCGACCGATCAGAACGCGTCAGCGGTGACCGCCAGCACGGTGTCGGTCGCCGATGCCGTGGACGGCACCTGCGCCGCCGGCTTCGGTGGTGGCTCAGGTGGTCGCCCCACAGGTGCCCCCAGCGGACAGCCGTCGACCGGCGGACAGCCGCCGAGCGCTGCACCCGGCGGTGGACAACCCAGTGGTGCGCCCTCGGCAGGGATGCCCAACGGTGGTGGACGCCCGCGGTCCGGGAAGGTGACCGCGATCAGCGGCGACACCTTCACGGTCGCCGTCTCTCAGCCGGGCTCGAAGGAGACCACCGACGTCACCGTCACGACGACCGACAAGACCACGGTGACAGTGACCGAGGCCAGCAAGGCGTCTGCGGCCAAGGCCGGGGTGTGCGCGACGGTCAACGGCAAGGCCCACGACACCGGCGCGGTCACGGCGGCGACCATCACCCTGCGAGACGCGGGCGCCGACGGCTGCACCGCCCGTCGCGGCAACCGCTGAGGATCCTCGTGAGCTCTCCCGAACCGCGTCCGCCCTCCCCTGCGCCGACCGCGTCGACAGGGACGAGACTGCCCACCGCCGCCCGTCGACGGCGGCGCCGACGTCGTACGATCCTGATCACGGTGCCGATCGTCGCTGCCCTGAGTGTGGTGACGGCGTTCGGCGCCCAGGCGCTGGAGTCGACCTCGGTCGCCGACCAGTACGTGACCACGACGGCGCAGACCGGGGCCATCAGCCAGACCCTGTCGGGGTCCGGGGCGCTGTCCACGGTCACGTCGGCGACTGCGTCCTTCCCCGCTGCCGGCACGGTCTCGACGGTGAAGGTGGGCGTCGGGGACAAGGTCGAGGCCGGCGACGTGCTCGCACGGATGAATCCCACCGAGCTCGAGGACGCCGTGACGGAGGCCAAGGCCACCCTCGCAGCCGCGAAGCTGTCGCTGGAGGAGGCCGAAGAGGCTGAGGACGCCGCTGACTCGACCAGTACGGCGTCGGCCTCGTCTTCGGGGGGCTCCGGATCCGGCTCCTCCGGGTCGTCCGCTGGTGGACGTGGCTCCGGCAGTGGTGGCTCGGGAGCGTTGCAGAGCAGCAGCCCGAACACCACCGCGACACCAACGGCAGCACCGAGTGGGGCGGTCGGGGCACGGCCATCGGTCACGCCGAGCACCAGTCCGACGGCCTCGCCGTCGGCCACCCCGACACCGACGGCGACCGGCTCTTCGTCGCCGACCGCGGCGCCCACCCGCCCGTCGGTGCCGACCGCGGCCGACGTCGCCAGATATCAGGCCGCGGTGACCAAGGCCCAGCAGAAGCTGACCACGGCGCTCGAGGGCGCGACGTCGGGCGTCGATCGCGCCGTCGAGGTGTGTACGGCCGAGCTGGCGGCGTCTCCGAGTCCGAGCTCCTCACCGACGTCGTCGGACCCCGATCCGTCGTCGACCGCAGAGCCCTCGGCCTCAGCCACGGACGAGCCCAGTGCGAGCCCGTCGGCCTCCGCGACCAGCGAGCCGAGCGAGTCGGCCACTCCCAGCGATGCGGCCACCGCCACGGCCACCGCTTCGGCCACGACCGAGGGCACCGCGGCGACGTCACGGGGCACCATCGTGACGGTGGACTACACCACCAGTGACGGCTGCCAGGCCACGTTGGCGGACGCGCAGGCCGCGCTGACCACCGTCCACGACGCCCAGGACGCTCTGACCGCCGCGATCACGATCGTGACGGAGGCCGCCACGACGCTGGTGAACCAGCCTTCGAGCAGCCCGAGCCAGTCCAGCTCGACCGGCGGCGGGGCCGGCACCGGACATTCGGGTTCGAGCAGGCCCGGCTCTGGTGGGTCCGGCTCGGGTGGGTCCGGCCCGGCTGGGTCCGGCTCGGCCGGCACCGGCTCGGGATCCGGTGGATCCGGAAGCAGCGCCGGCACGGGCGGGACGGGTGGGGGCCAGAGCACGAGCGTGGCCTCGGCCACCGCGGACGTGGCCAAGGCCCCCCTCGCCCTCACCGCGGCCGAGGTGAACCTCGACCACGCGTCGCTGACGGCACCCATCTCCGGCACCGTGGCGTCGGTCCCCTTCACCAAGGGCGCAGCCATGAGCACCTCGGACGCGATCGAGATCGTCGGCACCGGGGCGGTGCGGCTCACCGTCGACATCCCGGAGTCGTCGATCCGACAGATCACGATCGGGCAGACGGCTGCGGTGTCGCCCTCTCCGGGAGTGTCGTTCCCGGCGAAGGTGACCGCCATCGGCATCCTGCCGAGCGACGCCGCGACCTCCAGCAGGAGCTACCCCGTCACGGTGACCGTCGCGGCGGCCACCGTGAAGAAGAACGCGAAGGCACTGTCCGACGGGGTGGCGGCCACGGTCAAGATCACGACCGCGTCAGCCCCGGACGCCGTCCTGGTGCCGGTGTCGGCCGTGACGCCGACCGGCGATGGCACGGGGACGGTGACCGTGATCACCGCGTCGGGTGCCGCGTCTCAACGGGTCGAGCTCGGTGTGATGAGCTCGACCAAGGTCCAGGTGACCAGCGGGCTGACGGCCGGCGTCATCGTCTCGCTGGCCGACCGTACGGCGGAGCTGCCGAGCACCTCGACCGGCAGCACCCGCCGAACGGGCGGGAGCAGCCTCACCGGCGGCTCGGGCGGCTTCTCCGGCGGCGGGGGCTTTTCCGGCACCCGCTGACGCCCCCATTCACGCCGCCGCACCCCCTTTGCGGAGGGGGCGTGAGCGCGTGTGAGGGGGCGTCGGCGTGATGCAGACCTCATCAGGTGAGCATCGACGGCTCACAGCAACCTCAAAGACCCCGTTGCGAGAGTGAACACACCGTGAACCCCTGATGAAGGAACCAGATATGAACTCCATGATCATGATCGGCATCGACCTGTTGGCGATTGCCCTGCTGACCTTCGGTGTGTACTTCCCGCGCCACCACCGCCGCGACCTCGTCGTCGCGTTCCTCGGCGTCAACGTCGGCGTGTTGGCGGTGTCCATGGTCCTCGGTTCCACCACCATCGGCGCCGGTCTCGGCCTCGGGCTGTTCGGGGTGTTGTCGATCATCCGGCTGCGGTCCAGCGAGATCTCCCAGCACGAGGTGGCCTACTACTTCGCCGCTCTCGCCCTCGGGCTGCTGGCGGGTCTGGCTACGTCACCTACCGGGCTGGTGCTCGGCCTCATGATCTTGATCGTCGGGGTGCTGGTGATCGCCGACCACCCACGGCTGTTCCACGGCTACCGGCAGCAGACCATCGTGATCGACGTCGCCCACTCCGACGAGGCGGTGCTCCGGTCGCACTTGGAGATGCTGCTCGGCGGCGCCGTGGTCAACCTGTCCGTCCTCCGGCTCGATCTGGTCAACGACACCACCCTGGTGGACGTCCGCTATCGGATGCCCCGCAGGGTCTCGCGCGGGATCGCCACCGCTCCGACCGAACCTGCTATGACCGGTCCGGACAGGGAGCTGGCCCGGTGATCGCCACCCTGGAGCCGATCGGCCTGGCCGAGCTGACCGAACGCGCAGGGCTGCTGACACGGATCGATCGCAAGTACCTGCTGCCCACGAGAGCGCTGGACCAGGTGCTCGATGTGCTGCCGTGCGCCACCCGGGTGCTGCAGATCGGTGACCGCCGTCAGTTCGGTTACCGGTCGGTCTACTTCGACACCGCCGACTTGCTGGCCTACCGCCTCACCGCGCTCCGCAGGCGGCGCCGCTTCAAGATCAGAACCCGCAGCTACCTGGACAGCGGGCTGCACCTGTTGGAGGTGAAGACCCGCGGTCCGCGGGGCACCACCGTCAAGCAGCGAGTTCCGTACGAGGGCGACGGCGAGAGCCTCGCTCGACAGGATCGCGCGGAGGCGTACGCGGCGCTGGTGCAGACCGGCACTCGTGGTCTCCACTCAGCCGACGACCTCAGCCCGTCCTTGATCACGAACTACCACCGGTCCACCCTGTTCCTTACGCAGAGCGGGAGCCGGGTCACCATCGACTCCGGTCTCACCTGGACCCTCCCGGACGGCAGCGCCCAGCGCCGGCTCGACGGGTATGCGGTGGTCGAGACCAAGTGCCCCGGCGCCGCGGCCGAGATGGACCGGGCGCTCTGGGCGTACCAGCACCGCCCCTGCTCGATCTCCAAGTTCGGCACCGGCCTCGCCGCCCTGCGACCCGAGCTGCCGGCCCACCGCTGGCACTCTCTGCTCACCCGACAGCTGACCACGAAGGAACTCATCTCATGATCACCACCGCCCGCCGCCGGATCACCGGACTGGCCGCTTTCGCCGTCTTCGGAGTCGGCAGCCTGGCTGGCTGCGGTGCCGCCGCCAGCGGTGACACCGCATCGACCACGTCGGCCGTCACCGTCTCGGCCGCTCAGACCGCCGCCGAGGTGCTGGCTGCCGACAAGGATGCCCACTCGGCCGACGACACCACCTACGACGCCAAGACCGCCACCACCATCACCCTCGACGGGGACAGCGCGCAGGCGTCCGGCGACGGCAGCAAGAACGTGACGATCGACAACTCGACGGTGACGATCACCGCCGAGGGCACGTACGTCCTGTCCGGTTCCCTGACCGACGGTCAGGTGGTCATCGACGCGGCCGACGCGCACGTCACCGTGGTGCTCGACGGTGTCGACATCTCCAGCAACACCGGTGCGGCGATCGCCGCCACCACCGCCGACGAGGTCACCATGATCATTGCGGACGGCAGCGAGAACACCCTCAGCGACACGGCCAGCTACGCCGACGACGCCGACGTCAACGCCGCCCTCTACAGCTCCGCCGACCTCACCCTGGCCGGGTCGGGATCGCTGACGGTGAACGGCAACGGGAACGACGGGATCGCCAGCACCGACGGGTTGGTGATCGCCTCGGGCACCGTGATCGTGACCGCGAAGGACGACGGGATCCGCGGCAAGGACTACGTGGTCGTCTCCGACGGCGCGATCACCGTCACCTCCGGCGGCGACGCCATCAAGGCCGACAACGACGAGGACGCTACCGCCGGGTACGTCGACATCTCCGGCGGCACGCTCACCCTGACCGCCACCGCCGGCGACGGCATCGATGCGGCCACCGACCTGGTGGTCACCGGCGGTACCGTCAGTGCCACGACCGGCGGCGGTCACACCGAGACGAAGAACGACGAGGACTCCACCAAGGGGCTGAAGTCGGGTGTGCTCACCGTCCTGCAGGCGGGCGCCATCACGGTCGACTCCAGCGACGATGCTCTGCACAGCAACGGATCCACGGCGCTGTCCGGGGCGAAGGTCAGCGTGGCCAGCGCCGACGACGCGGTGCACGCCGAGGATGAGCTGGTGGTCAGTGCCGGCACCGTCGACGTCACCTCCTCGGTCGAGGGCCTGGAGGCGGCGCACATCACCATCGCCGGTGGCGACACCACGGTAACGTCCAGCGACGACGGGGTGAACGCCGCCGGCGGCACCACGGACAGCACCGCCACGGGCACCGCCGACGACCAGGCCACAGATGACCAGGGCGGTGCCCGGGGTGGCGGCCTGGGTGGTGGCGAGGAGGTCGGCGACTACTCGCTCACCATCACCGGCGGCACCCTGGTTGTCGGCGCCGAGGGTGACGGTCTCGATTCCAACGGCACCGCGTTCATGACCGGTGGCACGGTGGTAGTCGCCGGTCCGACGAACAGCGGCAACGGCGCTCTCGACGTGAACGGCGACTTCACCGTCGACGGTGGCACCCTGGTCGCGGCCGGCAGCTCCGGGATGGTCGTCTCGCCGAGTGCGGATTCGAAGCAGGGTTGGGTTTCCGCCACGTTGGACAATGCCGTCGAGGCCGGCACCGTGATCCAGATCGTGAACGCCGACAACGAGGTGATCGCCACGTACACCACCGCCAAGACGGTGCAGAACGTGGTCGTCTCGACCGCCGGCATCACGTCGGGCGACGCGTACACGGTCCACACCGGCGGCACCGCCTCCGGCGACACGACGGGTGGCCTTGCGGCCGGCGGCGAGCTCGGATCGGGCACCTCGGTCGCCACCGTCACCGCAGATGAGGCGGCCGCCGGCGGCATGGGTGGCGGCGGCGGCCCTCGCTGACCGACCCAGCAACCCGCTAGACCGGGACAGTGGACTCCTCCTGGCGACCCAGCTCGAGGGGCGGGAGGTCCGGATCACCTGCCCGGTCCCACAGCTCGAGCAGCTGGGCGGGCCAGATCCACGCGCCTCCCGCCCCGATCTCGGACCGCGTCCACCAGCGGTGGCCCTGCAGGGTGATCTGCTCCTCCTCGGTGTGCGCGGAGATGTCGACCGCGAACGCCGTGACCCGGACCAGATAGAACGTCTCCTGCTGCTCCAGCACCTGGTCGGAATAGCCGTGGACGGCGTAGCGGGTGGCCAGCGGCCCGACCAGCTCCGCCTCCTCGAGCAGGTACCCGGTCTCCTCCGCGATCTCGCGGACCGCGGTCCGTCGCTCGGTCTCGCCGGGATCCATCCCCCCACCCGGGGTCACCCACCAGGTCACACCACCGATGCCTGGATCACTGTCCTCGAACAGCAGCACCCGGTCCTCGGGTCCGACCACGATCACCCGCACCGCCCGCCGGGTCCTTACGGGTCGGTCGGCCGGATCGTCGGGGATCACGTACTTGCGGCCGCTGTCGTCGCTCACGTCCGTCAGCGTACGGACCGGACCGTCTGACGGGCCCGCCGGACCAGGCTCTCGTCAGCGCCGGACGACGAAGAAACCCGGGTGACGGCGGCTTCGGACTCTGCTAGTTTGACCCGGCCCCTCACCACCCGCCGAGTCATCGGAGGCCGCCGCATGCCCGCCCCAGAATCCGCCCCCGGCGTGCCCGACGAGACCGATACGGCGCTGGCTCACGAACGACGCCATCTCGATGAGGCGCGCGCCGCCCTGCTCCGGATGCGCGAGCACACGGCCGGGCTGACGGCCATCGGTGGCGACCACGTCTCCACCGAGCACCTGAAACAGGTCCTCTACCGCCGGATGAAGGCCCTGGAGGACGACCCCGGGGTCCCGTTGTTCTTCGGACGCCTCGACTACGACACCAGCCTGGGCGGCGAGCTGGACGAGACCCTCTACATCGGTCGACGCCACGTTACCGGCGAGATCGGTGGCGAGCCGCTGGTGATCGACTGGCGCGCGCCGATGTCGCTGCCCTTCTACCAGGCCCGACCCGGCGAGCCGATGGGCGTCCGGTCGCGCCGCCGGTTCGGTTTCTCACACGGACAGCTGACCGCGTACGAGGACGAGGACCTCACCACGATCGGGGGCGTATCGGGGCTGGAGTCGGAGATCCTGGAGTCCGAGATCGAGCGGCCACGGACCGGGCCGATGCGCGACATCGTGGCCACCATCCAGCCGGAGCAGGATCGGATCGTCCGGGCCCGGCTGATCGATTCGCTATGCATCCAGGGGGCCCCCGGCACCGGCAAGACCGCGGTCGGGTTGCATCGCGCCGCCTACCTCCTGTACGCCTATCGGGACCAGCTCGCCCGTTCCGGGGTGCTGGTGGTCGGGCCGAACGACAGCTTCCTCTCCTACATCGGGGACGTGCTGCCCGCCCTGGGCGAGATCGATGCCACCCAGGCGACGGTGTCCTCCCTCGTCACTGCGGCCACCGGCGCCGTGATCCGCGGTCTCGACCTGGTGCCGGCCGCGTTGATCAAGGGCGATGCGCGGATGGCGGACGTGCTGCGCCGGGCAGTTTGGGGGCACGTCGGTCGACCGAGCGAGGCTCTGGTGGTGCCGCGGGGGGCGTACCAGTGGCGGGTGGGCAGCTATCTGGCGACCGAGATCGTCGACGAGCTCACCCAACGGGGTGTCAGGTACGAAGCCGGGCGGACGATGCTGCCGCAGCGACTCGCGCACCAGGTGCTGGTCCGGATGGAGACGGCCGGCGACTCCCCCGACGACCGGGTGCAGAACGCGGTCGCCCGCAGCAAGCCCGTGAAGACGTACGCGGATCTGCTCTGGCCCAAGGTCGACCCGGTCAAGCTGGTGCTCCGGTTGCTCACCGATGCGGAGTTCCTCGCCACCGCGGCGGTCGGGATCCTCACTCCGGAAGAACAACAGCTGATCATGATGCCCAAGCCGGCGCGCAGTGTCGCGTCCGCGCGCTGGTCCCTGGCGGATGTCGTCCTGATCGACGAGACGGCGGATCTGACCAACCGGACTCCGAGTCTGGGCCACGTGATCCTCGACGAGGCGCAGGACCTGTCCCCGATGCAGCTGCGCGCGGTCGGCCGCCGAGCCAGCACCGGGTCGGTCACGGTGCTCGGCGATCTGGCTCAGGCCACCACCCCGTGGGGGACCTCGTCCTGGGCGGACTCGATGAGGCATCTCGGCCATCCGGAGGCGGAGGTGGAGGAACTCGTCGCCGGCTTCCGGGTGCCGGGTGCGGTGATCGACTTCGCCGCCCGGCTGCTGCCCCGGATCGCCCCGCAGCTCACTCCGCCACATTCGGTCCGACGCAACCGCGGAGCGCTGGATCTGCGCCTCAGCTCACGAGTGGGCGCGGATCTGATCACCGCGACGACCCAGGCCTTGGATCGCGAGGGCACCGTCGGGGTGATCGTGCCCGACGCCGCCGTTCCGACCGTTCGCAAGACGCTGGAGAAGGCCGGCCTCCGTTACGACCTGCTGGGCGAGGACGCGCAGATCTTCGACGTCCGGGTGGATCTGGTTCCCGCGTCGTTGGCCAAAGGCCTGGAGTTCGACCACGTGGTGCTGCTCGAGCCGGCCGACATCGTCGCCGGCGAACCCGACGAGACCACCGGTCTACGTCGTCTCTACGTCTGCCTGACCCGCGCCGTCACGTCGCTGGTGGTGGTCCACTCCGCCCCGCTGCCCGCCGCCCTGGCGGCCTGACCGCCCTCCCCGCCCCCCGCCTGACCCCGCCCCCATCAGGCCTTTTGTGCCGAGAACACGAATAGTCGACGAGATCGGCACAAAACGCGCTCAGGAGGACGCGAGGGTCAGGGTGCCAGGGGTGCCGGGTGGGCCCGCCGCCAGGGTCACCGCGGCACCCAGCGGCAGGGCGAGGTTGCGGGCGCCGTGACCCACGGCGACATCAGTGATCACTGGGATCCGAAGTCGCTCCAGCCGATCGGCGATCACCGTCGCAGCCAACTCGGCCGAACCGGGCGGGGCCCCGGGCGCCTCACCGAACTCGCCCACCACCACCCCGGTCACCTGGTCGAACCAGCGGGACCGGAGCAGCTGGGTCAGCATCCGGTCGATCCGGTAGCCGTCCTCGCCGGTGTCCTCGAACACCGCGATCGCCGAGACCTCCGGGGGCGGCTCCACCCCGACGTCGGCGGCGATCAAGGACAGGTTGCCGCCGACCAGTCGGCCCTGGCCGGCGCCCGGCACCACGCTCCGGCCCTCCACCAGCACCGTCCCCGACCCGGGCCGTTCCATGATCAACGTGCGCAGCGCGGCCACCGAGTCCGCGTCGTCGAGCTGTCCGACCGACCCGAGGACGGGTCCGTGCACCGTCACCTGGTCGAGGTCGCGGCCCAGTCGGGAGTGCAGCGCCGTGATGTCGCTGAACCCCACGAAGGCCTTGCGTCCCGCCGCCCGCAACGCCGGCCAGTCGACCAGGTCGGCCATCCGCTGTGCTCCGTAGCCACCGCGCGCCGCCCAGACCGCCGCCACCGCCGGATCGGTCCAGGCGGCGGCGAACTCGTCCGCCCGAGCATGATCATCGGCGGCCAGGTACGGCAAGGGCTCGTACGTGCTCAGCACGCGCGGCGACAGCCGGACCCGGAGCCCCCACGACTCGACCAGGGCCACGCCGCCCGCCAGTCGATCGGCGGCCACCGGCCCGGACGGAGCCACCACCGCCACCAGATCACCCGATACGAGCGGACGCGGCCAGACCCGCCCCAAGGGCGGAGCGAGCACCGAACGGTGCCGACGTCGCAGACCGGCCCGGTGCAGCATGGCCACGATCTCCCGCGAGCCGGCCCGCTGTGCTCCGGCCGCCACGGCGGCCTCGTACCGCTCGGCGATCACGTCGTAGTGGTCCCGCTCGAAGGCGCGCGGCGGGATCCCCAGTGACGTGGCGAAATCGTGGAGCTCCACGTAGGAGGTGTCGCTGATCAGGTGCGACCAGAGCCGACCGTGACCAGGCCACGTCGGCGGGTCGATGAAGATCCCCACGACGAAGATCAGGCCGGCTCGGCCCGGCGGGTCGCGTCGTCGATCAGGCGCCGCCAGGTCCCGACCAGGTCGGCGTCCACGTAGGCCTTCCACGAGCCCAGGGGCCGCGCCGACGAACCGATGTGGAACGCGCGTACGCCGGCTCGGGCCAGCCACGGCACGTGCTCGGGCAGCAGACCACCGCCGGCCATGATCACGTTCCGGGCGAACTGGTCGATCCGGGCGCGGAGCACCAGCTCGTCCAGACCCTCGGTCACGCCGCGGGCCGACCCTGCGGTGAGCACCTGATCCAGTCCCGGCAGCGTCCGCAGGGTCCGCCATGCCTTGTCGGTGGCGAAGCAGGAGTCGACGGCCCGATGGAAGGTCCACCCGAAGTCGGGTTCCTGACCGACGATCTCCAGCGCGACCCCGGCGTCGATCTCCGTGTGGGCGTTGAGGAACCCGAGGACGACGCCGTCGGCGCCGACCGAGCGATACGACGACAGCAGCCCCTGCAATCGAGTCACCTCGCCGCCGTCGGTACCGAATCCCTCGCGCAACCGCAGCATCACCCGGATGGGCAGAGTCGTCGCGCGCCGCACCTGACCGACCAGGGCCGGCTCGGGCGACAACCCGTCGCTGGCCATGGTGCCGACCAGCTCGATCCGGTCCGCACCACCGGCCTCGGCCCGCTCCGCGTCGGCGGCCTGCAGCGCGATCACCTCGAGCAACCCGCTCATCGATTTCCAGCCTCCGGCTCCGTGTCCGCCGGCGCTGCCTGGCGCAGCGCCCCACCCATCTTGACAGTCCGCCCCTGTGCCGGGGGCTGCCGACACCGTGCCGACGGGGACCTGAGGAGAACCACGTGGTCGACGGCGGTGTAGGACAGATGGAACAACCCGACGTGAGGACCGCTCATTGCCGAGACACCCGACACGCGCCTGGTGGCTCTGGTGCTGGGCGGTGACCTGGCGGCGTACGGCCATCTGGTCCGTCGGCATGCCCCGATGGCCAAGCGGATGGCCGTGCTGTGGGGTGCGGCGGACGAAGCCGACGACGTCGTGCAGGAGGCCTTCATCCGGGCGCATCAGGCCCTGCCCCGCTTCCGACCAGGTGAGGAGTTCCGGCCGTGGCTGCTGACGATCGTCCGTCGCCTGACCCTCAACAGCCGCCGCGCCCGCGGGCGGCGCGCAGCTCGCGAAGCCGATGTGACCCTTTCCTGGCCGGTGTCCGACGTCGCGGACGAGGTCATCGACTCCGCCCGTCGCGACCACCTGCTCGGCAGCGTCAGGCGGCTGCCGACGGAGCTGCGCGAGGTGGTCGTCTGCCGCTACCTGCTGGAGCTGTCCGAGAAGGAGACGGCGGCCACCCTCGGTCTGCGGCCCGGCACCGTGAAGTCCCGGCTGCATCGCGCCCTGGGCAGGCTGCGCGCGGTGGTGACCGATGACTGAGGACGAGATGCTCGAGGCCGAGCTGATCCGCGCCGGTCGGACGCTCAGGATCGAGCCGGTCCCCGACGATCTCGCCGCCGAGGTGCTGGCCGCCGTGGCGCCGGCCACCCCGGCGCAGGCCGTTGGCGGTGCTCGTCGGCGGTCGCCGGGCTGGTGGCGGTGGCTGCGGGCAAGGCGGCGTCGCCTGGCGGCTGCCGTGCTGATCGCCGTGCTGCTCCTTTCGGCGCTCACCCCGCAGGTCCGCGCCGCGGTGTCCCAGTGGCTGCGGATCGGTGGGGTGATGATCCGGACCGGCGCGCCGCCCCCGCCCTCGACGGATCCGCGCGCAGGTGTGCCGTCCGCCTCACCACTCTCCGGTCGGGAGGTCACGGTGGAGGAGGCTCAGACTGCCGTGGACTTTTCGGTCGGCGTGCCGTCCGCGCTGGGTGAACCGGACCGGGTCACGGTGTCCGACGACGGCAGGGTCGTGGGCATGGACTGGACGACGGCCGGTCGGTCGGTTCACCTCGACCAGTTCGACGGCACCATGTCGTGGGTGTTCCTCAAACAGAACTGGTCACACGTGACGCCGACCGAGGTCGACGGCACCGACGCCGCCTGGCTGGCCGATCCGCACGAGATCGCGTACGTCGACCGGGCCGGGGTCGAGCGGCGGGAGACCGCCCGGGTCTCGGGACCGTGTCTGGTCTGGCAACCCATGCTCGCCGAGCCCCGCACCACCGCCCGACTGGAGGGAGTTCTCAGGCTGCAGGACGCACGGGTGATCGCCGAGTCCCTGCGCTGAACCAGAGTCCGATGGGCGGTGTAGGAGGAGTGAAGAGTCCACCGACGAGGGAGCTGTGATGATCACACGAGGCAGCCGCGGCAGGACCGCGATCACCGGACTGGCGTTGACGATCACCCTGCTGTGGTGTTCGTTCGGCTCGGCCTGGGCCGGCGGACCGACGAGCGTGATCATGGTCAACCCGGAGAGTGGGCAGGCGGCGGCCCTGCACACGACTGACGATCGGTACCAGCGGCTGGTGGAGGCCGTGGGCGCCCACCGGTCACCGTCCGGTTCGCAGGGCAGACCGGCCGGCGTGACGGACTGCTTCGGGTGCGAGATTCGCCTCACCTGGCTCAT
>DATDAP010000601.1:0-9435 GCA_036525335.1 Microlunatus sp. | reverse complement strand
CACGACCAGCCCGGTGACGGCGCGGCCGGTGCCGTCGGCCAGCAGCACCGTCTCGCCCGTACGGATCCGTCGGACGACCGCGGCGTGCCGACCCTCCGGCCCGTCCAGCAGGACGTGCTCTCCCGGTCGTGGCAGCGGGTCGGGCAGCTCGGTGTGAAAGACCGGGTCGGAGCTCACTGGCCGGCGAACGCGTCCCGCAGCCGACCGAAGAAGCCCTGGTTGTGCTTCTGCACCGCACCCTCGACCGTGGTCTCCTCGCGGAGCTCGGACAGCTGGCGGAGCAGCTCGCGCTGCTCCTTGTCGAGCTTGGTCGGGGTCTGGACCAGCAGCGTGACGCCGAGCTGGCCGCGCCCGTGGGACCGCAGCCGCGGCACACCCCGGCCGTCCAGCGCGATCCGAGTGCCCGACTGGGTGCCCGGCGGCACGGTGATGGTCGTCGCGGCGGCATCCTCGTCCGCGTCCTCCAGATCAGCCTCGAGCGTCTCCACCCGGATCTCGGTGCCGAGGGCGGCGGCCGTCATCGGGATCCGCAGCACCATCTCCAGGTTGTCGCCGTCGCGCTGGAACACCTCGTGCGGCGCCACGTCGAGCTCCACGTAGAGGTCACCCGCCGGTCCGCCACCGGGTCCGACTTCGCCGTGCGCGGCGAGGTGGATGCGATTGCCGGAACTGACCCCGGCCGGGATCTTGACGTTGATCGTGCGGTTGGACCGGACCCGTCCGTCGCCGGAACACTCCACACAGGGATTCGGGATCATCGTGCCGTAGCCGCGACAGGTCGGGCACGGGCTGGTCGTCCGGATGTCGCCGATGAACGAGCGCTGTACGTGGGTGACCTCGCCCTGGCCGTGGCAGGTGGCGCACTTGACCGGCTTCGAGCCCTCCTGGGCTCCGGAGCCGCTGCAGCGCGGACAGAGCATGGCGGTGTCGACGCGGAGCGGCTTGGTGGTGCCGAACGCCGCCTCGGCGAGCTCGAGCTCGAGCCGGACCAGAGCGTCCTGACCGCGACGCACGCGCGACCGCGGACCCCGGGCGGTCTGCTGGCCGAACATCGCGTCCACCAGGTTGGTGAAGTCGAAGCCGCCGCCGGCAGTCCCGAAACCACCGTTGAAGCCGCCGCCACCCATGCCGCCGCCGAGCGGGTCGCCACCGCGGTCATACAGGTCGCGCTTCTTGGCGTCGCCGAGCACCTCGTACGCCTCCGCGACCTTCTTGAACCGCTCGCCGGCGTCGGCCTCGGTGGCCACATCGGGATGCAGCTTCATCGCCAGCTGGCGATAGGCCTTCTTGATCTGCTCGGGGCTCGCCTCGCGGGGCACCCCGAGGATCTCGTAGTAGTCGGTGCTCATCGTGTCCATGTTCTCTGAGATGTCGTCGTAGGGATTCGTGGGGTGTGCGCCGGTCAGCCCTCGGCCAGGAAGCGACCGACGTACCGGGCCACGGCCCGGACCGAGGCGATGGTCGAGGGGTAGTCCATCCGGGTCGGACCGACGATGCCGAGCGTGGCCCAGCTGTCCACCGCCGTGCCGTAGCCGCTGGCGACCAGAGAGGTCGACTGCAGCTCCGCGTACGGGTTCTCGCGGCCGATGCGCACGGTGACGATGTCGGTGGAGGTCGCCTCGCCCATCAGCTTCAGCAGCACGACCTGTTCCTCCAACGCCTCCAGCACCGGCCGTACCGTCGTCTCGAACTCGTCACCGAACCGGGTCAGGTTGGGCATCCCACCCACCACCACGCGGCTGGAGGCGTCCTTGCCGAGCATGTCGAGCAGGGTCGCGATGCAGCCCTGTCCGATCGGCGAGATCGCGGCCGGCAGCTCGGACAGCAGCTGCCCGAGCCGCGCTGCGGCCTGGGTGGACACTTGATCGACCGCTGCCGCGTTCAACAACGACCGCACCCGGGTGAGCTCGTCGTCGGTGTGCTCGATCTCGACCACCCGCTGCTCGATCCGGCCCGAGGAGGTGATCAGGATGACGAGCAGTCGCTGGCTGGAGAGCGAGACCAGCTCGACGTGCCGGACCTCCGCGTGGCTGAGCGTCGGATACTGCACGATCGCGACCTGCTGGGTGACCTGGGCGAGCAGCCGGACCGTCCGGTGCAGGATGTCGTCGAGATCCAGGGCACCCGACAGGAACGTCTGGATGGCGCGCTGCTCGGCGGGCGAGAGCGGCTTCACCGATCCGAGCCGGTCGACGAACAGCCGATAGCCCTTGTCGGTCGGGATCCGGCCGGCACTGGTGTGTGGCTGAGTGATGTACCCCTCTTCTTCGAGTGCCGCCATGTCGTTGCGGACGGTGGCCGGGGAGACACCGAGGTTGTGCCGCTCGACGAGAGCCTTGGAACCGACCGGCTCCTGGCTGGAGACGTAGTCGGTGACGATCGCGCGCAGCACCTGCAGCTTGCGGTCGTCCACGCTCTCTCCTGTGCTAGTCGTCACTCGCTGCTCCACTGCGCGCCGATTGGCTCGGTCTTCCCTCGTCGTTCGCAAACGAAGAGCGTGTTTGCTCTCTCCTCGGTCCAAACAAGCCGGGCGCTACGCTACGCCGCCGCTCGCGACGGGGCATCGTTGGCACTCGGGCAAAGCGAGTGCCAGTCTAGTCCCATGACCCAGCGACCCGGCCCGTTCACCGCGGTGGCCGACCACGTGTACGTCGCGCTGGTCCCCTTCGTGTTCGAGGGCGGCCCGGCCGAGCTGACCGTGGGTCTGGTGGTCGGCTCCGAGGCGGCCCTGGTCGTCGACTGCGGCGCCACACCCGAGCAGGGTCGGTGGCTGCGGGACGAGATCGCGGCGGTGACGCCGCTGCCCCTGGCGGCGGCGGTGCTGACCCACTGGCACTACGACCACTCCTTCGGTCTCGCCGGACTCGGCGCGCCGATCGCGATCGCCCACGAGTCGGTCGGCGAGCGGCTGCTCTCCCCGGACGCCTGCACCGATGCATGCCGGCTCGATGTCGACCCGACCGAGCTCGTCCGGCCGAACCGCGAAGTCGCCGTGGCGACGTCCGTCGACCTGGGCGGCGGCGTACGGGTGGAGGCTGTGCACCTGGGTCGTGGTCACACCGAGGGTGATCTCGTGGTGGTCGTGCCGGGCTCGGACGTGGTGTTCGCCGGCGACCTGGTCGAGTCCAGCGGCCCGCCGTCGTACGGACCGGACTCGTTCGCCCACGAGTGGCCGGCCACCCTCGATGGTCTGATCGGGCTGACCACCGACACGACCATGATCCTGCCCGGCCACGGTGGACCACTGAACCGCGAGGCGATCTTCGAGCAGCGAGGTCGGGTCGCCGCGGTCTCCGGTGAGATCAGTCGGCTGGCGGGGTTGGCGGTGCGCTTCGAGGACACCGAGGCACGCGGAACCTGGGCCCTTCCGTTCGCCGCGGTACGCGACGGACTCGAGGCCGCGTTCGCCCAGGCGCGCGCCGCCGACCCGCAGCGTCGGCTACCACTCGCCTGATCGGGCACGATGAGTCCGTGAGCAGCTCTTGCCCGACACGCCCGGCGACCATCGCCGACGTAGCGGCTCGAGCGGGCGTGTCGCCGGCAACCGTGTCGCGGGTGATGAACGGCACCCGCACGGTCGACGAGGAGATGACCGAGCGCGTCCGGATGGCGGCCCGCGAGCTCGACTACTCCCCCAGCCCGCTGGCCCGGAGCCTCGTGCTCGGCCGCACCAACACGGTCGCCGTCGTGGTGCCCGACCTCGGCAACCCCACCTTCCACGGCGTGTTGCGGGGGCTCAGCCACGCGGCGGCGCGGAACGGCTTCCACGTCCTGGTGGCCGACTCTGCGGAGTCCGTGGCCGATGAGATGGTGCTCGCTCGGCAGACCCGTCGACGCTGCGACGGGTTGGTGCTCGTCGCGCCCCGGACGGCCGAGCCGGATCTCGAGCAGCTGCTGACGTCCCTGCGGCCGGTGGTGGTGGTCAACCGGGAGCTGTCGGCCGACACCGGGACCCCGGTGGTCACCGCGGACTACCGGGTGGGACTGACCGGGCTGCTGGAGCTGCTGTACGCCGACGGGCACCGGTCGCTGATGTTCCTGGCCGGGGCACCCCAGAGCGCGTCCAACACGCGTCGACTGGCGGCGTTGGACGCGTTCCTCGTGGCGCATCCCGACCTCATCGTGGAGATCCGGGCGTGTGGGGTGAACTTCGCCGACGGGTACGACGCGGCCGGGGCCATCGCGGCCTCGGGCGTCACCGGAGTGCTCGCGTTCAACGACCTGGTGGCCATGGGACTGATCAGCGCGTTGACCGAAGCAGGGATCGCGATCCCTGCCGCGATGTCGGTGGTCGGCTTCGACGACATCCCGTTCGCCCGGTACGTCACCCCGCCCCTGACCACCGCGGCGGTGCCCGTCGCCGAGATGGGCGAGCAGGCGTGGCAGCGAATGTGGGACCTGCTGTCCGGCCGACCGCCGGGACCGACTCTGGTGCTGAGTCCCCACGTCGTACGGCGGGGCAGCGCGGGACCGGCCCCGGATCCTGGCGAACAACTGAACCGGGGAACGGCAAACGGCCCCTGACCTGCGGGCGTGGTGCAGGTCAGGGGCCGCCTGGCTCAAGGCCGGCTCGGTGAGCCCGTCTCGGGCTACTTGCCGCCAGTGGTCGCGATGCCCTTGACCAGGAACCGCTGGCCGAACAGGAACACCAGGAACAACGGGATCAGCGTGACGACCGACATCGCGAACATCGCGCCCCAGTTGCTGCCTTCGGTGGAGTCCAGGAAGGAACGCAGCGCGACGGGCACCGTGTAGCTGATCGGATCGGTCAAGTAGATCAGCGGCGTGAAGAAGTCGCTCCAGGTCCAGATGAACGTGAAGATCGCTGTCGTGGCGATCGCCGGCCCCATCAGCGGCAGGAGGACCCGGCTGAAGATCCGCCAGTGCCCACAACCGTCGATGCGTGCCGCTTCGTCCAGCTCGCGGGGGATGCCGCGGATGAACTGCACCATCAAGAAGACGAAGAACGCGTCGGTGGCCAGGAACTTCGGCAGGATCAGGGGCACGAAGGTGTTCACCCAGCCCAGCGCATTGAACACGATGTACTGCGGCACGACGAGGACGTAGACGGGCAACATGAGGGTCATCAACATGATCGAGAAGAACAGGGTCCTGAACCGGAACTTCAAGCGGGCGAAGGCGTAGGCCGCCAGGGAGCACGCGAACAGGTTGCCGGCGACCGCGCCGATCACCACGATGGTGGAGTTGACGATGTACTGCGTGAACGGGTACGAGAGGGCGAACCAGCCCTTGGTGTAGTTCGCCAACGTCAGGTCGCCGAGCCACAGGCCCGGGGTGCGGAAGATCACTTCGGTGGGCCGGAACGAGCTGACCACCAGCCAGAGCAGCGGGTAGATCATGATCAGTCCGACGGCGATCAGCGCCGTGTGCTTGAGCACGGACCGGACGCGGGAGCGCCGAACGTTCTCCCGGTGGACCGCCTCGTGATCGATGCCGGTGGGCGGGATGGCGGATTCGGTACGGGTCTGGAGCTCAGTCATCGTAGAACACCCAATACTTGGAGAGGAAGAAGTTGATCGCGGTGAAGGCCCCGACGATGACGACCAGCACCCAGGCCATCGCCGCGGCATAACCCATCTGGAACTGTCCGAAACCACGCTGGTACAGATACAGGGCGTAGAACAGGGTCGAGTCCGACGGACCACCCGTGCCCCCCGAGACCACGAAGGCCTGGGTGAACGACTGGAAGGCGCCGATGATCTGGAGCACCAGGTTGAAGAAGATGATCGGTGACAGCAGCGGCAGGGTGATCTTGGTGAACTTCGTCCACCGGGTGGCGCCATCCACGGACGCCGCCTCGTAGTACATGCCCGGGATCTGCCGCAAACCGGCCAGGAAGATCACCATCGGTGAGCCGAAGGTCCACACGTGCAGCAGGATCAGGGACCACAGGGCGTAGTCCGGGTCGGAGATCCAGCCGATCTGGGAGTTGATGCCGATGGCCCGGAGGACCTGGTTGACCAGGCCGTCGATGCCGAACATCTGCCGCCACAACACCGCGATGGCGACTGAGGCCCCCAACATGGACGGCAGGTAGAAGATCGAGCGATAGAACGCCAGACCCTTCATGCCCTCGTTGAGCAGGATGGCGATGCCGAGAGCCACGATCAGCTGCAGCGGAACGCCGATGACGACGTAGGTGAACGTCACCTGGAGCGACTTGTGCAGCCTCGCGTCGGTCAACATCCGGACGTAGTTCTCGATACCGATCCACTCCGGTGGCTGGATCAGGCTGTACCGGGTGAACGACAGGTAGAGCGAGGCCAGCAGCGGGCCGATGGTGATCACCACCACCCCGATCAGCCACGGCAACATGAACAGGTAGCCCGCCTTGTTGTCCCGGCCCGCCTCCTTCCGCCGGGCCCGCTTCTCCTCCGGTGTCTTGGCCTTGTCGACCTTGAGATTGGAGAGCTCGGAGATGGCACTCACGACTCAGCCCTGCAGGTTCGACTTGAGCTCGTCCACGAACTTCTGCGCGGCGTCGCCGGTGCTCGACTTACCGAAGAGCACATCCGTCTCGTAGCGCAGCAGGAGTGCCTGGATCGTCGTGCCGCCCCCGGGCGGCGGGGGGATCGGGGTGTTGGCAACCTCGGGCTTGATGTCCTGGATGTACTTCACCACCGTCTGCTGCACCGCGTCCAGCTTCGGCGTGATCTCCGCCAGGATCTCGGTGTTACAGGGAACACCGCGCTCGGCCAGGTTGATCGCGGCGCACTCGGGCGAGTTCACCCACCAGTCGATCAGGGCGACGACGGCATCCGGGTTCTTGGTCTTGGCCGACGCCGACCACAACATCGACGCCTTGTACCAGGCCTTGCGGTCGGTCGCCTTGCCGGTCAGGCTCGGGAACCGGAGCATCGCCAACTCGGTCCCGGCCGCCTTGGTGTAGGCCGGCAGCTGATTGGTGTTCGAAACCTGCATCGCGGCCGACCCTACGGCGAGCGCGCTCTGGTCGAGCGGCTTGGCCGCCTCCTCGCTGATCTGCTGCGGCGATCCGATGGCCCCCGCCTTCTGGGCCTTGACCATCAGATCGAACCAGGCCTTGGCATCGGCGGCCTCGAATGCCAAACCGTCTGGGGTGAACAGCTCCTTGCCGTTCTGACGCAGGAACGCGCCGAACATGCCATCCTGGTTGTACGGCATGGCCATCCCGAACGTCACCTTCGCTTTGGAGGCGACCTCGGCAGCTATCTCGATCTGCTGGTCCCACGTCCAGGTCGTGTCATCCGGGACGTCCATCTTCGCCTTCTCGAAGATCGCCGGGTTCGCGAAGAACAAGACGCTGTTCACGCCCGCGTTGATTCCCACCAGCTGATCGTTGATCCTGCCGGAGTCGACCGTGCCTTCGGTGAACTTCGAGGTGTCGACCTTGGACAGATCGAGCAGGGCTTGGCGGTTTCCGTACTCGCCGATGTAGTTCATGTCCATCTGGATGACGTCCGGAGACTGGCCGCCGGCGGTCTGGGTGGCGAGCTTGTCCCAGTAGCTACCGAACTCACCAGGCTCTTGCGCGATCTTCACATCGGGGTTGGCCTTCATGTACGCGTCGATGGCCGCGGTCGTGTTCTTGGTGCGGAGCTCGTTGCTCCAGTACGCGAACTTCAGATCGACGGCGCCCTCGGCGCCACCCCCCCCTCCACCGCCGCTGTTGCTGGAGCCGGGGGCGCAGCCCACCAGACCCATCGTCGTCGCTGCGGCGGCCAGGCCACCGAGCAGGAACTGCCTGCGGTTCACGCCCATCGTGTTTCTCCCTCGTCGTTGTGGTGGAAAACGGTTTCTAGCGGAGGTTACGAGGGCCGGACTTGGGGTGTCAATCGCCTTGCCAGCAATTGCCGGACCTTGTGATCCGGCTGTGACCTGGCTGGACTTGCCCGCTGTCCAGGGACCTCGTGACACGAGACTCTAGGGGAACGAAAGCGATTGCGCAAGCGTTTCCGTAGGTCGAGTGCCGAGCGTCACTCAGCACCTCGCAAGCGGTTTCTCGGCATGGAGGGCTGCCGCGTCCGACCACGAGTCTGTATCGTTGCAGCCGACGACGGAGGCTGCGTGGGCAAAGTGACGGTGAAGACGATCGCCGAGGCGGTCGGAGTGTCGCCTTCCACAGTCTCCAACGCCTACAACCGACCGGATCAGCTGTCTGCCGAGCTGCGGGAGCGGATCCTGGCCGTGGCTGCCGGTCTTGGCTACGCCGGGCCGGATGCGGCCGCCCGGATGCTGCGCAGCGGGCGGGCCGAGGCGGTCGGCGTGCTGCTGACCGAGCGGCTGTCGTACGCGTTCTCCGACCCGTACGCGATCGGCTTCCTCACCGCGGTGACCGAGGTGCTGGAGAAGTCACAGACGTCGCTCGTGCTGATGCCCATCGGCTACGAGGCGCAGCGGCTCGATGCTGGCGTACCCGACGTGACCGCCGTTCGGCAGGCCAACATCGACGCGATGACGATCCTGTGCATCGGCAACCTGCATCCGGCCACCCAGCTGGCCAAGGCACGCGGCATCAGGATCGTCGGCACCGACATCGACCCGGATCCGGACTCCACCTGGGTGGCGATCGACGACGTCGAGGCCGGCGCGGTGCTGGGACGTCACCTGGCCGACCTCGGTCACACCCGAGTCGGCGTGATCGCCGACACCGGTTTCCCTGCCGGGACGGTCAGCACCGGCCTGTCGATCGACGACATCACCTGCACCGATTGCCGCGCCCGACTGCAGGGTCTCGCCAGTGCGTTGCAGGAGCTGGTCATCGTGTCCGGCGGTCACAACACACCGGACTCCGGGATCGCGGCCGGTGGTGCCCTGCTCGACGGACCTGACCGGCCCACTGCGATCGTCGGGCTCAGCGACGTCGTTGCCCTGGGGGTGCTGGAGGCCATGCGGAACCGTGGTCTCGAGGCTCCCCGCGACGTGTCCGTCTCCGGGTTCGACGACATCGACGCGGCCGCGCAGGCCGGGTTGACCACGGTCCGCCAACCGATCCTGGACAAGGGGCGCCTGGTCGGTGAGCTGCTGCTCGACGCTGAACGAGAGCCGCGCCAGGTGCTGCTAAAAATCACGTTGGTGGTCCGGGACAGCACCGGTGTCCCCGCTGCCTGACACCCTTCCAGCAGTCCGCCTGGACGACTGATCCGCTTCAGGCCTCGTCCGGCCAGGGAGCGGTCAGATCCGACGAGATGCCGTCGCACAACTCGGTCAGCCCGACGAGCAGCTGTTCGGCCGACGTCGAGGCGAGCAGCCCGACCTGGTCGAGGGGGCCGATGGGTGCCACCCCGGCGAGCTGCCACGCGGTGGCCACCGGGTCCCCCTCGATGCCGATGTCGGCGGGCCAGGTCAGCTCGGAGAACTCGCTGGACACCGCGAGACTGCGGCGTACGGAGCGTTCGGCCGTGGCCAGCAGCTCGCGCCACTGCTCATCCCAGA